>JAMPGS010000204.1 GCA_023663815.1 Clostridium sp.
TTTACGTCTCCTGCGGGGGCTTTGGGCGAAATGGTCTCCTACGTGTTCGGAAAGCCTGCGGAAACTGTCTCCAAGGAGGAGCTTGCCAAGATTCAGTGGCTGGAAACAAAAGGGGATATCGACAATTTATGGATAGGGTGGAGCTTTGACGCCCCGGAGACGGAGGGCGCGGAGCTTACATGGGTGCCCCTGCCCCGCGATATGGCTCTGGGAAAGGAAAGCCTGTATCTTTTTACCGGCTTAAAAAAGCTTAGCATTAATCAATTAATTGACGCCGAGGATATTAAAGGACTGAAGCTGGAAAGCATCGGCGGATATTTTGGCACGCCTGCGGAGGCGGCCGCCGCCTTAGAGGATACGGGGCTGATTAAGGAGCTGCGGTTTAACGCCGGGGCGGATACTTTGGAGGGTTTGGGAGACTTTGCGGAGCTTGAAACGCTGTATGTGGAATACTGCGAGCTGGAGGATTTAAAACCTGTTGTCCAGCTTCCGAAGCTGAAAAGACTGACCTTTGAGGGACTTCCTGAGATAAATGATTTTTCCGTCCTTGGAGCCATGGAAAATCTTGTGGAATTGTCTTTGCAGGCAGAAAATTTGAAAACGCTGGATTTCCTTAAGGGGCTGAAGAACCTGCAAAGCCTTACGATTGTAGACGGAAGTATGATTTCTCTGGAGGGATTGGAGGCGCTGCCGCAGCTTACGGCTCTTACCATAGGAGGCTGCGGGGAGCTGCGGGATATGGAGGCCGTGACGGGCCTTGAAAATTTGAAGGAGCTCTCCCTTGAGCTTGCCTATGATTGCCCGGAGCCCGATTTAAGCAAAATGGGGCAGCTTGAAAAATTGTCCTTAACCTATTTTGAGGACTGCAGCTTTGTGGGGAATTTGACGGAGCTTAGGGAGCTTCGATTGGAGGGCTGCACCATACCGTCCGGCGTGGATTTGTCGGGGCTTGCGAAATTAAAGAGCCTGACCTGCCACTATTTTGTCTCCACAGGACAGGACTTAAGCTTTGCGGCGAAGTTCCCGGCTCTTGAAAAGCTGGATTTGCAGGGGATGGCTACCTATGACGATATTTCATGGGCCTTTAACAGCGGCACCATAAAGGAACTCAACATCAGCGGCATGGAGTGCGAGATTAACTTCGATTTAATTGGGGAAAATCAAGTAATGGAGAAGCTTTTCATGGACGGGATGGTGCTGTACAATAACGTTCAGGTCAGCGGGGATGGCGGCATTGTCTACGTGGACTGGGACGATGTGGATTTGAAGAAGCACATGGACTTTTTAGGGAAATTAAAGGGGCTTAAGACCTTAAGCATTGCGGAGAACGAGCTGACGGATCTTGAATTTGCAAAGGATCTGGGGGCCTTGGAGACGCTGGATATTTCGGAGAACTATATCACCGATTTAAAGCCCCTTGCAGGGCTGAAAGCCTTAAAAAGCGTAAACTGCAGCGGCAACCCGGTGTCCAACGACAGGACCCTTGGGGATAAAGTATTATTGATTAACGAATAGGAGGAAAATTATGTGGGGATATATGAACGAGCATCTTGCGGAAATTTTAACGCTTGACGACGAAACCTTGATGAAAAAAGGGAAACGGAAAAACGAGGGAGGCGGCTTGGTTTTCTTAGGAATTGCCTTTATCGTTATGGGAATCGCCCATTATTTGTTTTTAGAGATTCTTTATGACAGCCGGATTACTTGGATTGCCATTTCGGCGGCGGTTGTGATAGCGGGCGTTGCGTGCCTTATCTGGGGAATTAAGATGTTTAGCCAAATCGGGCAGTCTGTTGCGGAAAGCTGGGCGGAAAGAAACCATTACACGTTGGAGGAAATACAGGAATTTAACCGCGAAAGCAGAATGAACAGCACCATAGTAATCCATAATGAATATTGGGAGGAATCGCCCATTCCCCAAAATGTAAACGAGCTCAGGAAAGAACATGCCCTTGAGACGGGGCTGATTACGGCTCACTGGTTTAAAGCGCCGGATACGATTACCATAGATATCATGCGCTTTGTGGATATCGCCGCCATGTGGTTTGAGCCCAAGGAGCTGTACGGCCATTATCAGGGGATTTATTATGTGAAGAGCAGCGGAAAGGGAGAATATTTCAGATGCTTCGAGCCCTTTGGCCCATGGCTTGTGAACGAAATTGCAAAGCGCAATCCCATGACAATCACGGCGGGCATTTTCCAGGCGGACGGCGTAGATTATAACGCTTATAAAAATCCGGAGGCCGTGGCGGAGCTGTACCGCAGGGAGTGTGCGAAAGCGCGGAATTAGAGGAAGAGGCTGGCGGGGGATACTAGATACTATGAAAGTCAAAAATCTCGCCGCAGGCAGCGGGGAATAAACCTTTCGCTGGGGCGGCATGGTTCTTCTTCAAAGAACAGATAGGCCTCGCTTGTGTTGTATTCAATTTGCGGGCTGAGTAAGAATGGAGATTAAATTGAAATGATAATGAAAAAAGAAGCTTTTGAGACGGCGGAAAAATGCCTTGATTTTATCGACAAAAGTGTAAGCAGCTTCCACGCGGTGGCAAATGTGGAAAAATGCCTTGCGGAAGCAGGATTTACGGAGCTTAGGGAAAATAAAAGCTGGGAGCTGAAAAGGGGAAAGGGATATTTTGTAAAGAGAAACGATTCCTCCCTGATTGCTTTTAAATTGCCGGAGCAGGAGGCGGAGGGATTCCATATTACGGCATCTCACAGCGATTCCCCTGCCTTTAAGGTCAAGACGAAGGCGGAGATTCCCGTTGAGGACCATTATGTCAAGCTGAATGTGGAGCCTTACGGGGGAATGATTTACGCATCATGGCTTGACAGATGCCTTTCTGTGGCAGGCAGGGTGATTTGCCGCGGGGAAAACGGGCTTGAGAGCCGGACGGTCAGTATCGACGAGGATTTGCTGATTATCCCCAATCTGGCAATCCATATGGATAGGGAGATGAACAAGGCTCTCTCCTACAACCCGCAGGTGGATTTGCAGCCCCTTATGAGCGCGTGGGAGGAAGAGGAGGAAGGCAGTATCTTGATGGAAAAGGTTGCTTCCTGTGCCGGGGTATGCGAGGAGGCAATTTTAGGCAGCGATTTATTTTTGTACGTCAGGGAAAAGGGAAAGCTGGCGGGGATTTCCGGGGAGTTAATGATTTCTCCAAGGCTGGACGATTTGGAGTGCGTTTTCGCGTCCATGGAAGCCTTTCTCGCGGCGGAGCCGGAAAAAACAATTCCTGTGTTAGCCGTTTTTGACAATGAGGAGGTGGGCAGCCACACAAAGCAGGGGGCGGGCTCCACTTTTCTTGCGGACGTCCTGTCAAGGGCAGGGGAAGCTCTTGGAAAAACGGGAAGCGCCTATCTTCAGATGTTGGCGGGGAGCTTTATGATTTCGGCGGATAATGCTCACGGCGTCCACCCAAATCATCCGGAAAAAGCGGACACA
>JAMPGS010000205.1 GCA_023663815.1 Clostridium sp.
TAGCACACAATGGGATTTTGTAACTCATCTTTGTTATACTTAAATTTTTCTGTTTTGTTGAAAAATCCTTCTAATCCAAAAGGTTTACGAGGTGAAACATACTCCATTATAGATTGCGAATTTGTATCACTGAAAACTTTATTGATAATATTTACCGATAATGGATTTCTAATAAAAATATCTAGTCCGTCTATTTTAAGCGGCCGCATATTATCACCAATAATTTTATTATTGGCATGAGTAACAACCCTAACTAAATTAGTTTTGTTATCATATTCCTTATCCCATAAGAACCAGCATACACCGCCACGAATATTTGTATTAGGAAAAATTTGCTCAGGCGTTAAACAATCGTGTAAAATTGCTATATGTTCATCATTAAGCATTTCTTCTCTAAATTCATCTAAACCTTTTCCACCGGCATACCAGCGTGTTGGCAAAATGAATGAAGCATAATTAGGTTCTAATGCTTTTGCACCTTGAATAAAAAACTGATATATCGGTTTAGAACTTGCTTGCGCACCACCGTCCATAACATCATAAGGCGGATTGCCCACCACAGCGTCAAACTTCAATTTTTCTCCCTCTTTTCCCCAAGTATGCGGATTGCAGAGCTTTCTCGCCAGCCTAGGCTGGTCATCTTTCATACGCTCTAAAAGCTTAGGCAAATAAATTGCATTAACCGTCCAATCCTCATGAAACCCTGCCAAGGTTCGCCTGGTAATCAGCCTAGCCATAGGCGACATACACAAAACGTAAACCTGTTTTGACAAAACCTCTTGCAAAATCCGCTGCGTGTCCTCCAGCGGCAAATCCTTTTCCGGCTTATCAAGCGCCAAACAATAAAAGCTGTTCGCCAAATACAGCGGATACAACCCGGACTTCGAGTTCATCTCCAAAACCTTAGCGTTCTCGTTCAGAAAAATATCCGCCATAACCTCGCCGTTTTCAATCAAGCGCGGCTCCGATAAAACATCTTTATCGCCATACCCCTCGCCGTAAAAGTTATAGCCGCCAATCGTATCGCCCATGTGCATATTCACCACACGCCAAGGCGTCAGCACCGTTTCCTTGTTAGGATTGCGGAAATAACCAAAAATCTCGGCAATCCGCTGCGCCCTCCGGCTAGGCGGCAGCTCGTCCGCCGCCCTCGCCATGCTGCGAATACGCATACCGGCGCCAATCACCACGTCCGTATCATAATAGCGCAAAAGCTGCTTAAACAAATCCTTAGTTAAATTCTCCGGCATAAAAACCTGCCACGATTCCTCATCAATCCCCACTGCAAAATCCGCCAAACTGACGTTCTCGTTAAAATCAGCGTCCCTTGCGCCGTAAATCAGCATCGGCAAGCGGATAGAAACCGCCCTCAGTAAGCTGATAACCTTTTCTCGGTCTTTTCTGGCCTCCTGCAGCTTTTTCAGCAGTTCCAATTCCTCCGGGCTGCGCTGCCGCTTCGGTTTGTTTTTCAGCTTCTCCGCCTGCTCATATTCCTCATTGGTTAAACCGTGCTGATTAACCGGCACTACGTTGGTTTTCGCCGATTTCTTCTGCCCGGACAGCACGTCGGACAATTTTTTGAAAATCTCTATATCACTATCGCTCATCACCAGCCCAACGTTGTCGTTATAAATGGATTCGTCCTCAAAGCCGTTCCTAATCGCGCTGTCAACCGTAACCCTCTTTAGCTGGCGCATCATCTGCGCCACGTTATATTCCTGCATATTTGTTCCGTCAACCGCAATAACCGGGCAGAAATTCAAAAATTCGCCCAAAGCACCCCGGCTGTCGTTATCGCTCTGCTTGTTTTTCTTCGATAGATTATGCGCATCAGTCAGCACTTTTAACGCTCTATCCGGCGCAAAATCGAAAACATAAGCAATATTCTTTTGCCGCCCGTTCACACTCCCCGGCGATTGCACCCGAAAAATAGTCTGCATATACCCGGTTGCCGATGGAGTAGCCGAGCCGGACAACATCATCACAGCCGACCATTCCGGCACGGTTACACCAGTTGTCAATTTGCCGCAGGATATAGTAATCGTGTAGGGATAATGGTTAATAACCTCACGCACCTTTTGCAAGGCATCATCATAAGGCTCCTCGGCGTCACCCTCTCCAGCCACGTTCGCCACCTTAAAACTGCCGAAAATTGGGTGTTCGTTCAGCATTTTGCTCAAGGCCTGCGCCGCTTTTACCCCCGGCACAATCCAAAATGTATGCCGAAAAATATTCCGAAATTGCTCGTTGGCAAACGGATACAAGCTGCCTTCGTCCGCCCGGCTTATCAAATCCAAAAAGCTGCACACATCATCGGCGTGAACAAAATCGCCTTTCTTGGCCCCAGCCGGAATCGGCCGAAAATCCACGCTGGGATCTCCCGTCCAAACCCGAAAAAACTCCCGAAAATTAAACGCCATATCCGCCGTTTCGTAACGATACGCCCCGGCCAGCGCCTTATGCAAATCAAAGGTATAAATCCGCATTTCCGGCAAACCCTCGTAGGGGTTATCCTCGTGTGGATGTTCCTCGGCAAATTTCCGTTTGGTCTGCTGTTCCATAACGTAATCCCAAGTGTAAACGTTGCTCTCATACTTATCTTGGATATTATAAGGCGTGCCGGACAACTCCAGCACCTTGGGCGTTTTGCCTTTTTTCGGCTTTTGCAGCAAATTCTGTACCGCTTGCCCACGCTCCGTTTGCGTCCCCTCGTGCGCCTCGTCGTAGATAATCAAATCCCAATCCATGTCAAAAACAGCTCTGTTTTTCGCAAAGCTGCCGCCGACAATTTGCGAACCGGCCAAATCCTGCATAGAAGCAAAATAAGTAAAATCCCGACCCATTTGGGCATAGTTACGCAGACTGCGCTCGTTAGCAGCGTCAATAGCTGCGTCATATACATAACTTTGCTTGCCGGTTTCCTTAGTTACGAATAAATGCTCGCTGTTTTTACCGAAAATCTTTTCAAGATCCTCTTGCCAGCCGCTTACCACCACCGGTCGATGCGTAACCACAATCGTTTTCTGGTAGCCGCCCTGCCTAATCAACTCCCAAGAGGACACCGTCTTGCCAAAACGCATTTTGCAATTCCAGAGCATTTTATCTTCCTTGCGAAAAATGTTCAGCGTTTTCTCAACCGCAGCTTTCTGCTCCGACCTTAATTCGATTTTTTCTTCAGTCTGCAGCGCTGGCAAAATGGTTTGGCAATTCTTTTCCGCCGCCGATAGAACATTGCGCCCTTCTTTATAGGCTTTAATTGCATTGATTGCCGTCTGCAAATCCACCTTATACCATTCGCTAGGACGGCCTGTATCGTAAAACTTGCGGCGCTCACAGCCGGAACG
>JAMPGS010000206.1 GCA_023663815.1 Clostridium sp.
GCCCCGGCTGCAAAGCAAGGAGGGCAGCATATCAGCCTCGGCCTCGTTCAGCAGGCCAACTTCCAGCGCTTTCAGCAGATAGTTTTCCGGCCAAGCCGCCGCCTGCAACTCCGCTTCCGTGCGGTTGGTTTCCGCCGCCAGCCAGGCGATAACCTGCTTATCCGCCAGCCGCAAATCGGCCTCCCCATAGCCCAACGCCCGCACCAGCACGGTGATAACCTCCCCCTTGGAAACGCTGTCGTTGGGGCGGAAAGTGCCCTCGGCGTCGCCCCGCATCAGCCCCAGGGCCACGGCGTTGGCCACGTCCTTGGCA
This sequence comes from Clostridium sp., assembly GCA_023663815.1. Lineage (GTDB taxonomy): Bacteria > Bacillota > Clostridia > Lachnospirales > Lachnospiraceae > Suilimivivens. The sequence continues at coordinate 314 of JAMPGS010000206.1, forward strand.
TACCAGGCGTTTTTGGAAACATCGCTGAAATTAAGCTCCTGCACGGCCCCCAAAACCACGCCGTTTTTATGGCTTACGGCCTGGGCAACCACCTTAGCAAACTCCGCCCGGCTGATGCTGTTATCCGGCCGGAAGGTATCGTCGATGTAACCGTTTAAAATCCCCAGCTCCGCCAGCTCGTCAACGGCCTGCTGGGTTTCCGGCGCCGTTCCCCCCAAATCGCTGAAAGCCCAGGCCGGGGCGGAAATCGCCAACGCCAGCAGCAGACTCAGGCCCAGCCACAGGGTCAAAAAACGTCTTTGCTGCATTTTCTGCACAATCATCACTCCTTCAAAAAAACTATTAAAGCACTTCACAAATATATAACTAAAAAATAAATAAAAACAGCTTCCTTATATAATTACAACCGCCAACTGCAAAAACTGGCGTTTGCCGCCGCTTTTTTTATTGCGGCAGCTTTTTTTCCTTTTTGCCGCTTTCCTGCAGGGCCTGGTTGGCCGCCGCCAGCCTTTGCTTGGCCCGCTGCTCGCGGTTCACCAGCAGCACAAATTTCGGCAGGGCCAGCATGCGCCCAAAACGCCAGGGCTCCTTCAGCAGCCGCCAAAGCCATTCCAGCCCCAGCCGTTGAAAAAACAGCGGCGCCCGCTTCAAATTGCCGGAGATTACGTCAAAGCAGCCGCCCACGCCAATCAGCAGGGGCACCCGCAAACGGCTGCGGTTTTCGGCAATCCAAAATTCCTGCCGGGGAGCGCCCAGCCCCACAAACAGAATATCCGGCTTTTTCTCGTTAATCTCCCCGATGATCCAGGCTTGCTCGTCCTCGCTGAAGTAGCCGTCGTGCCAGCCGCAAACCAGCGTGCCGTATTTGCTTTGCAAATTTTGGGCCGCCGCCTCTGCCACGCCAGGCTTGGCCCCCAGCAGATACACCCGCCAGCCGCAGGCAGCGCTTTGCCGGCAAAGCTCCTGCATCAAATCAATGCCCGTAACCCTCTCAATCTGCCGGCCGCAAAGCTTTTGGGCCGCCAGCACAATGCCGCTGCCGTCCGGCGTCACCAGCTCCGCCTGGTTGATCACCTGCAAAAGCCGGGGGTCCGTTTGGGCCTTATACAAAATTTCCGCATTCAAGGTGACAATCTGGTGGCTGGCAGGCTCTGTGCCGTCCTGCGCCGCCGCCCGGCCCACGTCGATCAGGGCCGCCGCACTGCAAACGGTTTCCACCATATCATAATCGCTGATTTTGGCACCTAAAATTTCCATCTCCGCCATGGCTCGCCCTCCCTATTGGCCGCCGGCCTGGCCGTTTTGGCCCTCAGCCTCGCCAGGCTCAGTCTCCGGCTCCGGCTCCGGCAGGTTATAGGTAAAGCTTTGCATCTGCTGCACCAGCTCCGCCGTTTGGTTGGGATAATAAATCCAATAGCTCAGGCCGTTAATGGTATCGTCGCTGCCCGGCACCATAGCGGAATTAAAGGTGACGCTGCTCATATCCTTAAAAGCGTTGATCAGCAGCGTAAGCTCCTTTAGGGAAAAATCCGTCTGCACATATGTATTGATCGTGCTGATCAGCTGGGGCAGGCGCAAAATGGTGCCGGTGCCCATCAGCTGGTCCAGGACGGCGTTCAAAAACTTTTGCTGCCTCTCAATCCGGCCGATATCCGCCGTGGCCGTGCCCCGCCAGCGCACATAGGCCAAGGCGTGGTAGCCGTCCAGGTGCTGCAGGCCCGGCTGCAAATCAATGTTCTCGCTGGGCTTATACATACGCTGCTCAACCTCGTAATCAATGCCGCCCAAAGCGTTGATCACATCGGCAAAGCCCTCAAAATCCACCTGCACGTAGCGGTCAATCTCCACGCCTAAAAAGCTCTCGATGGTTTTGCGGATCAGCGGCACCTTGCCATACGCAAAGGCGTGGTTGATTTTGGTGGTGCCTTTGCCCTCCGCCAGCTCCACCCTGGTGTCCCGGGGAATGGAAAGCAGGTTTATGGCCTTGCTATCCATATTCACAAAGGCCAGCATAATGGTGTCGGAGCGGCCGACTGCCTCGCCGTCCCGCATATCGCAGCCCAAAAGCAGCACCGTCATAACCCCGTCCGTGCCGAAATAATCCCTGGGCAGCTGAGGGTCGGCCTCCGGGCTCGGCACATAGTTATCCGCTGTCACATAGGGCACGGTGATTGGGTTGGGCTGCTGGCAGCTATACCAAAAGCCCAGGTAAAAGCCGCCGCAAACCAGCAGGGCCAAAGTCAGCCAAAACCAGGCCTTGGCCTCCGCCGAAAGATAGCCAAAATAGCGGCCCCACCAACCGGTTGGCGCTTGGGGCTCCGGCTGGCTTGACATTTCCTTATTGTTGCTCATTAGCTTTTTACTCCGTTTTGTTTGAGTTTAATTTTGCTGTTATATTTTAGCATAATCCGCCGCTAAAAACAATCCAACCCGGCAAGATTTTCCACAAAAATCCAACATTTTTTTAGCTTGCGGGCCGGTTTTCGCCCCGGGGCCTAGCCCCCCAGATACAGCAGGGAGGCCATTTTTTGCTCGTGGTTCCAAATCAGATGAAAGCCCAGGTTTTCCGTAATCACCCGCAGGGGCACCATCAAGCGGCCGTTCACCAGCTCCGGGGCGCAATCGGTGGTTGTGCGTTGGCCGTTGGCCTGCACCTCCGCCCGGCCCACCCAAAGCACAACCTCTCGGCCGCCTTTGGTATAAACCACCCGCTTGGTGCTGTTATCCCAGCTAAATTCGGCGCCGATGGCCTCCCCCAGGGCCCGCAGGGGCACCATGGTGCGGCCGGTTTCCCCCAGATAGGGCTTAACGTCCAGGCTGACCTTTTCCTCGCCGTTTAGCAGATAATCCCGGCCAATCCACAGCTTCAGGCTGGGAACCTCCGGCATTTGACTGGCCGCCTGCTCCAGCCGGGCCTCCAGGGGCGCCAGCTGGCCGGCAATATATTGATCCACCCAGCTTCTGGTAACCAAAGGGTCCTCCGCCGAGCCGGGCAAGGCGCCGCCCCC
>JAMPGS010000207.1 GCA_023663815.1 Clostridium sp.
AGATGCGGTATCCCGTTATAAACGCTGAGCTCCACCACCTTGGGGTCAACCATGATCAGCTTCACGTCGTCGGGGTGGGCCTTGTACAAAATACTCATAATTAACGTGTTGATACAGACGGATTTTCCCGAACCGGTTGCCCCGGCAATCAGCATGTGGGGCATTTTGGCGATATCCGCCACCACTACCTTGCCGCCGATATCCTTCCCCACCGCAAAGGCAAGATTGGAGGGAAATTCCTTAAATTCCTTGCTCTCTATCAAATCCCGCAGAGCCACCGTCATGTTTTCCTTGTTGGGCACTTCAATCCCTACGGCCGCCTTGCCGGGAATCGGCGCTTCAATCCGAATGTCCGTCGCCGCCAGATTCAGCTTGATGTCGTCGGAAAGCCCTACGATTTTGCTCACCTTTACGCCCTGCTCAGGCTGCATCTCAAATCTGGTAACGGAGGGGCCCTGGCTGATATCCGTCACCGTCACCCGCACCCCAAAATTCTGCAGGGTCTGCTGCAGCTTTTGGGCCGTGGCCTTCAGCTCCCGCGCGGAGTCCCCGCCCGCCTTTCCTGAGCCTTTGGCAAGCTTGCCGATAGGCGGAAATATGTATTTTTTCGGTGCGTGCTGCTCCCCTATCGGGGCAATTTCATTTCGAGGCTTTTCCCCGCTCCCGTTCTCCACGCCCATGCCTGTAGGCAATGCTTTAGGTTTTGCAGCTATATCGGTTGGCGGCGTCTTTTCCTCCTCCATAGCCTCCAGCACGCCCGTTATCTCTGAAAGCTCATCCTTTCCCTCGTCCTCCCCTTCAAGGTAAGCGCCGTTGATTCTGATATTGTCAAAATCAAATTCCTTATCCTTCTGTTCCGCCGCCAAATCGGAAGCGGCGTCTTTGGCCTGTTCCATCTGCTCCTCAAAATCCGTCAGATTAATCTCATGGATATCGTCCCGCTCCCTGCTCTTTTCCTCTGTCCGGTCCGTCAAAGTGGTATCCAGCATCACGCCGGAGACCTTTTTATCCATGCGCAGGATTTTTTCATCCTCGCGCTCCTGTGCCCGCTGCTTTCTTTCCTCTTCCTTACGCTTCCTATCTTCCTCCTGCTGTTTTTGCCGCGCTTTTGCCCGCTCCCTGCGGTATTCTCTGTCCGCTTCCTGCTGCTTCTGCCTCTCCCTCGCCCGCTCTCTGCGGTACTCCCTACCCTCAAGGGAACGCTCGTAAACCCTGCGGCCGCCGGATTTTACCCCGGACACAAAGGATTTTTCCGTCAAAACCACCACTGCAATAATCACCGCCACCAAAATCACTAAAACGGTGCCGATGATTCCCAAAAAACGACAGCTCAAATAAGCAAGGGAGCCGCCAATCACCCCGCCGCCGGCGTGGGTCTCGCTGCACCTTGCGTAAATTTCCTTTAACTGATAAGCCTCCGCCGCCTCAGGCGCGCCGGTAAACAAATCGCATACAATCCCTACAATCAAAAACAGGAGTATCCCGGCAATCAGCTTGCGGGCCGCTATAAAGCTTCCGCTGTTTACCATTCCAAAGGCAATCATGAGAAAAATAACTAACGGCATCACATAGGCCGTCAGCCCGAAAATTCCAAACATCATATTGCTCAGGGTGTTTCCCACCACGCCGGCAATGCCAAAATTACACAAAAATAAAAATACCGCCAGCGCAAAAAGAAGAATCAGAAAAATCTCGTTTCTGATTGCCACGTCCATCGGTTTGCTTTTTCTTTTTTTCTGGCTGCTCCTGCGGCCGCTTCCCGAACTGCTTTTCCTTGTCTGTGCCATACTAATTACCCCTTTAAGTATCTGCAAAAGACTTATAAACTCCACAGATACCCAAATAATCTTATATAGTATAGCATCTTCGTCAACCCTTGTCACCAATAAACGATATTTTGTCCTGAATTATTTATTATTCTGCTTCGGCTTTTTCTTTTTATCTATCAGGGAATGTAGTTTATCCATGGCTTTACTGATTCCGCCCGTCTCGTTGATAATTCCTTCGACTACCGCTTCCTCGCCCACAAGAATCGTCCCCACATCCTTGGTGAGAACCCCCGTCTCCATCATCAGCTCTTCAAACCTGCCCTTACTGATTTTACAGTGGCCGCACACAAAGCCCGTGATTCTGTTTTGAATCTGCCGGAAATAATCAAAGGTTTGAGGCACCCCAATTACCATCCCGTTCATCCGTACCGGGTGGATTACCATGGTTCCGGTAGGCACAATATAGGAATAATCCGTACTCACCGCAATAGGCACTCCTATAGAATGGCTCCCGCCCAGCACCAGCGAGACGGTAGGCTTGCTTAAAGACGCAATCATTTCCGCAATGGCAAGCCCCGCCTCCACGTCGCCGCCCATAGTGTTAAGCAAAATCAACACGCCGTCAATCTCCCTGCTGTCCTCAATCGCCGCCAGCTCAGGGAGAATATGCTCATACTTGGTGGTTTTGGAGTTGTTGCTGAGGTTGTCGTGGCCTTCCACCTCGCCGATGACTGAAATTAAGTGAATGGTGTGGGCTTTTCCGTTTTTATCTAAGGTGACTTGGCCCGTCTCCTCGATTTTTTCGCTTCTATGCTTTTCTTCCTCGATTTTTTTCTCTGACATACTTGTTCCTTCCTATTTAATTGTGATTTGAAATATTTGCAGGGGCGGTATTCCCACAAAAAAAGACTGCCTCTACCCTGCAGTCTTTCTTAAGTATGCCACATTTTTCTTTTTTTATGCGTCACCAATCAAAATCATCGTTCTCATCAATCTCCACGTCAAACTCATCCTGCCCGTCCTTGATATCCTGCAGGTCGTCGAACTCGGTGATGTCAAAGTCCATCTCCCTTTTCACATGCTTTTTAGGCCCCGGAAGGGGATTCTCTATGTATTTGATTTTTCTCCCGTCCTCGGCGATAAAATAAGTATCCGGCTTTTCCTCCGCTGTCATTTCCTTTCCCTCTTTTATAATACCGGCCGCTTTCTCTCCGCCGCTTAAAACCGTCCGCTTTTTTTGCGCAAGCCGAAAAATCCACTGGCAAAAAATTCCCCCTGCCGCGGCGCAAAGCAGCCATAGAGGCAGATAAAAGCCGATTCCATTCCAAATGCAGACTGCTCCCAAATAAAAGCCCATTGCTAAAAGGCACAGCTTGTTCCAATTGTTTAATCCCTTGTCTTTGGCGCGGCTTTGGAAGCAGCCCAAAACCGCAAGCACAGCCGCCCAATGCAGCATGTAATAGTTTTCCGGCCCTATCTCAAACACCGTGTTTACTATCCATGGGGAAATCAGCAAAATACTGCCCGCCGCGATTCCCGCCAG
>JAMPGS010000208.1 GCA_023663815.1 Clostridium sp.
GTACATACGTTGCAAATCTGAGTCTGCCCGCGGGTAAACATAGCGGAGCCATGAACTCTTGGTATAATATCAACCTCGGCGGCCAGCGGACGAATCTGCGTAATTTCACGCCCATCAGGACGCTTGTGGTCTTTCAAAATCATTTTGCGGACGGTCTTTTTCTGATACTGGTAAATAGCTTCGCCAAGAAGGGCAAGCCACTCTTCGTTTTCAGCAAAGGCCTCCTCAAGCTGTTCCGTAATTTTCTTAATATTTTCTTCCCGAACCTGCTTCTCGTCGGTGAAAACTGCTTCCTCCATCTGTTCAGGAGACACAATTTCTTTTATTGCCGCAAACAATTCCTCAGGAACCGCGCAGCTTGTGTATTCATGCTTTGCTTTTCCCACCTCGGAGACAATCTGATTGATAAAGGCAATAATGGTCTGGTTAATTTCATGAGCCTTGTAAATGGCCTCAATCATTTTTTCCTCAGGGACCTCATTCGCTCCCGCCTCAATCATAATCACCTTTTCTGCAGTTGATGCGACCGTTAAATTCAAATCGCCCACCTTCCACTGCTCCTGTGAAGGATTTATCACAAACTCCCCGTCAATCATGCCTACCTGCGTCATAGCGCAGGGGCCGTCGAATGGAATATCGGAAATGCAGGTTGCAATCGCAGCGCCCAGCATTGCCACCAGCTCAGGCCGACACTGCGGGTCAACGCTCATAACCATATTGTTTAAAGTCACGTCGTTTCTGTAATCCTTGGGGAAAAGGGGGCGCATAGGCCTGTCGATTACCCTGCTTGTGAGGACGGCATTTTCCGACGCCTTTCCTTCTCTCTTGTTAAATCCTCCGGGGATTTTCCCTACCGCATACAGCTTTTCCTCATATTCTACACTTAAGGGGAAAAAGTCGATTCCCTCTCTTGGCTTGTCCGATGCCGTCGCCGTGGACAATACGGTGGTGTCGCCGTAATGCATGAACGCGCATCCGTTCGCCTGCCTGCCCACTCTGTCGATGTCCACCGTAAGCGTACGGCCTGCAAGCTCCATTGAAAACGTCTTGTACATATTCTCTCTCCTTTTCTCTTCTTCCCGGCAAGGTGCTCTTTTTCGCCTGCCCATCTCTATAATAAAGCCGCCTATAAGGGCTGCCCACACGTTAAAAGAGCGGAGCCAATACACCGCCTCCGCTCTAAAACTGCCTTTTTACTTTCTAATTCCCAGTCTTTCAATCAAAGTACGATATCTTTCAATATCTTTTTTCTTCAGATAATTAAGAAGACCGCGCCTTTGACCTACCATCTTGAACATACCTCTCCTTGAGTGATTGTCCTTGGGATGTTCCTTCAAATGCTCCGTGAGCTCCTGAATTCTTGCTGACAATACTGCAATCTGCACCTCAGGCGAACCGGTGTCGCCCTCGCTCCTTGCATATTCTTTCATAATAGCCGTTTTCTTTTCTTTAGAAATCATTAAAATATCCTCCTTATTTTTCAAACGCCTGCTGCCAAGAACCGGTCGGAGAGTCCAAGGCTCCGAGCAACGGCTAAGTTCACAGTAATAAATAATAGCACAATCTTGCTTTTATGTAAAGCAATATTTTCTTGAGTTTCTGCAGTTGAAAATGTAATTTATGAAAACTCAAGATATTTTACCCTAAAATCATCAATCATACAAAATTCTCGTCATTTTATAAGGCGTCCGGTAATTATAAGAAGAAATTTTTATGCCCGTCTTTGGACTGCTGGCGTGAATTACCTGCCCGCCGCCAATGTAAATCGCCACATGATTAACCCTTCCGCCTTTTGCATAGAAAACCAAATCCCCCGGCTGTAAATCAGATGCGCTGATTTTTGTTCCCGTATTCGCCTGCTCCCTGGACGTCCGCGGCAACGATACGCCGAAATTGCCAAATACGCCCTTCACAAAACCGGAGCAGTCGGCTCCCCTTGTAAGGCTTGTACCGCCCCACACGTAAGGATTCCCCAAAAACTGCTTTGCATACTGACACAAATCCACCCTGATATCGGAAACGCCTTCCCCGTACATAAGCTCCGTCATGGTAATAGCCGTCTTTAAATCAGATTTGACCTCCACATAATCGGCCGACACATACACTTCCTCGTCGTCCAAATATACCTTTATCCAGCCGTCGTCTTGAATTTCCACGATATCAAGAATTTCTCCCGCCGCTACCTGCGTCACCACTTCAGCGTCCGTGTTTGGCATTTCCCGTATATTTAAACTGTCCGCCGTTGAAACCGCTATAGCGGAAGCCAATTCCTCGCCTTTTACCTTGGCTTCAAAGCCTGTGGAGAGATATTCTTCCTTTACATACCCCTCCACCTTGCCGGAGGATATGTGGGCCCAGCCGTCCTCGCTGCTTAAAATTTCGCAGGCGGCGTTCTTGGGAAGCTTTCCAACCAGCTTTCCCTCCTCGTCGGGAATCTTCCTTATATTTAAGTTGTTCTCATCTACATTGCAAATGCCAAGGTGCGTGTAGCCCCACATAGCCCCTTCCGCTTTTTTGGCAATCTCCACATATTCCACCTTTGTCAACGGGGAAATAAACAAATCCCCCGCCCCTGCCGTCAGCAGTTCTTCCGTCTCGTCCGCTATATGCCGGGTGTCCGTATCGTTAAGCTCCGCCGCATGTATGTAAACGGGCTCCCCAAGGAGCAGCACGGACATAAGCGCGCAGATACCGCCTATCATATGTCTTTTCAAAATAAAACCTCCAAATTTGTTACGAAATTATTACAAATCTAACAAAGATATTATAGCAAGTAACAGTTTGGATGTCAAATAATACGAGGAATTTTTTATTGTAGACTTTTCGCTCCAAAAAAGAACAGTATCCATATTTTATTCTAATATGCTTTATATATGTCTCCACGGTTATCCGCATCAATAACATAAACAATCAAATTTCCATTGTCCACAGTATAAATAATACGATAATTACCTACTCGTAGTCTCAATAATTTATCATATCCTTTCAATTTCTTTATATCTTCACCGTTTGGAAGCTGCTCTATTGCAGCTACTATTCTCTTTTTCTCATCCATAGGTAATTTATCGATAAATTTTTTGGCTTTCTTTTTGATGATAATTTGATACATCAATCAAGCCCCCACTCTTTTTTACACTCCTCAAGGGTATAATTTTTGTCTTTCTCAGGATCCGTGTCATTTACATAATTTTCTACCATTCTTTGGCAAAAAATATCATCTGCTTCCTCGTCCGCCGCTATACCTTGAACATATGCCAATACATAACCTAT
>JAMPGS010000209.1 GCA_023663815.1 Clostridium sp.
CGTGGAGGCAATCACGGGGACGGCGGGCACGGTGACGATGCTCATCGGCGTGTTTGCTCTGCTGGGCGTGCTGGAGTGCAGCGGTCTTTTTGAGGAGGTGGGAGCTTTTTTGGCCCGTCTGGCAAAGAAGGAGCGCAGCGCGGAAGCGACGATTGTGCTGTCCATCGGCCTTTTGAGCATGGTGACGGGGGTTATTTCGGTGGCAATTGTGGCCCTTGGGGATTTAATCAATGAAATTGGGGAAAAAGCGGGCGTCAACCGGTATCGCCGGGCAAATTTAATGGACTGTACGGGATGCGTATTCTGCTTTTTAGCTCCGTGGACGGTGCATTGCGTGATTCCGGCGCAGCTATCGGCTCCCTTTGGGGAGGGCTTTGCGGTGGCTCCCGGCTCGGTGCCCTTTGTGAACTTTTATTCCCTGTGTATGCTGGCGATATTGGCGGTGGCGGTGATTACGGGGTATGGGAGGAAGCCGCCGAAGGAAGAGGGAGGAGATACGCCCCATGGGAATCTATCTTAATCCGGGAAACAAGGGCTTTTGGGAATCTATCCGCTCTAAAATCTATGTGGATAAGACGGGATTAATTGCGCATACCAACGAGCTGCTCAATACGGAAGAAAAATATATCTGCGTCAGCAGGCCCAGACGTTTTGGAAAGTCAATGACGCTTGAGATGCTTGCGGCTTACTATAGCCGCGGCTGTGATTCAGCAGATTTATTTAAAGGGTTTTGGATAGAGCAAAAGGAGACCTTCCGCGAACATTTAAATCAGCATGACGTTATCTTTTTAAATATGCAGCAGTTTTTAATTGAGGCGGATTCAGGAAAGGTGACGGAATATTTGGAGCGGGAGGTGCTGAGGGAGCTTAGAAAGGAATACGGGGAAATTTTAAGCAGGCGGGACGCGGGACTTGCCGCCGCGCTGCGGGAAATTTTTGTGGAAACGGACAGGCAGTTTATTTTTTTAATTGACGAGTGGGATTGCGTGATGCGGGAACGGCCGGAATCCGAGGCCTTGCAAAAGCAGTATCTTGACTTTTTAAGAAATCTGCTGAAAGACCAGCCGTATGTTGCGCTTGCATATATGACAGGAATTTTGCCCGTAAAAAAATACGGACTGCATTCGGCGCTAAACATGTTTTATGAATATTCAATGACCGACCAGAAGGAGTTGGAAGAATATACAGGCTTTACAGATACAGAGGTAAAGGAATTATGCCTTAGGTTTAATATGAATTTTGAGGAAGCGGGAAGCTGGTACGACGGATATATGTTTAAAAAGTACCGGCATGTTTATAATCCAAGGTCCGTCGTGGAAGCCATGCGCTGCGGAGATTTTTCAAGTTATTGGACCTCTACGGAGACTTATGACGCGTTAAAAATCTATATGGATATGGACTTTGACGGGCTTAGGAAGGACATAGTGCAGATGCTTGGCGGCGGGCGCGTGAGAATTAATACGCGCAGTTTTCAGAACGACATGCAGACCTTTCATGTAAAGGACGACGTATTAACGCTGTTGATTCATTTGGGATACCTTGCTTATGATTCAAGGGAAAAGGAAGCGTTTATTCCGAACAGGGAAATTATTGGAGAATTTGAAACGGCCATGAGCGTAAGCGGCTGGCCGGAAATTGTGCGGATTTTGAAAGCCTCCGAGAAGCTTTTGGAAAATACTCTTTTGTGCGATGAGGAAAGCGTTGCAAGGGGGCTGGACAGGGCGCATATGGAAGCCGCCTCCATATTGACTTACAATGATGAAAATTCGCTTAGCTGTGCGATTGGGCTGGCATATTACAGTGCGAGAAAGGACTATAAGCTTATCAGGGAGCTGCCCGCTGGAAAGGGATTTGCGGATATTGTTTTTCTGCCGCTGCCGTCGGTTCGTAAACCGGCTCTTGTGATAGAGTTAAAATATGATAAGACCGCGTATGCAGCTATACAGCAGATGAAAGACAGGGGTTATGTGAAAGCGCTTGAAGGGTATACCGGTGAAATTTTGCTTGTGGGAATCAATTACGATAAAGGTAACAGGGATAAGCCCCATAGCTGTGTAATTGAAAAATACGTTTAGGTATTTTCAGCTTTCCCATTTTGGTATATGATAAGGTGAATGTATCGTTGTGGTCTTGACGAAAGAGCGGAGCGTAAAGCTCCAGAATGGAGATAGTATGGCGAAAAGAACAGATATTCACAAGGTTTTAATTATTGGCTCAGGCCCGATTATCATAGGGCAGGCCTGCGAGTTTGATTATTCGGGAACGCAGGCGTGTAAGGCGCTCCGGAAGCTGGGATATGAGATTGTGCTGGTAAATTCCAACCCGGCAACCATCATGACCGACCCGGAAACGGCGGATGTGACTTATATTGAGCCGCTTAACCTGGAGCGGCTTGAGCAGATTATTGAAAAGGAACGCCCGGACGCCCTTCTTCCCAATCTGGGAGGACAATCAGGGCTTAATTTGTGCGCGGAATTAAGTAAGGCCGGGATTTTGGAGAAATACAATGTAAAGGTAATCGGCGTGCAGGTGGACGCCATCGAGCGGGGGGAGGACCGCATTGAATTTAAAAGAACCATGAGCAGCCTTGGGATAGAAATGGCCCGCAGCGAGGTTGCCTACTCCGTGGAGGAAGCCCTTTCCATTGCGGAAAAGCTTAGCTATCCGGTGGTGCTGCGCCCCGCTTATACCATGGGCGGTGCAGGCGGCGGTCTGGTTTATAATAAGGAAGAATTGAAGGTAGTCTGCGCAAGAGGCTTGCAGGCCAGCTTAGTAGGACAGGTTTTGGTGGAGGAATCCATTTTGGGCTGGGAAGAGCTGGAACTGGAGGTTGTCCGTGACGCCGACAACAATATGATTACCGTCTGCTTTATTGAAAATATCGACCCCCTTGGGGTGCATACAGGGGACTCCTTTTGCGCCGCGCCTATGCTCACCATCTCGGAGGAATGTCAGAAAAGGATGCAGGAGCAGGCTTATAAAATTGTGGAATCAGTTCAGGTTATCGGCGGAACCAACGTGCAGTTTGCTCATGACCCGGTAAGCGACAGGATTATTGTCATTGAGATTAATCCCCGCACCTCCCGTTCCTCGGCGCTGGCATCCAAGGCGACGGGCTTTCCCATTGCGCAGGTTTCCGCCATGCTGGCGGCGGGCCTTACCCTGAAGGACATCCCCTGCGGCAAGTATGGAACGCTGGATAAATATGTGCCGGACGGGGATTATGTGGTGATCAAGTTTGCCCGCTGGGCCTTTGAAA
>JAMPGS010000020.1 GCA_023663815.1 Clostridium sp.
TTCTTTCTATATTTTCTTTTTATACTTTCTCTTTCTGCTTTTTTTCTATACTTTCTTTTTATGCTTTCCGTACTTTCTCTTTATACTTCCTATGCTTTCTCCTTATACTTTCTCTCTATTTTCTTCTATCTTTACCGCTTACCTATTTTCCCATTATATTCAGAAAGAAAAAGCCCCGCCACCGCAAACGCCGTCCCTGCCGCCGAGGCCCATGTCACCGGTTCCTTCAATATTAATGTAGAAGTCACAAGGGTGATAACCGGAACCATATAAATGTAAACGCTTGTCCTCACCGCCCCCAAAACCTTCACCGCAAGATTCCATGTGACAAAGCAAGCTGCCGAGGCCCCCAATCCCAAATATAAAATATTGAGCAGGTTTGTCACATCAGCAAAACGCTCCGCCCCAATTTTAAAATCAAAAAGGAACAACGCCGGAACCATAAAAAGAATCCCGTAAAAAAACGTCCTGCGCGTAGCAAGGATAACCGGATAGCCGAAGCTGCTGATTTTTCGCGTCAGTATGGAATAGCAGGCCCACACAAAAGCCGCGAAAACCGCCAGCATATCCCCCGCCGGGTTTAACTCCAGCTTAGAGCCGCCAAAGCTAATCAAGGCGACGCCTGCCATCGCCACCCCAAAACCCGCAAAAAAGTGCGCCCGCAGTTTTTCCTCCGATTTCATAAACAGGCGCGACAATATTGCAGTAAAAAACGGCGCAATCGATATGATAACCCCTACGTTGGAGGCCATCGTATAGGTGAGGGCAATATTTTCCAACAGATAATACAGACATATCCCGCACAGACCCGCCAGCATGAACGCCGCTTCCCGCCTGCGGCTCACGTTTTTTAACCGATGGGGATAAGCCAAAAACAACGCTGCAAATCCCATAACAAAGCGAAAAAACAAAATTTCTACAGGCTTAAAATCCGCAAGCAGGATTTTAGTAGATATAAACGTCGTTCCCCATATAATAATTGTAAACCCTGCCGCCAGATGTCCCGCCGTTTTTTTACTCTCCATACGAGCCGCCGCCTCCATCCTTTTCCCAAAATATCCCGCGGTAAAGCCCCGGCGCAAGCCCTATAAACTGATTAAAATAATTGGTAAAATGGCTTTGATCCGAAAATCCCGTCCTTACCGCCGCCTCCGCGGGCGATACTCCCTCCGCCAACAGCTTTTTTGCCTCATTGATACGGATGGTCTCAAGATAACGGTAGGGCGTGACGCCCTTCGACTTTGTAAAGGCGCGCAGCAGGGTTGACTTGCTGAGCCCCGCATAGCGGCATATCTCGTCCAAACAAATATGCTCCGCAAAATGCCGCTCCATGTATTCGCAGACCTTTTCAATCTCCCGTCTGCACTCCGGGATACAGCTTGTAAAGGACCGCCCGTAATTTCTGATAAGCAGCGCAATCAAAAACAGCAGAATCTCTTCTTTTCCAAAACCGGCCGTCCCCTTCATAACCGTTTCATGAAGCAGGCGCAGATAGGAAGCCCCTTCCTCATCATAAACAACATTTTCTGAAAAACCCGGAAGCTCCCGTTTTCCGGTCACCTCCTCCGCTAAGGTAAGCATGGTTTCCTTTGAAATATTAAGGCCCCGATAATCAAAGGTCCCGCCGCCGCTCTGGGCGCAGGCATGGTTATCGCCGGGATTGAAAAGCAGGATACTACCCTTTTTTATCAAATATTCCCTGTTCCTGCAGGTCATCTTTCGCGCGCCGTCCTCCACAAGCCCTATGACGTAATGTTCGTGAAAATGATTTGGAAATGGCTGCGCAATGCCTTCAAAACGGTAAGCCTCAAGCTGCAGTTCCTCGTCGTACACCGCCGTCCTTGTTTCTTTTCTCATGGGATTCCTCCTTGTCATGAGTATTTTACCGCTTGTTTTCCCGCGCGTCTTGTAAAATATCTTCATTAATGCCAAAAATTATAAAAATAAACAAACAATTTTTCTTAAAGTCAAGATTTTTTTATCGATTTTATACGACGTTTTTTTAAAGAAAACCAAGTAGACTTTTTAAGCAAAAAGATTTATGATATATATAACAGAAAGATATAAAATAATGTAATAAGAGGTACGGGAAGTGAAAAAAAATCATAAATTATTTTATCTTCTGCTTATTGTTTCTTCAACACTCATTATTTGTCTGGCGGTCTTTATTTACGTTAGGCGGATGAATACCACAATTTCCGAAAATATCATCAGTTCTATCAGTGAAATTGCGGAGCACGATAAATCCACAATCCAAACTTATATTGAAATCTGCTGGAAAGACCTTCACGAGATTCAAGAGCGTTTCGTCAGTTTTGAATGTAAAACTATCGAGGAGGTCGAAACGAGAATGAATCTTGAGCGCGCCTCCAGCGATTTTACCCACATCTATCTGGTCGCCGAGGACGGCACCGTCTATACGGATAAGTATGTGGTCTACACGCCGGGCGCTGAAATCATGAACAGAAACTTGAATTTTCTTCCTTATTTTGAAAATGGGGCGGAAAATGTTGTGGTGCGGTTTGACGATAAAACTGAGGGCGGCTGGCTGGCAAAGGAAAGTATTTTATACGGAATCCGGCTGAACGACTATAGCATAGAAGGCACAAAAATGTTTGCCCTAATCGGCATCAGCGACATCTCGTCCATTCAAAACAATATGGTCATCGACAGCTTTATAAAAAACGGGGAAAGCCGCGGCCACAGCGCCCTGATAGACATGAACGGGAACTATATCGTCAATATCAACAAAGAAATTTACTTAAACAAGCAAAATAATTTGTACGAGCATCTGTCGGAAGCCGAGCGCTCTGATTTGACAAACGAGGAGGTTCAAAAAAAGCTTCAAAACCGCGAAACCTTTGGATTTTACCATTCCCATTTCGGGGAAAAGGGGAAGGAGCTTTTTTATTTCATTCCCTTTAACGATACCTTTGATTTATATTTTATTATGTCCGTCAACGAGGAGGTTTTTTCGGAGCAAAAACGAATGTTTGTATCCCTCAGCATGACAATGGCGGTAATCGCCATGGGCACCGTTATCATTATGCTGCTCATCATTATGAGACTGCAGATAAAAACGGTGCGGACCACGGAATCCGCAAGGTCGCAGAAAGAATTTCTCTCCAACATGAGCCATGAGATACGGACGCCGCTAAACGGCCTAATCGGCATGAATCACTTGATTATGGTGAATATCGACGACGAGAGCCAAAAGCCTCAAATCAAGGAATGGCTGAAAAAATCCCACAGCACGGCCAATTATCTGCTGTCGCTGGTAAACGATATTCTGGATATGTCGAAGCTTCAGGCCGGAAAAGTAGACATTATGCTGGAACCAATGTTTATCTCCTCGCTGATTGACGAGGTTGCGGCAATGCAGGCCGACAACATCAAAGGCCGGGGCGTAGAATTTATCGTAGAAAAGGATATTACGGAGCCCTGCATTGAAGGCGATATCGTCCGCACAAAGCAAATTTTAATGAACATTGTGGGCAACGCGGCCAAGTTTACGCCTGAGGGCAAATGGATTCGCCTTTCCGTCTCGCAGAAAAAAACGGACGACTTGCACGTAACCACAATCTACCGCTGCGAGGACACCGGAATTGGGATATCCGAGGAATACATAGACAAGATTTTTGACTCCTTTAGTCAAGAACGGAACAGAAATAACGCGGGAATCAAGGGAACCGGGCTTGGTATGGCAATCAGCAAGCTCCTTGCAAACGCAATGGGCGGGGATATCACGGTGGAAAGTGAGCTCAACGCCGGGAGTACTTTTACCGTCACCATTCCCTCCAAAATCGTGCAGGACGTTCCAGCTATGCCGGAAATTCGAGAAGAAGCGGCCTCTGAAGCCGAAGCTGCCTCCGGCGCCCCTCGCAGGCCGGACGGTAAGCCGATTAAAATTCTTGTAGCCGAGGACGTAGAGCTCAACGCGGAGGTTTTGCTGGAAATCCTTAAAATGGAAGGCTTTGAAACCGCTCTTGCCCAGAACGGCCAGGAAGCGCTGGATTTATTTGCCCAATCAGCAATCGGCGAATTTGACATTATCCTCATGGATATGCAGATGCCCGTCATGGACGGCTGCACCGCGGCCGGTAATATCCGTAAGCTGGACAGGGCCGATGCAAAATCTATTATCATTTATGCCTGCACCGCCAACATGTTCCAAGAGGACAGACTGCAGGCGATAGCCAGCGGCATGAACGACTTTTTGACAAAACCCATCGACATAAACGTTCTGCTGAAAAAATTAGGAAAAAGCGGAAAGTAAGTAGAATTAAAAAAGAGGTGGAAAATTATGAAAAGAAAAATCATTACCGCATTACTTGCACTCACACTGTGCGGCAGCTTTTTATCAGGCTGCGGAAGCAGCGCAAAAAAGGAAGTATCCCTCATCGTTAAAATTCCTACTCTGGTGCTGAATTCCGTCAGCCGTCCCGACATTATGGACTCATCCGATTTTTTGCAACAGGCGGGCAACGCTTTTGCGGAGCAGTATGAAAAGGCTGACGTCACAATCCGACTGGAATCCTTTGCCTATGTAGACGAAGTGGCGGCCATTACGGACAGCTTTGACACGGAAAACGCGCCAGATATTCTCTATGAAGGCTACTTCAATATGGCATCCTACTTACATACCGGCAGAGTTGTTCCTCTGGACGACATCATTTCAGAGGATTTGCGGAACGATATCGACAGCGCGTCCTGGGCAATGAGTACGGTAAACGGAAAAACTTATATGATGCCCTTTTTAAGTATGCAGAATATTTTGATTTATAACAAAGCGCTTTTTCTCGACTGCGGTCTTGAAAAGTATGTTGCCGACACAACCACCATACAAAGCTGGACGCTGGATGAGTGGACGGACATCCTGGATACCCTTGCGGCAAAGCTGCCTGACCAGGCTTATCCAATGATGATGTACGGCAAAAATAATCAGGGCGACACCCATATTATGTCTTATATCCGGGCCTTTGGAAGCGCCATTTTTGACGCGGACGGCCATTTTAACTTTGAAAGCGAGGAGGCCGTCAAGGCTTTAGAATGGATACAGTCGGGCGTGGATAAAGGGTGGTATCCTCCCCACCCGGAAAACCTTGAAATTTCAGATTGTAATGAGCTTTTCAGCAACGGACAGCTTGCAATTCACATATTTAACAACGCAAATTTTTCTCTCTATGACAATATAAATAATTACGGGTACGTAAACTTCCCCGGCAACGTGGCGACTTCCTTTGTGACCGGTTTTGAAGTGTTTGACAACGGCGACGAGTTAAAGGTGCAGACGGCGAAGGATTTTATCCGGTTCATTTATGAAAACGACGAGTGGCTGGATATATCCGCCGGAAATATTCCTGCAAGCAGGACGGTTTCAGAAAAGTATCAGCACCAAATTACAATGCTGGACGAATTTACCAAGAATTCGGAAAATGTGGTGGATTTCATGAATAACAGCCCCAACTGGCAGGGGAACGACACTTCCGTCCGCAGCGTATTTTGGCCCAATATCCATGAACTGCTGGCCAAAAGCATCACCCCGCAGGAATGTGCAAAAATGCTGGACGAGACCTGCAACGCTGCGCTGGATACGGGGTGGGAAAACAGCGTGCTGCATGAATAAATGGGGGAGGATAATTGAGCAGGGGAGGTTTCTCTCCTTACTTGACGCGCGGGGTATGTGCTGCGCCAGCGGCAAACTTCTTTCCGCTCCCCTGCGCACAAGGAAAGGCTCACCGGGTAGTGGTGGGCCTTTTTAGGTTACGTGCATTTCTAGGGTATGTACATTCCAGCCTACAACTCATACTCCGTCGCCTGATATACATAATAATTCAGCCAATTAGAATACAAATTATTGCTATGGGAACGCCACTGTAAATCCGGCTTCTGCGTCTCGTCGTCCTGCGGATAGTAGTTTTCCGGCAATTGTATAGACAGTCCTTTGTTTTTATCCCGCATATACTCGTTGTGCAGAGTATACCTGTCGTACTCCGGGTGACCCATGACAAAAATCTGCTCTCCGTTTTTCGTCATGCAGAGCAGGACGCCGGCTTTCTCCGACTCCGCCAGTACAATCAAATCTTTACAATTATGTATATCCTCACTTCTTACCGTCGTGTGCCGGCTGTGAGGTATCATAAAGTAATCGTCAAACCCCCGCACCAACGGGATTTTTCGGTTCATCACCCGATGCCTGTAAACGCCGAAAAGCTTTTGGGGCAAAAGCACTTTTTCAATTCCAAAATGATAGTAAAGCCCCGCCTGAGCCCCCCAGCAAATGTGCAGCGTGGAGGTCACATGGCTTTTCGTCCACTCCATAATCCCGCACAGCTCCTGCCAGTAGTCCACCTCCTCGAAGGGAATCTGCTCCACCGGCGCGCCGGTGATGATAAGTCCGTCAAATTTCCTGTGCTTTAGCTCGTCAAAGGTATTGTAAAACCTGTTTAAGTGCTGGATAGGCGTGTTCAAAGAAATATGGCTGTTCATTTTCATGAAGGTTACGTCAATCTGTAAGGGCGTATTGGACAAAACGCGCGCAAGCTGCAGCTCCGTATCCTCTTTTATGGGCATCAGATTTAAAATACAAATTTCCAGTGAACGGATATCCTGATGCAAAGCCCGATATTCGTCCATCACAAATATATTTTCATTCTCCAGAATTTCCTTTGCAGGCAAATCTCTCTGTACCTTAATCGGCATATCTCTAAACCTCGTTTCTTTTTTTAACTCATTTTATTCCCGCGGAAGCTGCCTGTCTTACCCAAATCGGCTTACAAATTCCTCCTCAGAAATAATAGGAATCCCAAGCTCCTTTGCTTTCCGATTTTTGGAGGAAGTGGAAGCGGTATCGTTATTCACAAGATAATTGGTTTTGGAGGTAACGCTTCCGGTGACCTTGCCTCCCGCCGCCTCCACATAGGCCTTAAACTCGTCCCGGTTTTTGTAATGATGCACCTCTCCGGTTATTACAAAGGTCAATCCCGCGCATTTCCCTTGAGCGTCGGCTTTTATCTCCGTCTTTTCTATTATAACCTCCTTAAGCAGCGCGTTCAAGGACAGGCGGTTTTTATCATTTTCATACCACAAAAGAGCCGAACCGGATTTTTCCGGCCCAATGCCGTCGATGTCCTCAAAGCCTTTTTTCTGCTCCAGCCGTTCCAGAAAGCCCTCAAAGCCTCCGTCGGCAATGATTTTCTTCCCGGCGTCAATTCCCATCATAGGAATACACAGTGCATAAATAAAGTTCACAGGGTTTACCTGACGGCTCTTTTCTATGGCGCGCATCATATTTTCGCAGGACTTCTCCCCAAAGCCCTCCATCTGCATAATTTCCTCCGCGTGCTCCGAAAGGTGGTAAATATCTTGAAATTCTTTCAAAAATCCCTCATTCATAAATTTTAGCATGGTCTGTATGGACAGGCCGTCGATATCCATTCCCGCTTTGCTCACAAAGCGGGTAAATTTTTTAACATGCTTTGCGCTGCAATCCGGGTTGGTGCAGTGAAGGGTTTTCGTCTTGCTCTTAAGGCTCGTTCGTATTTCCGTTTCTGCCCCGCAGACGGGGCATTTTTCCGGTACCTCAAACTGGCCGGAAGCCTCCTTCACCGCGATGCACTTAGGGATAATTTTATTGGCCTTAATCACCTCCAGCGTACATTCCTCCCCGATTCCCAGCCTTTCCATCTCGCTGATATTGCAGAGAGAAGCCCGCGATACGGTAGTGCCCTCCAACTGAACGGGCTCAAACACCGCTACCGGCGAAATGGTGGAAGCCGCGCAGGACCACTCCACATACAGCAGCTTTGACAGGGCGGACACATCCTGCCATTTAAATGCGTAGCCCGCTTTCGCGGCATGGTGGCCCGTAACGCTCCCGGAAGCGGCATATTCCGTGTCGTCATAGCAGATAACAAGGCCGTCCACAGGAAGGTCCATCTCTCCGCTTTCCACTTTTTTGGTCCACCGCTCCACTGCATCGGAAATATTCTCCGCATCGGTTTCTTCCCTGTCAACCACCGTGAAGCCCTCTTTTTCAAGAAAATCCATCCGCGCGCCCCAGGACACAATGTTGTCCTCCAAGTAAACCAGCGTAAAAGCATGGAAGCACACCCGCCGCTCCTTTACTTTTTCCGGGTCGTCCAAGCTTAAGGTCCCGGAAGCCAAATTCCGGGGATTGGCATATTTCTCGTCGTCGTCCTCAACCATATCGTTAATCAATTCAAAATCTGTGTAAGAAATCGTCGCCTCCCCGCGGACTACCATATGGCCCTGATAGCTTATTTTTAAGGGAAAGCCTTTAATGGAATTTTTTAAATAGGTAATATTGGTTCCCGTAACGCCGTTTCCCCTTGTGAGAATTCGGGTAAGCTTCCCGCCGTCATAAGTGAGCACCAGCGTCAAACCGTCCAGCTTCCAAGAAAGCCAAACCTTCTTATCTTCCGCCCATTTTATTAAATCGGAAACCTGTTTCGTCTTGGCAAGTGAAAGGGCGGGAAATTCGTGGGCTTCCCGCTCCCCGCCGCTTTCCTCATAGCCTGTGTTTTGCGTTGGGCTGTCCGGCAGAATGTAGCCCGTCTCCGCCTCCAAGGCGGTCAGCTCGTCGAACAAAGCATCCCATTCATAGTTGGACATTCTCTCCTCCGCGCCGTTATAGTAAGCCTCCGATGCCTCGTTTAACTTTTTTACCAGCTCCTCGCACCGCTTTTTGTAATCTTCCATGGCAACCGCCTCCCGTCACAAACCTATTTCATAATTGCATCATAAAAAACTGCGGCATTTTATAATCGCCCTATGCAAAGCCTATATCATTCCATAATCGCATCATACAAAGCCTGCGTCTCCTCCCGCGAAAGACGCCGGTATTCTCCCGGCCGCAAGGTCCCCAGCCGGATATTCACCACGCGGGTCCTTTTTATAAATAACACATGATATCCAAGCTCTCTAACCATCCTTTTTATCTGCCTGTTGAGGCCTTGCGTTAAAATAATCTTAAAGGTAAATTTTCCCGTCTTTTCAACCTTGCAGGGCTTTGTGACAGCGTCAAGCTCCGAGAGA
This sequence comes from Clostridium sp., assembly GCA_023663815.1. GTDB lineage: Bacteria > Bacillota > Clostridia > Lachnospirales > Lachnospiraceae > Suilimivivens. Next base: position 9,058 of record JAMPGS010000020.1, read on the forward strand.
TAAACTCCCGCTTTCATTTTTTCCACAAATTCCCCGGTAATTTCCCTATTTACGCGAACCATATACTCCTTCTCATGGCCCGCGCTCCCCCGCATCATAGCGTTAATTAACTCCCCGTCGTTGGAAAGCAGCAAAAGCCCCTCGGAATCCTTATCCAGCCGCCCGGCATAGGTCACCCGGACGGGATACCGCACTTGGCTTGCAATGGTTTTTTCCGCAAATTTGTCCTTTTCCGTGCAGGTCACGCCCACCGGCTTGTAGTAAGCCAGCACTACCTTATCATTTTTCCCCTGAACCGGCTTGCCATTCACGAAAATTTTATCCTGTTCATTCACCAACATTCCCGTCTCGGCCCTTGCTCCGTTTACCGTCACCAGCCCCGCTTCTATCAAGCGGTCCGCCTCCCGGCGGGAGCATATGCCGCAGGAAGCTATATATTTATTTAAACGCTCTTTTTCCATGTGAATTTCCTTTATCTGCTACTTTCTTTTTGTTTATCTCATGTCTTTTTTTGCGCGGTTTCCGCTTCTTATTTTTTATTCCCTGCACAAATATTCCCTATACTTTTCCCTATCCGCCTTGTGGCATTTCACCTTCAGTCTAATACCCTGCTCCTCGTACTCTCGGCTTAAAACCTGCGCCGTCTTCGAAAAATAGGCAATCATATTTCCTTTATTATAAGGAAGCAAAAATTCTGCCGGAAGATAATCTTCATAAACCCGCTCAAGAATCATATCCGCCAGCAGCTTTATGGAGGAGGCATCCCTTGCGGAAATATACAGCTTGTCCGCCCCTACTCTTTTAGGATAAGCAGCGGCCTCGCCGCACTTGTCCGCCTTATTGTAAACCGTTATCATGGGGATTCCCCCGGCGTTTAATTTCTGCAAAGTCTCCCTCGTTGTATCCGCCTGCTCCCTATAATGGGAATCGGAATAATCCACCACCTGAAGCAGCAAATCCGCGTTTTCCACTTCCTCAAGAGTGGAATGAAAAGCCTCCACCAAATCATGGGGAAGCTTATGGATAAACCCCACCGTATCCGATAGGAGAAAATCCCTATGATTGCCGGTGCTGATTCTCCGCACAGTGGTATCAAGGGTTGCAAAAAGCATATCCTTTTCCAGCACCTTCTTTTCTTCCTTTTTTACATACATATCCAACATGGCGTTCATGATAGTAGACTTTCCCGCGTTGGTGTAGCCCACCAAGGCTACTAGCGGAATTCTGGCGTCCTTCCGCTTTTTCCTCTGTGTTCTCCGCTCCCCGGAAAGCTCCTTTAGCTCTCTGGAAAGCTCGGCTATCCTATGCTCGATTCTTCGCCTGTCAAGCTCTAGCTTCTTTTCCCCGGCCCCGCGGCTGCTCATGCTTCCGCTGGTTCCTCCCTGCCTCGTCATGGTTCCGTGCATCCCCACAAGCCTTGGAAGAAGATACTTTAGCTTTGCGGACTCCACCTGCAGCCTTGCTTCCCGCGTCCTAGCTCTGGTCTCAAAAATATCCAAAATAAGCGCCGTCCTGTCCATCACAGGCTTCTCAAGAGCTTTGCGCAGGTTGCGGAGCTGAGAGGGCGTAAGGGTATCGTCAAAAATAACGACCTCAGCTTCAAGAAGCTGCGCCGCCTCCTTCACTTCCTCCACCTTGCCAAAGCCTATATAAAAGCTCTTATTCAAGCTCTCCATCTTCTGGGTAATCACGCCCACCGGCTCCATAAAGCACGCCTCGGCAAGACTTTCCATTTCCTTCATAGAACGCTCAAAGGCTTCCCTGTCCGTTCCGCAGTCCGCGCCTACAAGAAGCGCTTTCTCGTAAGCTTCGTCCACTTTTTCCCTCATTTCCATTACGCTGTCCTTTATACGCGGCAATTTTCCTTTTTACTTCGTTAATTACTTATTCTTTTCAATTTAACTTCCTGCCATGCCGCCGCAAACACAATCACTTTTCCAAATACAGCCCCTCAATCAAATCAAAATAATTTTCAAAGGTTTTCCGGCAGCACTGTGGGTTTTTGATTCCAATTCCGCCGGTTTTAAGGCCAATCAGCGTAAAAGCCATCGCCATCCTGTGGTCCTCGTAGGTTTCCACCTGGCAGGCCTTTACTTTCCCCGGAAAAATGCGGATACCGTCCGCCTCTGGCGCTTCCTCGCAGGAAATCCCCATGCGGCCTAATTCCGTCAAAATAGCCCCTATCCTGTCCGACTCCTGAAAGCGTATGTGCCCAATATTGCGGATAAGCGTAGGGCTCTCTGCAAAGGGCCCAAGGGCCGTCATCGTCATAGTTTGGTCCGAAAAATCCTTCATGGAAATATCCATTCCCGGATACCCGGCAAGATGCTTTCCCGACACACAAATTCCCTCTTCCCCATCTCTAAGCAGGCACCCCATATCCCGCAAAACATTTAAAAATTGAATGTCCCCCTGAAGGGAATCCTCGTGCACATCTTTTACAATAACATCTGTTTTCAAAAGTGGAGCCATGGCGTAAAAATAACATGCTCCCGAAATATCCGGCTCAACCTGATACTCCTCGCGGCCAAAAGTCTCCTTGTGCGGAATCTGGCAGCTATTTCCCTCCTGCACAACCTCAATGCCAAACTGCCGCATCATGGTAAGGGTCATTTGAATATAAGGACTTTCCGTCCTCTGGCCCTGCATATTCACTTTAAGCCCGTCCTCAAGCAACACACCGGACATTAAAAGAGCACTGGCGAACTGGCTGCTGATTCCCGTGTCGATACTGACTTCCTTTAAAGAAAAGCTCCCAGAGCCTTTAGACCCCGCTTTTCCCGAAAGAGACTTCATAAAAAAAGGAAAATGCCCTTCCTCGCCCCGGTATTCAATATGAACTCCCGCCTCTATCAGCAAATCAAGAAGGGGCTGCATGGGACGTCTGCACATCTGCAGCGAGGCCTGCATCTCGTACTCTCCTCCCGCAAGAGCCAGCATCACGGTCAAAAACCTTGCGGCAGTTCCCGCGCTTCTCACATTGACCGCAGCATGAGGATTAGGAATTCTGCCCCCCATGCCCCAAATCACCGCTTCTTTTGCCTCCTCGTCTGCCTCCACCTCAAATCCCAACTGCTTTAAACTGTCCAAAAAAGCTCTGGAATCATCGCTAAAAAGAATCCCCCTTAGCCTGCACCGTTTATTTGACAGTGCGGCAAGCAGCAAGGCGCGGTTTGTGATGCTTTTTGAGCCCGGTACTTGAACTTTTATTTCTCTAATGCCCTCCAGCTTCCTTACTTGGTATACATCTTCCATTATTAAATCTCCATTTAATTTATTTGTGTGCATTTAAGAGCGTCCCGTCTAAATCACTGACATACAAAAATATCCTGCTTCATTTGCGCTTCTCCTCTTAAAGTTTGCCGCTTTTATTACTATATCAATTTTTCAGCCCTCTGCCAATGGATATTTTACCATTCTTTTTTTTGAACAATTTTCACAGATATGAAATAAGAAATGATTACAACAATCACCGCCAAAACTACCATTGTCAAGGTAAAAGCTCCCTCACTTCCCGATAAAACTTCGTCGAGTGAAATATCCATTCCGGTCTGCAAAAGCTTATTGCTTCCCAAAATGAGCGCTCCCGCCGCTACCATAACAATAATGTAGGTGTACCGCGCCTTTACAGCTCCCACCTTAAACAATACCGGCAGAGACGCCGCGTTTGCCGCCATGAAAAAAGCAATCATTCCGCCCATTCCTTCCGAGTTTATCTGCATCGTCTCCCCGGAGGGCATGAAACTTGTCGCTATTTCAAACAGCCAAACCAGCGCCCCGCCGCCGATAACGGAAATAAAAAGCATGGCGTATTTTGATTTTACCAAATTCCCGGTATCGATAGGCATGGTAACGGCAAGCTTGTTAAAAGACACGGATTCGTCCATGGAGGTAGTGCTCATCACCAGCGAGCTGCCAAGCACCATAATATAAACCGCCACAAAGGAGGTATTATGCACCATAATAGACCACGCCGCCATAAAAATTAAAAGTATCACATATTGTTTCGCAAAGCTTTTCACCAAATACAATTCTTTTAATATAAGACCTTTCATTTTCTTCCACCGTCCCTTTCTCTTGCAACATAAAGCAGCACGTCCTCAACGCCCGCCTTGTCAATGGCAAAGCTGCTTCCGCCTATCCTCTGGGCCTGCTCCTCAAAGGAGCTTTTTAAAAGCCGGTTTTTATCCTTCACAAGCACGCTGACTTCATAGGCATTTTCTTCCCTGCCTACCACAATATCCCTTGGAATCAAATCCGCCTGCTCCTTGGAACACCGCACAATGGCGTAATTGTAAAGAATCTCGTCCTTATTTTCCGATAATAGGAGCTCTCCCCTGTGAATCAACATCACATAGTCCGAAATCTTTTCAATATCAGATGTTATGTGAGAGGAAATAAAGATAGTGTGCTCCCCGTCCTCAATCAATTCCCTGAAAATATCCAAAATTTCATTCCGTATCACCGGGTCCAAACCGCTGGTGGCCTCGTCTAAAATCAAGACCCTGCTGTCGTGGGATAAGGCCGCCGCTATGGAAAGCTTCATTTTCATGCCCTTAGACAATTCCTTTATCTTCTTATCCGGCGGAAGCTCAAACTTTTTTAAATAATTCAAAAACTTCCCATCATCCCACGTCCTATAAATATTTTTCAAAATATTTCGGACATATTTTATTTTCAGCTCCCAGTGGAAATTACATTCGTCAAAGACCACGCCCACCTGCTCCCGCCATGTCTCGTCGGCTTTTTTCCGCTCCACCTTGTGCCCAAGCAGCTCTATCTCCCCGGCGTCCGCCGCGATAATTCCCAAAATCGCCTGTATCGTGGTGCTCTTTCCGGCGCCGTTTTCCCCGATAAAGCCCACCACCGAGCCGGTGGGAACCTGAAAGCTGACGTTGTTTAAAGTAAAATCTTTATACCGTTTGGTTAAATTTTTAACTACAATCGCATTTTCCATCTTTTCCTCATTTCCGCCGTATCCGCTTTTATTCTTCCTGATAAATAATTTCAATCATTTCCTCAATTTCTTTTCTTTCTATGGCGCTCTGCCTTGCAAGGGAAATAGCTTTAGACAGCAAATCCTCTATCTGCTTCAGCTTTTCCTCCCGCACCAGCCTGATATCCGCCGCCCTGACGTAGCTCCCTTTCCCCACAATGGTAGTGATAAAGCCGTCCCGCTCCAAGTCCTCGTAAGCCCGCTTTGTGGTGATGACGCTGATGCGGAGCTCCTTCGCCAAGGTGCGCATGGAGGGAAGCAAATCGCCTTCCTTCAGCGTCCCGTTCATGACAAGGGCCTTGATTTGAGCGGTAATCTGCTCATAGATAGGCTTGTCGCTTGAATTACTGATAATTATGTTCATTTGTCACCTCTTTACCGAAAGGAATTCCTTTTATTTGAGTATATATTGTATATATCATATATACCCATTATTGTCAATATATATATTTAATTTTTTAACTGACAAGATAAGGGAAAAAGTATTGACGAATAATCGCGTTGATTGTACATTTAAAATATAGCAAAATAAAAGCGACAATTAGGAGGTTAGGGGATATGGGCGAAGGCAAAGAAAAAAACATGAAACACAAAAACCCTTTATTGAGAGAAGCGGACAACACAAACCGATTCATCACCATTGGAGAAATCATGCTCAGGCTGACGCCTCCAAACTATGAAAAAATCCGCATGGCCACCAGCTTTGAGGCAAGCTATGGGGGAAGCGAAGCAAATATCGCGCTGGCGCTGGCTAACCTTGGGATTGACAGCACCTTTTTTACGGTGGTGCCGAACAACAGCCTCGGAAAAAGCGCCGTTCGTATGCTGCGGAGCAGCGACGTTCACTGTACGCCGGTGATACTCAGCACGCCGGAGCAGACGCCCACCTTCCGCATGGGCAGCTACTATTTGGAAACAGGCTTTGGCATCCGCGCCAGCAAAGTCATTTACGACAGGAAGCACAGCGCCATCTCTGAATTTGACTTTGATACGGTTGACCTTGAAAAGCTTTTAGAGGGTTATACATGGCTGCATTTAAGCGGAATCACCCCGGCCCTTTCAGACGGCTGCCGGAAGCTGATTTTAAACAGCCTTAAAATCGTGCAAAAGAAAGGCATCACCGTCAGTTTCGACGGGAATTTCAGAAGCACCCTTTGGAGCTGGGAGGAAGCAAGAGATTTTTGTACTCAATGCCTTCCCTATGTGAATGTTTTGATGGGCATTGAGCCCTACCATCTCTGGAAGGACGAGAAGGATTACAGTAAGGGGGACGTAAAAGACGGGATTCCGCTTCAGCCAAGCTATGAACAGCAGGACGAGGTTTTTCAGGCTTTTATAAGAAAATATCCGAATATCACATGCATTGCGCGCCATGTGCGCTACGCTCACAGCGGAAGCGAGAACAGCCTGAAAGCCTTTATGTGGTACGAAGGGCACACCTTTGAGAGCAAGCTGTTTACCTTCAATATTTTAGACAGAGTAGGCGGCGGGGACGCCTTTGCCAGCGGATTAATTTACGCGATTATGAAGGGCTACCGGCCTATGGATATCGTGAATTTTGCCGTGGCAAGCAGCGCCATCAAGCACACCATCCGCGGGGACGCCAACATCACCGACGACGTGGCGGCCATCCGCAATCTCATGAACATGAATTACGATATTAAACGTTAAAAAATTGAGCGGCCCATTAAAAATTTTCGGCTTCACGCCTTTCCTTTTATCTTTCTAAACACCACGATAAAACAAATCAAATGGGCCGCCGCCGTCAACGCCCATGAGATGGGATAGGAAATATACAGCGTCCACAGCGTTCTATCCCATTTAAAAAAGGTATAAATCCACAGCACCCGGAAAGCGCAGGCCCCCAAAAGGGAAACCACCATGGGCATCACCGCATAGCCAAGCCCTCGGATACTTCCCACCAGCACGTCCATAAGACCGCAGATAAAATACCATGTACAGATAATTTTCATTCGCTGCATACCATAGGCAATTACCTCCGCGTCCGTGGAATAAAATCCAAGGAGCCGATTGCCCAAAAGACAGGCACCGTTTCCCAGCACAATCCCCACAACCGCCACAAACAGCAGGCACTCGATTAAAATTTTCCTGATTCTGTCATACTGCCTGCCGCCTAAATTCTGACCGGTAAAGCTGACCGCCGTCTGGTGAACAGAATTCATCGCCGTATAGACAAAGCTTTCGATATTGCTTCCCGCCGTGTTTCCCGCCATTGCTATCGAACCGAAGGAGTTTACCGAGGACTGAATCAGCACGTTTGAGATGGAAAACAGGGAACCCTGCAGTCCGGCGGGCAGGCCGATTGCGGCAATTTTCCCAAATTTATCCCAATCCATGCGGAGCCTGTCAAACCGCAGTTGAAAGCAGCCCTCGCTCCGCAATAGGCTCCTCACAATCAAAGCCGTAGACACACACTGAGAAATCACCGTGGCAAGGGCGACCCCCGCTACCCCCATGTGAAGGCCAATCACAAAGAAAAGGTTTAAAATCACATTAATAACGCCTGCTATTATTAGGTAAAACAGCGGCCGCCTTGTATCGCCAATGGCCCGCAGTATGGCGCTGCCAAAGTTAAACACCAGCATCACCGGCATCCCCAAGAAATAAATCCGCATGTAAAGCACCGAATGGGAAATCACGTTTTCCGGCGTATCCATCATCTGCAAGAGGGGCTTTGCCAGCACAATCCCAAGAACCGCAAGGATAACGCCACCGACTGCGCTTATAATCATGGAAGTGTGGACGGTACTGCTTACCTCCTTCTCCTGCCTTCCGCCGTAATATCTCGCCACCAGCACGTTCGCCCCCACGGACAGTCCGATAAACATATTTACCAGAAGATTTGTAAGGGAGCCCGTGGAGCCCACCGCCGCAAGGGCCTCGTTTCCCGCAAACCGTCCCACCACTATCACGTCGGCGGCGTTAAAGAGAAGCTGCAAAACGCCTGAAAGCATAAGGGGCAGGGAAAACAACAGTATTTTCCCGAACAGCGGCCCGTTGCACATATCAATTTCGTATGACTTTTGTATTTTCTTTTCCACTTTTCTTTTCGCTTCCTTACAATTTCTCTTCCAACACATCAAGAGATTCATATCCATAAAGATGGGCCATATTTGTCATAATGATTTTGGCAAGATTTTCTCCGTCCTTATAAAGCTGTGCCACAAATCTCCCGTACAAATCCAGCGTCGTATCCGAGTAGGTGGAAAGCTCCCCCCGCAGGTAAGTCTCATAGGAGGTGTTAAAGGGCGTGTCCTCCGCCGTGTGGATGCTCCGGGCGTTGCCCGCCGCCTTGGGATAATTCTCCGCAAATTCTTCCATCCACGCAACCTGAATTTTTACAATTTCCTCGATAATTTCCTTTTTCATTTCAGGCAAATCCGGAAAGGAAGCCTTAATCTGCTCGTAGCGCAGAGGCGCCGTGCTTTCCATCATACGGCCGTACTTTTCTGTAATCAAATTCCAGCCCCGCTCGTTTGCCCTGTGAAAATCATGGATATAGCTCTTTAGCATCTCCTCCGTCCACGCCATATACTGGCTCTTTCTCATAATGGAAAAGGTGTTCCAGTCGTCCTGACAGTCCGCCCTGCCTCCCTCGTTTTCCACCTTGTCAAAGGCCTCCCATTCCAGCGAGACAAGCTCGTTTACAAGGGCCGCCTTAAAGGAATCGTCCTGCCGCTCCTTTTGGGGGATGCTCTTTAAAATTTTATCCGTGTGATTGTCAAGGTAATTGTCCTCGCCGCTGGTAAGCCCTTGTTTTTTCATCTCGGCAATAATCAGCGCCACAATCATTTCAATTGTCTGCGGAATCCTCTCGTCCCCCGCCGGAAATTCCACCAGCGAGCTTAAAATATCTCTTATTTCCGGCAAAATCCGCAGCCGTTCCATTCCTCTGTGCATCCATTTATAAAAAGGCGCGTAGGTGCGGTTTAAGAGATAAACCATCGCCATGGTGTGCTTCATGAACTCCGACAGCGCGACAACCGCGGTAACCCTCTCCCCACGGCCGAACATTCTGGAATAATTGTACTGGCCCGACTGCGCCATCAGGGCCGCCTCCCTTGCAATCTTCCTGATACGCGCCTCCTCAGGATAGTAAGACAATATCCCCCGCCTGATTCGGGTAAACTCGCCCAAATCATCCCGGAATACTTTTCCGTTGACCGCCGTAGCCAGCCGGTAATCCTCAAGGAACAGCCATTGATTCTGGGTGCTGGGCACGTCCCGAAGGCCGATTAAACTCTCGTAAAAATCCCCAATTCTAAATACGCCCACCCTCTTTTGGGCTTTCAGCGTGGTAAAACGGGTGATTCCCATATAGGTGGAGGGTAATTCTTCGTAAGCCCTCTGCAGCTCCTCCCCAATTTCATCATACACCGAATCGGTCAGCCACAGGCAGAAGCCGGGGCCAAAATCGTGATCCCGCGATACTTGGTCGTCAAAGCCAAAGCACTCCGAGCCCTCTCCCACAAGGCCTACGGCAATTAAATGCTCATATTCAGGGAATTTCTGGCGAATCATGGCTTTTCCGTATTCCTCATAAAAGGCCTCGCACAGCTCCATTCCATTCCGAAAATTTCTGCCCGCCATGGGAAGCTCCCTCATTTTTGCCGTCACCGCATTTAAATTCTGCAAGGTCAGCTCATAGGCCTTGCTTTTTCCCACATTTCTCTCAATCTGCTCCAAGGCAAGCTGATAAAAGCGCGCGGATTCCCCCAAATTTCCCGCAAGATACTGAGCCTCGCCCATTGCGGAAAGCGCGCCGCTGTAATGGTAGTCCTTTTCCTCGTCCATCTCAAAAATGGAAAAGGCTTTGTTTAAATTTTCAATGGCCTCCTGATAACGCCCAAGCTTTAACAGCGAGGAAGCCAAATTGGTATGCGTCACCGCCACCTCTATCCTGTGCTCGCTGTACATGGAGGCGATGGAAAGCGCTCTCTCCAGACAATCGCAGGCGCTTTCATAGTCCCCCATTTCCTGAAATAAAAGGCTCATGTTATTGTAAAGGCTGGCGTACCGAAAATCCGCGGGCATCAGCTCTTTTTCATAAATGTCCTTAACCTCCTGATAATAAATCATGGATTCCCGCAAAAGCCCCGCCGCCCGGCAGGCGTTGGCTATATTTAAAAGCGTTGTTGCGTAGGCCACCGTTCCCTTTAACCCCGCCTGCTCCACCAGTATCAAAAGCTGTCTGCAGCAGGAAATTGACTTTTCATACTCGCCAAGCTCCCGGTAATGCCCTATCATTTCATTTAACAGCGTAATCAAAGAAGCCGTATCCCCTTCCTCCGACGCCGCATCTATTTTCTGCACCAGAAAAGGCTCCACCTCCTCTATCCTATGCTGCTCAAATAAGCCGTCCAATTCCTCTAAAACCTTTTCAATATTCATAATCTTACCTCCAATTTCAAGTTTCGCTAAGGCACTGTAGCGCACTCTGCATAGAACAATCCCTTGCCGCAAAAGCGTCCTCTCATTGTTCTATGCACTGAAAGCCTCTGCCGTTTTCCAAGTCCCGCAAAGGCTCCTTTCCAGTTCTGTAGATTTTATATGATTCATTATACTTCATTCATTGTTTTTTTCAAGCATCACTCCCGACGGCTGCAGGCATATTATATGCTAAAAACGCCAATCCTCAAAAGGGCATGTTCATGCCGCTTTGGCGGCGTGTTCCTCTGCGCGGCCGTCGCATAAAATAAGGACGTAAGTTCTATTAATAGACTTGCGCCCTGACTGCTTGCTATTTAATTATTCCTTAATCTTATCCAATTCTGAAAGATTCACACCTGCAACATTGAGAAAACTTTTAAGATATATATATTCATCCTTTAAGCTTTCATACGTTTCAGTCGCGTTTTCCTTGCGTGCAATCAACATATGCACTTGAATTTTTTTAAAGTCTTCCATTGCTTTTTGTGTAATTTCCAAATTTGTATTCGGCATTATCCCACCTCCGATTATGAATACAATTATCTAATAATAAATAGTATATCATAATCAAAACGCAAAGTCTAATATATTTTGCTACGCCCTAGATGATTCATTTTAGCTACACACTGGATGATTCAAAAATTCCACACTTGATATTAATCCCACTCTATTGCTTCATGGGGAATTGTTCCATTTTCTGCTATACTTCTATTAGCCCTCTCTATAGCCTCCACCTCATCCGGTAAAGGTACATCTTCCGGAATAAACTTTAAAATAACATTATAAATCGTTTCTATATCTTCATCCGGCACTAGACCAATCATTCCTTTTAGCATTTCTCTGCTCATTTCTAACCGCCTCTTTATCATTTCCCTTTATATCTTACCAATAGAAAACCATTATACTGCTATTTATAAACAATATACCACACTTCGCCTTTTATACGTACATTTTTTTCTTGAAACTTTACCCACAACACATTATAATAAGTAAAAGAGAAACAACCGCTTACAAAGTGGCAGCCTCGTTAGATGATTAAAATAAGTCACCTGTCCGGCTAAGACAAAGGTGGCTTATTTATTTTCGCTTGTTGTTCCTATCTATATAGGCAAGCAGCGCAATGAGGAACGACCCGCCTAAAAATAATAGGCTTAACACCTCGTATGTATCCATATGCACGACCTCCCCTCTTTTTCAAGTATGGGAGGCTGCCACCTGCTTTAGCTTGGCTAAACTTGTATTTGATTACTTCTCATGTTGGTAGTGTATCATAATTTATATATCACGACAATCTAATTTTCTCTTAAATTTTTTTCTAATCTGCGTTATGTTTTTATTTCTTAATAAAATGTATTTTTATGTGCTCTCAAAAAAATCCCGCATATATACTGTTTCCAGTCATATGCGGGATTTTCATTTTTAAATAATTATACTTTACACAATCCCCTGTGCCGTCATAGCTTCCGCAACCTTCAAAAATCCTGCGATATTGGCGCCCGCTACATAATTTCCTTCCATGCCGTACTTCTTCGCGGCTTCGTCCATATTGTGGAAAATATTCACCATGATGCCCTTCAGCTTGCTGTCAACCTCCTCAAAGGTCCAGCTAAGTCTCTCGGAGTTCTGGCTCATCTCCAACGCCGAGGTTGCAACGCCGCCCGCGTTGGAAGCCTTACCCGGCGCAAACAAAACGCCGTTCGCCTGCAAATATTCTGTAGCTTCCATGGTGGTAGGCATGTTTGCGCCCTCCGCTACCGCAAAGCAGCCGTTGGCTACTAAGGCCTTGGCGTCGTCAAGATTCAGCTCATTCTGCGTCGCGCAGGGAAGAGCAATATCAGCCTTAACGGACCATACGCCTTTTCCCTCGTGATATTCTGCGCTGGGACGCGCCTTGGCATACTCTGTCAGTCTTGCGCGTTTTACTTCCTTTACTTCCTTTAAGAGCTCCACGTCGATTCCCTCAGGGTCGTAAATCCAGCCCGTGGAATCAGAGCAGGTTACCGGCTTTGCCCCCAGCTGCTGCGCCTTTTGAATGGCGTAAATTGCAACGTTTCCAGCGCCGGAAACGGCAATCGTCTTGCCCGCAATGTCCTTGCCATTGCATTTTAACATTTCTTCTGTGAGATACAAAAGGCCATAGCCGGTAGCTTCCGTTCTTGCAAGAGAACCGCCGTAGGAAAGGCCCTTGCCGGTGAGAACGCCTTCATACACGCCCTTGATTCTCTTGTACTGTCCAAACATATAGCCGATTTCTCTGGCGCCTGTTCCAATATCGCCGGCAGGAACGTCCGTGTCCGCTCCTATGTATTTGGAGAGCTCCGTCATAAAGCTCTGACAGAACGCCATTACTTCCCTGTCGGATTTTCCCTTGGGGTCAAAGTCGGAACCGCCCTTGCCGCCGCCGATGGGAAGTCCTGTAAGTGAATTCTTAAAAATCTGCTCAAAACCAAGGAACTTGATGATGCCAAGGTTTACGCTGGGGTGGAGCCTAAGGCCGCCCTTGTAAGGCCCGATTGCGCTGTTAAACTGCACGCGGAAAGCGTTATTTACCTGAACCTGCCCATTGTCGTCCACCCAAGGAACTCTAAATAACAACTGTCTTTCAGGGGTAACAAGCCGTTCCAGCAATGCGTCCTTTCTATAAGCTTCCTCGTTGGCCTCAATTACAACCCGCAAGGATTCAAGAACCTCTTTCACCGCCTGATGGAACTCAGGCTGGGCAGGGTTCTTGTCAACTACCATTTGAAATACTTCATCAACATACGACATACTTTTTTCCTCCTCAATTTCAGTATAATTGCAGTATGGTATCCTTGTATACAATCCGTTAAGTATTATATACTGTATTTCAAAAAATCGCAATACACTTTAAGCAATTAAATTGGAAAAGTTAAAATTTTTTTATTTACGCCACTTGCTTACAAGTAGCGTTTTAACCTTTCAATATTTTTTTCCTCAAAATCCATCAGCTCTTTTGCTATCTCCATCGAGGTGTTTCCAGCATTTTCATGGTGGTTAATCGCCTTCCACATGCTGGTAAGCCCTCTGTTGGAGCCCTGAATCATTATCTCAGCAATATGGCTTGTGCTTGTGTTAAGCATGGTATTCGCGCGCACTCCACTCTTCAGCATCATATCCTGAAATCCTGTTTCCTTATAGGAAGGCGCCCTTCCGTCAAGAAGCTTGTCGGTGGCCTTGTTGTAAATATCGGCGTATTTCATTGATTCTCTAGCTACTTGGCTAGACAAACTGTCGTCGCAAATTTTTTCGCTAATTGTATCGATGGCTTTCATTGCCATTTTTGTGTTTCGCTGCACTTCCTGTAAAATTCTTACGTCGTCGCTTCTCATTTTTGTTTCTCCCTTCTTAATTGCCTCGCCTGCGCGCGCTCGACTTGCGTCTCGCTGTCGCGACAGTCGCCAACTGAGCACACTTGCGGTCTCCGGCTCGTTGCTCGCACGCTCGGCTCTCGCCTCGCTGAACGCGGCAGTCGCCAACTGAGCACGCTTGCGGTCTCCGGCTCATTGCTCGCGCGCTCGGCTTCCGCCTCGCTGTCGCGGCAGTCGCCAACTGAGAACGCAAGCGTTCTCGTTTGGCTCGTTGCTCGCGCAAATCAAAACAGGGTGAACCTTGTCCACCCTGTCTTAGCTTTGCCAGTTTTTCTTTTTTTATTCTTCCTGATTCTCGAAGGGATATACAATCTTCCATTCCCTGCGGATACTGTCCATCAGCTTCATGACGCGCAGGGTTTCGCTGTGAGGCATCGCCGCGCACTCAAGCTGATTGTCGCGGATAGCGCGCATACTGGCTTCCACCTCGTACTCGTAGCCGGAAATCTGCTTCGGCGCTTTGTAAAAAGCAGCCTTATTATAAGAAGTATCATAAACCGTTATACTCTCAAAATTGTTAATATTTTCAACAATCGCAAAGCCCTTTGTCCCGTAAATAATGCCTTTTCTATCGCTTAGTGAAACCATGGAGCTGTTAAGGTGCGCCACCCTTCCGTCCTGATATTGGAGGGTGATGCTGTTCTGCTCGTCAACGCCGGTCTTTGTGTAGGTGCAGTTAGAAACCACCTTGGCGATATCATTACCAAATACCATAAGCGCAAAGTTCAAGGTATACACGCCGACATCAAGAAGCGCGCCGCCTGCTAGAGCGGGATCCTGAAGCCTTGGAACATTGTCAATTATATAGCCTAAATTGGCGGTAAGGGTTTTGGGCTCCCCGATAATTCCGCTGCCTATCACTTCCCGTATGGTGGTAAGCATAGGCATATATCTTGTCCAAATCGCCTCCGCAAGAAAAACTTCTTTCTCCTTGGCTAATTTGATGAGCTCCTCCGCCTGCGCCGCGTTGGCTGTGAAGGCCTTCTCGCAGAGCACCGGCTTCCCGTGCTCGATACACAGCTTAGCGTTCTCAAAATGCTCCGAATGGGGCGTTGCAATGTAAATTAAATCCACCTTTTTATCCATCGCAAGCTCCTCGTAGGAGCCGTAAGCCTTTTTGCACCCGTATTTTCCTGCAAAGGCATCAGCCTTTACCTTCTCTCTGGACGCAACCGCATAGCACTTGACGCCTTTCATTTTATTCAGGGTGTTTGCCATCACGGCCGCAATATTGCCCGCCCCCATAATTCCCACGTTAAATTTCCCTATCATATTTTTCCTCATTTCTGCGCTGCTTTTTGCACAAGCATAAATGCAATTCCCGCCTGCTTTTATTCCACATACTCGGACTTCACATATGCGACTTGGCCTTTGTACTTAATTCTGGTCCAGCCGTCGGCCTGCTTCATGATGACCTCCAGTATTTCCCCACCGAAAGCGGTTCCAAGGGATTCGGAATCCGTGCTGGCGCTCTTGCGAATCTTTACACTCTCAATCACCTCAACCGTTCCTGTAACGGTATCCTTTGAGGTTGAGGTTTCCGACGTATTCTCTGCTTTTTCAGGCTTTTGCGTGGGGGCCGGAACATTGTTCTCGGCAAGCTCCGCGTCTACAATTTCCTCCGATACCAGCTCAAGATACTCGCTCTTTATAAAAGCGTCCCTATCCTTGTAGCGCACCTTGCTCCATCCGTTTTCTCTCTGCTCAACCAAGGTAAACTCCTGCCCCACCTCGGCTTTATCAAGCTTATCCGCCGTCTCGCTGTCGGAGCTTCTGATATTTACAACGTCGGTAGCCCGCACTGTCCGAAGTACCGTCTGTTCCGCCGCTGCATCCGCCGTCTCTCCCTCCTCGGAAGCCGCTGCGTTCTCCTCCTCCGTTTCAGGCGCTTCTGCCTCCGCCAGTTTTTCGCCTACCTCCTCGTTTATTTTTTCTCTGAGATAGGCAATAAACTCATTGAGATCCTCGTCCTCGGCAAGCATCTCATTGTACTCCACAGCCACCCGATTATTTAAATCCACCACATCGTCCTGAAGGGTTACCTTCTTAATATAGTCGTAAATCTTATCGTCATAGGTTCCGCCGTTGATAAAATTACCGTCCTCCCCGTTTATCTCCACGTAATAGGTCTGCAGTCCGGGAAGGGCCACGTCCGCGTCGGTAAAGAGCACCTCCGAATACACGTAAGCTACATAGGTATTTTCTTCCGGTCCAGGCTTCGTGTATACGTTTAGTTCCGGGTAGGAATCAATATACTTGCTCAATTCCTGTACGCGGATAATTTCAATTTCATTTAAGTATGCATTTAGAGCAGTTACCGTATTGATATCCCCCTCCGCCTGCGCATTGTAATAGGTACGCACCATGTCGTTAATTTCCGGGTGTGCATTTTCTTCTAACGCCACGTCGGGAATCTCGCCGTCTAAAGAATTCTCGGCGTCCCCGGCGGCTACCGCCATGGCGGCCTGCTCCGCTTCCTTCTCAAGCGCCTCCCGCTTGTTGGCGTTTACTGCCACTATAATTGTAATAATCACGCAAACAATCAGAACAAGAGGCATTACAATTTTGCTGTGGTCCATAATCCATTCCCCAACGGACATGAATTTTGTCATCCATACATACTTTTTGTTCTGTTCAGAATGTTTCATAAATATCCTTTCTCAATTAAATTTTCCGTTTACAGTATTTTGGAATTTGCTCACGCAAATTCCATTGAATCAAAGTGTAAACTTTTCATATTCAAGGTGATGCAAATGCACCCGACAGGAATCGAACCTGCATTAAAGGCGTCGGAGGCCTTCGTTCTATCCGTTAGACTACGGGTGCATAGGAATTAAATATTACAAATTTGTTACATCACCTTGAATATCATACCATACGCATTTAAAATTGTCTAGTTATCATTTGTAAAAAATGTGTGAAACCTTTTAAATAATTTATGAAATCCATAAAATTTTGTCTCTATTCCTACTGTAATAGTACACAGAATCGGCTAATACCTCGTCCGGCGCCACTTGAGTATGATTAATATCCGTCACTATCGCCTGAAGCGATTCCGGGTTAGTATCCTTTGCCGGTACGAGAATCACTTCATGGACGGAGCTTGGCAGTATATAAAAATCCTGCCCCTTTTCCCGCGCAAACTTTCCAATCAATCCCGGATACAGCATACATGCCGCCCCGTACAGCTTTTGATTGTTTGACAGGACGAACATAGGAATCTTCTGCCCACAAGGCTCCTCCTCAAAAATCCCCCGCATAATGTCCTCCATGCTCTCAATTACCGCCGGAAACAGAACGGGCGTGTTTGCAAAGGCCGCCTCGTACAATTTTTTCAGGCTTACTCCCCACTTTTTTATATGATGCTGCTTAATTAAAATCGCCGCGCTCTTGTGGGGACGCACTTCAGGAAGCGCATAGTAAAACACCATTGCAAGATTATAGAACCTCTTATGAGGAGTTTTCTGCAATAATTCGCTGTTCTGGGAAGCGGAAACAAGTTTAAAGGCCAACTTTTTCTTTGCTCTTTCAAATTCGGAAAAATCGGCTAAATTTACCGGAATTTCCCGTTCCGCCTCGTAAAAATCCGCATACAGCGCGTCCGAAATTTCCTCTATTTCTTTTTCCGTGATGCCTTCTCTGTAAAAATCGTCCACGTAAATAATAGGGCAGGCCTCCGCGCCTTCCCGATTTATGATGATTCCCGTGCGCGCAACGCCGTTATTTTTCCTGACACTTTTCGAGCACACGGTATAATCAGCGCCGGGCTTTTCCTGCAAATTTTTGATAATAGATTCGATATAAGATTTGAAATTTATTGATGTGTCGTTCATGAATACCTCTTTCTTTTGATATGCTGATTTTTAAGAAACAGGATGCTCGCTTCCGCGGCGTATTCCTCTGTGCCCCTGCTCATAAATCGAGCAGGGAAGATTTCTCTTCCTGCCCGCCATGTGGTCCGCGCGCCGTTTTTATGATTCCCTTCACTGCACGGACCTACACATAACATCTCTGTGCATAGCCCTTGATGCATAACACTCTGCGCATAGCCCCTTGGTGCATAACACTTCTGTGCATAACCCCTTGGTGCATAGCACTTCTGTACATAGCGCCTCCATGCATAGAAAAAGACAATGAACAAAAATTCATTGTCTTTCAGGTCTTTATAAATTAACAGGATATAAAATGCTTTACTTCCGATTATACTCTGGACAGGTACTCGCCTGTTCTGGTGTCAATCTTAATTACGTCATGGGTTTCAACGAACAAGGGCACGTTTACGGTTGCGCCTGTCTCCACGGTTGCAGGCTTGGTAGCTCCTGTTGCGGTGTCGCCCTTGAACCCCGGCTCTGTCTCAATAATTTCCAACTCGACAAATAAAGGAGGCTCCACAGAAAATACGCTTCCGTTGTGGGAACAGATTTTAACCATCTCGTTTTCCTTGACAAACTTGAGAGCGTCGCCAACGGTGTCGCCGTTCAACGCAATCTGGTCATATGTTTCGGTATCCATAAAGTTATACAGCTCTCCGTCTGCATATAAGTACTGCATGTCTTTCCTGTCAATACGTGCCTGCGGACACTTTTCAGTAGGTCTGAAAGTTTTTTCCACCACGCCGCCACTCTTGATATTTTTCAGCTTGGTTCTGACAAACGCCGCGCCTTTGCCGGGCTTCACATGCTGGAACTCAATAATCTGGTAAACATTATTATCGACTTCGATTGTTACGCCGTTCCTGAAATCACCTGCAGATATCATAAAATATTCCTCCTAAATTTTCACGTTATAATTCTTTACCAGTTTAATATAAAAAAAGAGATATTTCAACCACTTTCTTCCGAAACGGCTATTTTTTCATTTTTTAAGTTCTAAAACCGCATCAATAGCTTCCAAATAGCCTTTAAGACCATGCCCGTAAATCTGCTTGTCGCAGGCCGGCGCGGTCACCGATACTTTTCGGAAGTCCTCTCTCTTTGTGATATCCGAAATGTGAATCTCCACCTTAGGCAGCGGGCTGTCTGCAAGAGCGTCATGAATTGCATAGCTGTAATGGGTGTAGGCTCCCGGATTGATGACTATGCCATCCGTGCCGTCGCTGTAGGCGTCTTGAATCCTGTCGATGATGGCCCCTTCATGGTTGCTCTGGAAAACCTCCACGGCAATGCCGCGCTCCTCGCCTTTTTTTCCTATCATTTTCAGCAGATAATCATAGTCCTCAGCCCCGTATATTTCCTTGTCCCTGATTCCCAAAAAATTAAGATTCGGCCCGTTAATCACCAAAATTTTCATTTAACTCCGCTCCCTTCCCGCGCAATTATCTCCACAATTTCCTCCAGCGTCTTATCTGAAGCCTCCACCGTCACGTCGGCGCAGGCCTCGTAAATATCTGACCGCTGTGCCAAAAGCTCCTGAATTCTCTCCATGGGATTTTCCACCTGCAAAAGCGGCCTTGTGGTATCGTTTTTCAGCCTTTCATAGACAACCTCCGGCGTTACCTTTAAATAAAAAACCTTCCCCAGCTTTTTTAAAAGGGAATGATTTTCCTTCCGCACGGGCAGACCGCCTCCCACGGAAATAATCTGTCCGTCGGCGGTATCCGCCAAAATTTTAAGACATTCCGTCTCCATAGCCCGGAAAGTCTCCTCCCCCACGGATGCAAAAATCTCGGATACCTGCATTTTCTGCCTGTTTTCTATCCATTTATCCGTGTCAATCATGGTGCGCCGCAGGTAATAGGACAGCTTAATTCCCACGCTGGTCTTACCGCTGCCCATAAACCCAATTAAAATAATGTTATTGTTCATCCGCAATTCCCATTTTTTCCTTCAAAACCTCGTACACTTCCTCCGCCAGCTCCTCCGAAACGGAAACGTCGTTCCAAAGCTCATAGGCAATAATTCCCTGATACAAGAGCATCTTAAGGCCGTGAAAGGCTTTTCCCCCCTGCGCCTTCACCATCTGCATAAAACGGGTGTTAGCCGGTTTGTAAATCAAATCGTAGCCCGTATGAATTTTTTGGTAAAAAGCCTCGTCCTCTATGACCGCCCTGTCCACGTCAGGATACAGCCCCACGCTGGTAGCCTGAATGGCAAGGTATTTTTTGTCCGGCAAAGTCTTGTAATCGGACAGCGCCATGGGACAAATACAGTCCCTGCCCGTCTTTTCCAGCACCTCTTCCGCTACCGCCCGCGCCTTTTCCTCCGAGCGGTTCATCATATAAACCTTGGAAACCTCCTTCAAGGCGCACAAAAAAGCCACCGCTCTAGCGGCTCCCCCGGCTCCAAGAAGGATAACCTCCTCGCCCTTAAGCGCTATTCCCTCGCTGCACATAGCGCGGTACAGTCCCGGCATATCCGTGTTGTATCCCCAATAGCCGCCCTCTGTCCGCACCAGCGTATTCACTGCTCCAATATTTTCCGCCAGCTTATCTATCCCCACAAGGGCTTCCATCACTTCTTTTTTGTGGGGCACCGTCACATTCAGCCCCAGCACGTTCAAGGCGTAAGCGCCCTTTACCGCCGCGGCAACCTCGCCTGTCTCCACATGAAAGGGCGCATAGACAAGGTTGTGGGAAAGTTTTTCCGCAAGAGTATTATGTATCGGGGGCGACATGGTGTGCTCCACCGGATTGCCAATCACGCCGCAGACCCGCGTATATCCGTCAATCATTTTCTCCTCATTTCCGTGCTGTTTTGTTATATCTAAATTTAACTTTTATGTATGCACTATTTTAAACACATCTGTTATTTTTTCTATGCCTCTATTATGGCTTCCTATCATGCTTCTGTAATGCTTCGCTTCATGCTATGGTTTCCTGCTATGCTTCTATTATGCTTTATGCTATGACTTTACGCTATACTTCCGTTATGCTTCATGCTATGACTTCTACCATGCTTTTGTCATGCTTCATGCTATGGCTTCCGCTATGCCTCTGTCATGCTTTCTGCCATGCTTTCTGCTATGGTCTCCGCTATACCCCTGTCATGCTTTCTGCTATAGCTTCTCGCCATGCCCCTGCTTTCTTCCTCGCCGCCTGTAAGAAGCCAGCACAATTTTTTCAAGATACCGCTTCAAAACAATCTGAATCTCTTCCTTCTTATCTATAGGCTGCACCAGTATAGAACGAATCCCGGCGTTTTTTGCTCCCCATATGTCTGTGAAGAGCTGGTCCCCCACAAAAAGGGTGGTCTCCGCACTGGTTCCCATTCTTTCCATTGCCTTCAAATAATTCTTCACGCCCGGCTTGCCCGCCTTATAAATATATCCGGCTCCCACCACGTCATTGAACATCTTTACTCTTGGTTCCTTGTTGTTGGATAAAAAAAGAATCTGAAAGCCTATCTCTTTCAATTCCTTAATCAAGGCGATGCTCCGCTTGTCCGCCGGGGCCCCGTGGGGAACTAATGTGTTGTCTATATCAAAAAGAATACCCCGATATCCGTCGTCATAATATTTCTGAAAATCTATTTCATAGGCGGAACAGACATAAATATCAGGATAAAAACGCTTAAACATCCTAAAGCTCCCTTATGCATCCAAAAATTTCTTTAACTCATCCACAAAGGTATTGACGTCCTTGAATTCTCTGTATACGGAAGCAAAACGCACATACGCCACCGCCTCTAAGCTTTTTAATTTGCTCATCACCATCTCGCCGATAACCCGGCTTGGAATTTCCTTTTCCTCCATGCTGAAAATCTCGGTTTCCACCTCGTCAACTAACTGCTTAATCTGGCTGGCACTGATAGGCCTTTTGTGACATGCCCGCAGGACGCCCGCTTCAATCTTGCCTCTGTCAAAGGTCTCTCTGTTGTTGTCCTTCTTAATCACAATCAGCGGAATCGTCTCCACTTTTTCATAGGTGGTAAACCGCTTGTCGCACTCGTCGCAAACTCTCCGGCGTCTGATAGAATTGTTATCCTCCGCCGGTCTTGAATCAATCACTCTGGTATTTTCGTGGCCGCAAAACGGACATTTCATCGCTTCCCTCATTTCTGCGCTGCTTTTATCGGCCCGGCTCTGCCAAAGGCCTCGCGCATAAGACAGGCTGGCGCACGCGCTGTAACCTATGCTGCAGCCTATACATAATTATGATAACAAGCTTATTATATTCTGCTTTTGGAAGGATGTCAACGGCTTTGCAAGCCGTATAGCTTTGCAAACAGTATGGCTTTGCAAGTCGTATAGCTTTGTAAAGCCGCATATATTTACAAGGCTGAGTTTAACTCTGCGACGGTTTTGCAGTCCGCGTCAACTATGTCATTAGCTATGCTATTAGTTATGTCATTGGTTATGCCGTCAGATAATTTTTCATGGTTTTTAAGGCGTTTTTTTCTAACCGCGACACCTGCGCCTGTGAGATGCCAATGCTCTCCGCCACCTCCATCTGGGTCTTTCCCTCAAAAAAGCGCAGGCTGATAATTTCCCGCTCCCTGTCTCCCAGCCGCTTCATGGCCTCGCTTAAGGACAAACGCTCCACCCAATTTTCCTCTTTGTTTTTCTTGTCGCTGATTTGGTCCATGACGTACAGTGCGTCGCCGCCGTCGGTAAATATCGGCTCGTACAGGCTCATGGGATTTTGAATGGCGTCCAAGGCGTAGACGATATCCTCCTTGGAGATGCCTATTTCCTCCGAAATTTCATTGAGGGTGGGCTCTTTCATGCTCTGTTTCATCAGGTTTTCTTTGGCGTAAATCGCCTTGTAGGCGGTATCCTTTAGGGAACGGCTTACCCGAATTGTGTTGTTATCCCGTAAAAATCTTCGTATTTCGCCGATAATCATCGGAACGGCATAGGTACTGAATTTCACGTTCAGCGAGGAATCAAAGTTATCAATCGCCTTAATCAGCCCAATGCACCCAATTTGAAAAAGGTCGTCCACATTTTCATTGCTGGACGAAAAACGTTTTATCACGCTCAAGACCAAACGCAGATTGCCTTCGATGTATTTTTGTCTGGCTTCCTTATCCCCCAATTCTATCTGCTCAAAAAGTTTTTCCTTCTCCTCCGCTTTTAAAAGAGGCAGTTTCGCCGTGTTCACTCCGCATATTTCAACCTTACCCTGAGCCATATCCTTTTCCTCCTGCTTCATGAATCATGCCCGCAGCAGTTCTAAAATCAGATATGCCTGCCTTTGATTTTTCATGCGCGGGAACCATGTATAAATGATTCACAATTTGTGAGGAAAATATTCATGAAAAGCACCTTTTTCACCTGCCGGCATAAAATAAATCATACCAACTCTAAGAAAGGGTGAAAGGTATGCTTTTTTCGGAATTAAAGTGCAAAGATGTAATTAATATGCGGGATTGCAGGAAGCTTGGGAGAATTTCCGACTTGGAGTTCGACCAGTGCAGCGGACAAATCTGTAAAGTTTTTATTCCCGGAAACAATAAATTTTGGAATCTTCTGTGCAACGAACCGGACATTTGTATTCCCTACCGGGATATCAAACAAATCGGGCCGGATATTATTATTGTCGATATTAAATGCTGACCTGCAACGCAAATCAGTCTATTGAGCAAATTCTGGCTCTCGATTGCAAATCAGCTTATGAAACAAATTCTACAGGGAAAGCCTAATAGCTTTCCCTGAGCAGTTCCTTTTTCAGCCGTTTCATAATCTTCTTTTCCAGCCTTGAAATGTAGGATTGAGAAATGCCTAGAAGTTCCGCTACTTCCTTCTGGGTTTTTTCCTTTCCGTCGGGCGCGCCGAGGCCGAAACGCAGTTTTACAATCGTCTTTTCCCTATCGCTTAATCTGTCGATAGCTTTCAACAGAAGCTTTCTCTCGACCTCCGTCTCAATGTCCTTGTAAATTACGTCCTCATCCGTCCCCAAAATATCCGACAAAAGAAGCTCGTTCCCGTCCCAATCCACATTTAAGGGCTCGTCGATGGATACCTCCATTCTGGTCTTATTGTTTCTTCTTAAGTACATTAATATTTCATTTTCAATGCACCTTGAGGCGTAAGTCGCCAGCTTGATATTTTTCCCCGGATTAAAGGTGTTGATGGATTTAATCAGCCCGATTGTCCCTATGGAAATCAAATCCTCCACGCCCACTCCGGTATTGTCAAACTTTTTGGCTATGTAAACCACCAGACGGAGATTATGCTCGATTAAAATGGATTTGGCCTCGTCCTCGTACTCCGTGCCTAAATCACTGATAACC
Organism: Clostridium sp.; assembly: GCA_023663815.1. Taxonomy (GTDB): domain Bacteria; phylum Bacillota; class Clostridia; order Lachnospirales; family Lachnospiraceae; genus Suilimivivens. The sequence continues at coordinate 33,066 of JAMPGS010000020.1, forward strand.
GCATTTTCCTTTTCCACCTCAAGGGGCGGCGGGAGCACCTCTGAACCGCCTATATAATGAATATCTCCCTGCCTTGTCAACAGAAAACCCGGTTCCCTGCGGTAAATTTTGAACTGCAGCTTTCCCGGAATTGCTACCTTAAAAACCATTCTTAAACCCTCCACTTTTTGTAATTTTATATAGATAATTCCGGCGGCAAAATCATTTGATAACTGCCGTCCCCGGATACTTTTCCCTTAAACACCGCTATCATCACTTTATCATATCGTTTTTCACCTTCATCCCCTTTTACCTCCATAGTATTTACCTCGTACCCTTCCATTAGGCCCTTATCCCTGCCGATGCTGTGATATGGAATTACCTTGTATTTTTCCGGCTTCATCCACATTTTCAAATCCTTCCACCGCTCCTCGTCCAGTATCGCCACCGGCTTCCCGCTGACAGGTTCCACCAGCCCGTTGCCCGTATCCACCAACGCCACGGCCTCCACCGGCCCAGCGTCTCCCGGAAGAATCACCCTGCAAAAATGGCCGCTCCTTTTTCTTCTCCATACGCCGATTATTTTCCGACAAAGGACATAGCCCGCAAAGCCCAGCCCTAAGAGAATAACAACGGAATTTCCGTCAGAATTACCGCCAGAGCCACCGCCCGCCAAAGCCCTGCTTTTCCCTTTCAGAAAAATGATGAACCCGCCCATGATAAAGGAAAATGTGAACAAATAGCCCATAGCTCGGAGCAGTTCCCTAAAGCCTTTTGTCCCGCAGGCAATTTTTATCATCAGCCCGCCTACTGGAATCATTCCAAACAGCACCTTATGTAAGTAAGAAATTCCCGGCACACAAAGTATCAGGCAGTACCCCGCCGCTCCCGCTATGCTTCCCGCAAAACCCGCCGGAAGGAAACGTTCTTTCCAAGAGCCTTTGCGGTGAGACTGAGCAAATATAAATCCATCACCAGATTCAGCAGGAATACGCTGTCTATGTAAATGATACCCTGTAACTGCACTCTGCCGCCCTTCACCTCCATTCTTCATGTACCTGTTTATTATAAACATTAACCCTCTCATAATTTGTCAAAACGTTGTCCTTTAAGCTTTCATTCATCGCCGGAATTCGACAGGAAACGGCAGGGGCGGGGGAGTTGGAATTAAAGTGCTTGGAATCTTTTGCACCATTTTACGAAATCACGTCTATCAAATCACGGTCATCGGCCAAACCACCGGCCCTGCCGGTGGTTTGAGGGAGATGCCCTCTAAGGCATTTTTCGGTTCCGCCTATAGGCGGTGTCTAAGCAACCTTTGGTTCTTGTCAGCCTCTTAAAAGAGGCCCCTATCCCTCTATCCTGCTACATTCTTCCTGCTTTTCTATATACTCTTTTATTGTTTCTTCATTTACCTGCCCTATTGTCTCTGCATAATATCCTCTTGCCCAGAAATGTCTCCCATTTTTATCCCTGTATTCCGGATGGCGGTCAAATATCATCAATGCGCTCTTTCCTTTTAGTTTTGACATCACTTCCGATATACTCATTTTCGGCGGAATTGATACATGCAGATGTACATGATTCGGGCATACTCCTCCTTTAAGCAGTTTCACCCCTGTAATCTTACATACTAATGTCAAAATCTCCCCTATCTCTTTTCCTATTTTTCCATACATCACCTTTCGACGATATTTAGGAATAAAAACAATATGATACGTGCAATTATACCTTGTATGTGATAAACTTTGATTATCCATTTGGATACCTCCATGTTCATAAATTAGGTTGCCTGGACCATTATTTATGATAACATGGAGGTTTTTATTTTGGTACTCTGGGTAACGCCTCTGCTTACTCTATTCTACCCAGCTCTGCTGGGGGCTTAATCAATATCCAGTTAAACTATCAGCTCTGTCGGTGGTTTGACAAATCCCTCCGGAACTAAAGTGCTATAATACTTCTGCAACAGATTAGTATAAGCATACTGAATAGCATCATAAGTCCTGCATACCTTATCACACTTGACAATCATCCTCTTTTCACACCGTCCCTTAAAGTTCTTTTTCCTCATTCTCTCGAATCCTCCTTTGTAGGGCTATCAAGAACATCATGCCATTTTCCCAAAAACACCTCCCAAAAATGAAAACATAACGTTTTGGGGAATTTGTAACATCATTTTGGGGAAATGTAAAATCCTGAAATCCAGTATTTTCAATGGTTTCAAGCCAATCATCATTTTCCCAAAAACAATATCAGCAAATATCACCATGTCGTAGGGCAAAGAAATTTTTTCTGTTTAGGGGCAATGTCTTTTATCCACTTTACTACAGTAAAGTATGCCCCTACTCCATGGTGATATAATCTGCTCAATGTTCCAAAAGTCCAGTATTTATGCGGGGAAAGGATAGTCCGGAGGACAAAAATAAGACCCGTATCGTGAGATACAAGGTCTTAATTTTTCTATGTCGGGGGCTAAAGGTTATTGCCCCTTTTATGAGGTTTACAAAATAAATTTCTTTGCCCTACGACACCTGTCCTTGCAGAAACTCCTTTGTGCTTTTGCAAATTTTGTTTTATCCTCTTCCT
>JAMPGS010000210.1 GCA_023663815.1 Clostridium sp.
ATATCATAAAGAAAAAAAGAATGGTAAGTTGCCAACGATTACTTGACACAAACTAGATGGATAATTGAATAGACTTTACACCTCGGTTATGATATACTCATATTGTAGCAGTACAAGCCACAATAAAGAAAGTAGGTGATTACATGACAGCAACTGAAGCGACAAACATTATCATTAAATTAACTGAAGAAGGATGGGACGCTGAAAAGATTAATGCTTTCATTGTTTTTATTGAAACACATAAGCCTTCAGAAGATGAAGCAATGAGTATTCTTAAAAATAGAAAATAAATATAGTGGTAGTCACAATAAAGGTGGTGAAAGTATGGTAGAAAATGAAAAACTTGATTTGATTCTTTCTAAACTTGAAAAACTTGATACATTAGAAAGCGATATGCAAGAGTTAAGAGAAAAAATGTCTGGACTTGATGAAAAGGTAACTGGACTTGAAAAAGATATGGTAGATGTAAAAGCAGATTTAAGGCGTTTGCATCGTGATGACACTATGATACTTGATGAAGTTGAAAGAGTGCATGAGATACTTTCACGTCATACAAAGGACACCACAAGACATACGGCATAGTAGCATATATCACACAAAATTAGGTGTAAAGTCTATTGAATTATCGGACTGCAAAGTTTGAATTTTAAGACTTTATACCTTTTTAGTTATAGAAATAATCTGATAAAATACTGTTAGATTATAAATTATTGCAAAAACAATCTTTTTCGCTTAACGATGCTAATTGGCATCATTGGTATCTGCGGCTGCAAAGGAGCGCAATGAAAAAATATATTGTAATGGCAATACTTTTGTTAGGAATGCTGTATATATCAGCTTGTGGAAAATCTGGGCAGGAGAATAACGGGGAAAATGCAATAGCCGATTTATCTATGGAGCGGGAGGAAAATGTGCAGGATATGGCGGTACAGGAAATAAAAGCGGAAAATCCGGCGAAAGAGGAGCTTTCAGGGAATAAAGCTCTTCCCTATGACGGTATCTACCCGGAGCATGAGCCTTATGGAAAAGGGATAGGCGCTATGCCGGGGCGGGTAGTATGGGCCCATGATGCCTCCGCCGTATCATGGGACGGAGAGGGCTACTGGTGGGAAACAGGGCATTTTGACGAGGAGACGGTACAGCGCATGGTTGACGACAGCATTGCGTCCCTTGGAGGAAAAGATGATGCGGAAGCCGGCTGGGAAGCATTGTTTCAGGCTCATAATGGAGGAGCCCCTTATCAGCCGGGAGAAAAAATAGCGATCAAAGCCAATATTAACGGTTCGGCGGTATTTGATGACGATACCTCCGGCGAAACCCGGATGAGCTACACAAATCCCGTGTTATTGAAAGCTTTATTGGTTTCACTGGTAAAGTCGGCGGGAGCAGCGCCGGAGGATATCACAGTGTACGACGTATCCCGCTTATTTCCCGATTATATGGTGGAAATGTGCAGATCAAGGGAACTGCAGGGGATCCATTTTGTGGGGAGGAATAACGGCGAGGCGGACGAGACTGCGCCGATTAACTGGTCTTATTCCTTTAGCGGCGCGGTAAATTATCTTCCTACCTGCGTGAAGGAAAGCTCCTACGTAATTAACCTTGCCAATTTGAAAGGGCATAGCTATGGGATTACCCTTTGCGGCAAAAATCATTTTGGTTCCTTTATCAATGGGAATACCATGCGGCCGCCGGAAGGGGCGAACCTGCATCAGTGGCTTACGAAAAGTGAGATGGGGATTTACAGCCCCCTTGTAGACCTTATGGGGAATTATCAGCTTGGAGGAAAAACGGTTTTGTATATGCTGGATGCTTTGATTTGCGCTCCCTCCGAGGGGGCTTCCATTACAAAGAAAAATTCCGCATGGCGGCAGGAGCCGTTTGACGGCGGGTATACTTCCAGTATTTTTGTTTCGCAGGATCCCGTGGCAATTGATTCCGTGGGGGCGGATTTTCTGACAAACGAGCCGGTTATTACGCAGAATAATAGCGCGGTGCGGGATTCCAGTAATGAAAATTATCTGCATGAGGCAGGCCTTGTGGGAAACGCGCCTTCAGGAAATATTTATTATGACGGCAATGGACAAGTCCTCCGCAATTTAGGGGTGCATGAGCATTGGAACAATTCCACAGAAAAGCAGTATAGCCGGAATCTTGGAAAAGAGGAGGGCATTGAGCTGGTTCATATTGAAGGAGAATAGGTGAAAATTTGATATTTAGGAAAAAAGAATAACAGACCCAAAAGAGGTGAAAATTACAGCATCTAAGCCAAAAGAGGTTTGGATGCTGTTTTTATGTGCAGACCCGCCCAAAGGAATATGCCGCAAAGGCGGCACGCAGCAACAGGAGGACGGAAGAAAGTTTCAGCGCGCACTCTGCCGCGGCGCGCGGCCAATCAGCAATGTGCAGGATAAACGAATACCGGACAAGCAGGAGGAAATATATTAAAGAGAGCAGAGAAAGGATTGATATGCTATGGACATGCAGACATTAAAGGAGCTTGCAGATGTGGATATCCTTACAGTCCCAAAGGAATCGCTGGCGGATATCCGGGATGTGAAGATAGACGGGTCAAAAAGCCGGGACGAGAGAATTTCCGATTATATCAAGCAGATAAAAAACCCATACTGCTTTCAGTGCAACGGTATGATTGTGAAAGTAAATTTCAGCCAGTCGGGAGGAACGCTGGAAGAAAAGCTGGCGGGATATTTTTTGTCGGTATGATAGCAAACAGATACTTGTGGTAAAGATGTAGGGCGGAAATATGAATACAAATCTAAACGTCTATACTGCTGACGCTTATTTCCGCCTGTCAAGGGAAGACGGGGATAAGGCGGAGAGCGACAGCATTGTGAATCAGAGGGCTCTTGTGAAGGAGTTTCTGAAAACGCATCCCGATATTCAAATTTATAGGGAGAGGGTTGACGACGGTTTTTCCGGGGTTAGTTTCAACCGCCCGGCATTTAAGGAAATGCTGGAGGATATTAAATCCGGCAAAATAAACTGTGTAATCGTAAAGGATTTGTCGAGATTTGGAAGAGACTATATCGAGGCAGGGCGGTATATTGAAAAAATATTCCCGTACCTTGGGGTTAGGTTTATTGCAATCAACGATAACATAGACACGGCTTTAGGGATAAGCGGCGCGGAGGAAATGTTGATTCCTTTTAAAAATCTGATGAATGATGCTTACTGCCGGGATGTTTCCGTAAAGATTAGGAGCCATCTGGACATTAAGCGGAAGAACGGACAGTACA
>JAMPGS010000211.1 GCA_023663815.1 Clostridium sp.
TGGTGATACCTAAGGAATAAACGTCGCTTTTTTCGTCCGAATAACCGCCTCTGGCCTGCTCCGGGGAGGTGTAATGCACCGAGCCCATCACGTTGGAGGTGATGGTGTTGCTGGTTGCCGCCTTGGCGATTCCAAAGTCGGTGACCTTCACCTTTCCCTCTTTTGAAATAATAATATTTTGAGGCTTGATATCCCTGTGGATAATATGATTGTTATGGGCCGCCTCAATTCCCATGCTGACCTGAATGGCAATGCTCACCGCTTCCTTCACCGAAAGCCTTGCCTTTTTCTCTATATATTTTTTCAGGGTGATTCCCTCTACCAGCTCCATCACAATGTAATAGACGCCGTTTTCCTCACCCACATCATACACATTTACAATATTGGGATGCGCAAGGCCGGCTGCCGCCTGTGCCTCTACTCTGAATTTTGATACAAAATTTGCGTTTTCGCTGAACTCCTGCTTGAGAACCTTTACCGCTACAAGGCGGTTTAGCTTGTGATCCTTCGCCTTGTAAACGTCGGACATGCCGCCCGTTCCAATTCTCTCCAATATTTCGTACCTGTCTCCAACTATCATTCCAATTTTTACCATATTCGTCTCCATGCCGCCGACGCTCCCACCGCGTCAGCACAAATTTATACGTAAAATCCTCTTTCGCGCAAGGCCTTATCTTGCTTCTTTTGCAAACACGTCGATTAAGATGACCGCTATATTGTCCATTCCCCCGTTGTTATTTGCGGCCTCTATCAGCTTCCCGGCCTTTTCCTTTATGGAAACGCGCTCTTTCAGAATATTTTTAATTTCCTCGTCCTCCAGCATATTGGTGAGCCCGTCGGAACACATAAGCACAAGGTCGCCCTCCTTAAGCTCCTCGTTGAAAAAATCAATTTCCAGCGTGTCAAGGGCCCCCACTGCCCGCGTGATAATGTTCTTATCCGGGTGCTTTCTCGCCGCTTCCCGGTCAATGCTTCCAACCTGAACCATCTCCTCCACCAGCGAGTGGTCTCTTGTAATCTGCCTGATATCGTCGCCGACAATATAAAGCCTGCTGTCCCCCACGTTGGCAACCTGAAGATAACGGCCAATACAGGTGGCCGCAACCACCGTCGTACCCATGCCCTGAAGCCGCTCATCCTCCTTGGCCCTTCTTCTTACTTGGTCGTTGGCTAACCGGATGGCCTTACCCAATATCCGCACGGGATTTTTCTCAAAGCTCCCCCGAATTTCCCGCACAATGGTCTCCGCCGCGCATTTGGACGCATAATCTCCTGCCTTGTGCCCGCCCATTCCGTCGGCTACAATAAAAATATTGGGAAGATTGCCGACAGGTTCCTCCGAGGCGTACACAACATCCTGATTCAGTTTTCTCTTTTTTCCTATATCTGTTACAGAAAAGGATTGTAACACGATTTTACCTCCCGCCGTCAGGCCCGCTGCCCGACGCTTTATGCCTTTGCCTCAGTTGTCCGCAGGCGCCGTCAATATCTCTTCCCATTTCTCTTCTTATAGTAACATTTATTCCATTTTTTTCAAGTTTATTTTTGAAAAGGGCCACCCTGCCCTTATCCGGCTGCACGAAATTGCGCTCGTTTACGGGATTCACCGGTATCAAATTCACATGGCAGTTCAGGCTCCGGGTAAGCCCAATAAGAGCCGCCGCGTCCTCGTCCCCGTCGTTTACGCCTTTTATCAGGGAGTACTCAAAAGTAATTCTTCTTCCCGTCTGTTCAAAATAAAAACGGCACGCCTCCATAAGCTCCCGGATAGAATACTTCCTTGCAACGGGCATCAACTTTTGCCTTTTCTCGTCGGTAGCGGCGTGCAGCGACAACGCCAGAGTAATCTGCAGCTTCTCCTGTGCCAGTCGCCGCATATTCTCCGTCAGCCCGCAGGTGGAAACAGTAATATTCCGCTGGCTGATATGTAATCCGTTTTCATCGGTGAGGAGCCTTAAAAATCCAAGCAGATTGTCGTAATTATCCATCGGTTCCCCGCAACCCATCACCACCACGTTGGAAACCCGCTCCCCTGTAAGAAGAGTAATCGCGTAAATCTGGTCCAACATCTCGGAGGGCGTCAGATTCCTCTCAAGTCCCCCCAAAGTGGAAGCGCAGAAGGCGCAGCCCATCCGGCATCCTGCCTGCGACGAGACGCACACGCTGTTCCCGTGCTTGTATTTCATCCACACGCTCTCTACCGTTTTTCCATCCTTTAAGGCAAAGAGGAACTTTTTTGTACCGTCTATGGCGGATTCCTGCACCCGCACCGGCTCAAGGGCCGTGTACTCAAAATGCTCCGCGCATTTTTCCCGGAAAGCCAGCGGAAGATTTGTCATTTCCCCGAAATTCCGAGCCAGCTTCACGTGCATCCACTGATAAAGCTGCTTTGCCCGGAAAGGCTTTTCTCCCAGAGCTTCCACTTCCTTTTTTAATTCCTCCAACGATAAGGACTTTATATCCCGCATTTATTCACCATGTCCTTCATGCTTCCATTTTTCCTTTGCCGCCACCGGCGGCATAAACATCTGCGAAGAATGGCCGTCAGGTCATTCTTCTGAGCGTGAAGCTGTACTCTCTTAGCGAGGTCCTTTCGAGCTTAGAGAGTTCCTTCATGCTTCCGCAATCTCGCCAGAAAAAATCCGTCCGTCTTATGCTCCCCCGGAAAAAGCTGCAGCATCCCCTCTTCTCCCTCCGCTTTCAGCTCTTCGGGAAGATAAGGCGCAAGGCTTTCCCTCTCAAAAGGATAATTGTCTGTAAACCACTTCACCATTTTTTCGTTCTCGCCGGGATTCATAGTACAGGTGCTGTAAATCAAAATTCCGCCCGGCTTCACATACTGCCATACCGTGCCTAGAATCTTTCTCTGCAGTTCCTCCACTTCCTCAATCGTTTCTTGGGAAACGCGGTATTTAATGTCCCGCTTTTTCCCGATAACCCCAAGCCCGGAGCAGGGCAGGTCCGCCGTCACAATATCGACTTTCTCCACAAGGCTTTCGTCCAAAATACAGGCGTCGTATTCCTGCACCTCTATATTTTTGTAACCCATTCTTTCTATATTATCTCTCAACATGGACACCTTATACTCGGATATGTCTCTGGAAATTACTTTTCCTCTCTCCCCCAGCTTTTCCGCTATGTGCATGGATTTTCCGCCGGGCGAGGCGCAGACGTCTAACACTAAAATTTTCTCGGCGGCATTCTCCTCAACAGCTTTCTCCTCGCCGTTAAAATTTTAGTGTTAGACGTCTGCGCCT
>JAMPGS010000212.1 GCA_023663815.1 Clostridium sp.
TCACTAAATCTTATATCGGTTTTTTGAGTTTACACAAAACTTGAAACGGTCTCTAAAAAAGAAACAAACAAAAAACTGAGAGCTGCCACGCTGCTAACTGCCAGCGAAGGCAGCTCCTACAATTCACCGCCATTCTCAACCGTTATTTTTTTGTTATTTCTTGTTTTTTATTTTCTTTCCTTCTCTTTCCTTTTAGTTTTTAATTTCTTTTTACTTCCTCCCCGCAATCTCCACATAATCGCGCTTCGGGCAGATAGGCTTATACGCTGGGCGGATAATCTTTCCGTTATTCGCCAGCTCCTCCATGCGGTGGGCGCTCCACCCGGAGATACGCGCAATGGCAAAGATGGGGGTGTAAAGCTCCATAGGAAGCCCCAGCATGTGATAAACAAAACCGGAATAAAAGTCCACGTTGATGCTGACGCCCTTGTACATCTGCCGCTCGTTGGCGATAATTTCAGGGGCCAGCCGCTCCACAAGAGAGTAAAGGGCGAATTCTTTTTCAAGTCCTTTTTCCACGGAAAGCTTCTCCACGAAGGTCTTAAAAATCACCGCACGGGGATCGGACTTTGAGTAAATAGCATGGCCGACGCCGTAAATCAGTCCCGCGTGGTCAAAAGCTTCTTTGTGAAGGAGGCGGCGCAGGTAATTGCCAACCTCTTCCTCATCTGCCCAGTCCTTTACCTCCTGCTTCATCTCCTCAAACATTTGAACCACCTTAATGTTAGCGCCGCCATGGCGGGGGCCCTTTAGGGAGCCGATGGCCGCGGCGATGACGGAGTAGGTGTCCGTGAGGGAGGAGGTCACTACATGGGTAGTAAAGGTGGAGTTGTTACCGCCGCCGTGTTCCATGTGCAGTACAAGAGCCACGTCCAAAAGCCGCGCCTCCAAGGGCGTGTAGGAACTGTCGGGACGCAGAATCCGCAATATATTTTCCGCGGTGGAGAGTTCAGGGTCGGGCTGATGTATAAAAAGGCTTTTTCCATCATGGTAATGACAATAAGCCTGATAACCGTAAATGGACAGCAGAGGAAACATGCTGATAAGCTGCAGGCACTGGCGCAGCACGTTGGGCAGAGAGACATCGTCCGCCCGTTCGTCATAGGAATAAAGAGTAAGTACGCTGCGGGCTAGAGTGTTCATCATGTCGCCGCTGGGCGCTTTCATAATAATATCCCGGACAAAGCTGGTGGGCAGGGAGCGGTACTTGGAGAGAAGAGCGCAGAAATTCTCCAGTTCTCCGGCGTCCGGCAGCCTGTCAAATAAGAGCAGGTATGTAATCTCTTCGAAACCGAAGCGGTTTTCATTTGTAAAGCCGTTTACCAAATCTTTTATGTTGTAGCCGCGGTAGAAAAGCTGTCCGTGCACCGGAACCTCAACCCCGTCAACCACTTCCTTGGCGTGGACGTCCGATACATTGGTAAGGCCCGCAAGAACGCCTTTGCCGTTTAAGTCGCGGAGGCCCCGTTTTACATCATATTTAGTAAAAAGTTCTGAATCTATGATATCCGCCTGCTCGCTTAATTTTGCAAGACGCACGATATCGGGGGTAATTTCGGAAAAAGAATTATAATCCATAAGCAAATACTCCTTTCTGTATATAAATCGTCCATTGAAGTCCGGATTTCTAACAAAGAACAATAGGTAGCGTTGTCAGTTAATTGTAAGAAAAAAGAGAACATTTCAGAAAAATAACATAATTATCTTAACATGTTCGTTCACTTTAAACAAGCAAAAAATAATCAATTAACAAATTGTTTAGAAATTGGAAATATTTTGTTCCATAAATTTTTCGTTTTTATGGGCGGTAAGTCAAATTTAGGATTGCATAATCTTGCCGATTGCCGCGAGGACTGCCTCCAAAGCTTCAACGACCGACATAGAAATTATTTATGCAAAATTCCGCATAAAAATACCGGGCAGCAATCATATAGCGCGTTGTCCGGTATTTTTATGCTGTTTAGCAATATTCCCGCATATTGATGAAAACGTGGTAAGGAAGGGCGTTTCTGGTGTATCCGCTGGTGCAGATGCGGAGATTTGCCTGCTCTGCCTTCTCGCATGTCTCGTCAAGCACCTCTGAAAAGAATTTGTCTGTCAAAGGCTTTGGCGGGTACGGCTTGGACTGGCGTTTTTTCTCGTCGGAAAAGGCTTTCCTAAGAGGCGGTATCACCGTGACCGCTTGAACTTTATAGAGCGTTTCATATCCGTATGCTTTGGCTTATCCCTCCATGGATGCAAGTGAATATGTTCTATTTTATTTATCGTCAGAAATGAATATTTTTATAAGAGCGTTTGTAGAATCTTCTTTAAGCTGTTTTTTAACTGATTTGTCTGCAAGGCTCCAAAAATTAATTTTTACAAGTAATTTGCTTGTGAGGCCATAAAAACAGATTTTTCAAAGACTGTAAGAATTGATTGTCAATGAGGTTGTTAGAATTAATTGACAACGAGGTTGTAAGAATTGTTTTTTTGTGAAATAATGGAAAAAGATTTAGTGAAGCAGAAAGGAGAAATTATGTGTACAGCGGCAACCTATAAAACGAAAGATTTTTATTTTGGACGGACCTTGGATTACGAGTTTTCTTACGGGGATGAAATTGTGGTGACGCCCCGCGCCTACCCTTTTCAATTCCGGGAGGCGGGGCTTATGGACAGCCATTATGCAATGATTGGCATGGCTCACGTGGCGGAGGATTATCCTCTATATTATGAGGCGGTCAACGAAAAGGGACTTGGCATGGCGGGCCTTAATTTTGTGGGCAACGCCTACTATGGGGAACGGCAGGAGGGCAGGGACAACGTGGCCCAGTTTGAGTTTATCCCATGGATTTTAGGGGATTGCGCCACGGTGAAAGAGGCGCGGGAGAAGCTGGCAAAAATCAATCTTGTGAATACTCCCTTCAGCGATAAGCTTCCGCTTGCCCAGCTTCATTGGCTGATTGCTGATAAAAAGGAAGCTATCACGGTGGAGTCATTAAAATCAGGACTTAAAGTGTGCGACAATCCGGTAGGAATTTTGACCAACAATCCGCCCTTTGATGCGCAGATGTTCCAGTTAAACAATTATATGCATTTGTCCCCCAAGGGGCCGGAAAACCGTTTTTCGGACAAGCTGGACCTTCACGCCTACAGCCGGGGGATGGGAGCTCTTGGGCTTCCCGGCGATTTATCCTCCGCCTCGCGCTTTGTGCGGGCCGCTT
>JAMPGS010000213.1 GCA_023663815.1 Clostridium sp.
AACATAAACCGGCTTACCGGCGTCTTGCACGCCAACGTGGTTTACGTAAACCAGGGTTTTGCCATAGGTTTTGGCAAAGGCGGCAAAGCTTTGGTAAAACTGGGGCGTTTTTTCCTGCACAAAAAAGGAGGTGGCCAGTTTCAGCACCAGAGGGGCGGCGGGCTGGGTTTGCTGCTCGGTTAGCAGGGCAAATTCCAGCGGGCGGCCCTGCACCTGAGTGCTGAAGCTGCCGGCCGGGGAGGAAAGCTGCCGGCCGCCTTGGGCCACATAAATGGCGCTGGTGGGGCTTTGGCTGCCGTCCGGGCCTTTCACCAGGCCTATGCTGCCAAACACCAGCACGGCGTCGTTCAGCTGGGCGCTGGCGGCCACCAGCTTTTGGTTATATTTTTGAATTTCCTGCAAAAGCCCGGGGCTGGCCCAGGCCTGGCCTAAAAAGCTGCCACACATGGCCAGCTCCGGCAGAACGATTAGGTCGGCCTGGGCGGCGGCGGCCCGGCGGCAATAATCCAACATGGTTTGATAGTTGAGGTCCGGCCGGGCGGCCCGCACCTTGATTTGCGCTAAGGCTATCTTCATTGACGTCAGATCCTTTCAGATTAAATTAGGCGTTAAATTAAGCGGTTTGCTTCTTGACAAAGCGGCTGGTTTGCACTATAATATAAGAAAGGCACCACTGAGAAGCGGCTGGCCTTGATGTAAGAAAGTTTTGTTTTAATAAAAGGTTTTATTAAAAAAACTCGTCACTGGGCCTAGTGGCGGGTTTTTCTTCGTTCAAACTCTTTTGTAATACTGAATAAACCAAGGTTTAGAGTTATCCGAATCACAGCCTCACCTCCTTTGCAAGAGATTTGGCCAGCCGCCTACCAGCTTTAGGTGGTGCCTGTTTACATTTTAATACTATCGCCGTTTTATGTCAAGCCAAAAATGGGGGTTGGGGGGGGAGTTTTGTCCCTATCTTTATATTATAACATTTTTCCTGGGCAATGTCTAGGCCAAGGCCGGGGAAAAATCCCGCTTTTTTTGTAAAATTTAAGTTGTAATTGTTGGCCAAATAGTTTATTATATAAGGTAGGAAGATATTTGCTCCGCTGGGCAAGGCCGGCGCTGGGCAGGGGCTTCTGCAAAAAAAAATGTCGCACTGGCAGAAAAATCAAACAAGAAAGAAAGGAAGATGTGAAATGGCAGATTATAACCAACTGGCTCTGGAGCTGCACGAGAAAAATCAGGGTAAGATCGAGGTTGTCAGCAAGGTGGAGGTTAAAACCAGGGAGGATTTAAGCACCGCTTACACCCCCGGCGTGGCCGAGCCTTGCCGCAAAATCCGCGATAACGCCGACGATGTTTACAAATACACCGCCAAGGGCAACCTGGTGGCCGTGGTTTCCGACGGCAGCGCAGTGCTGGGCCTGGGCAACATTGGCGCCAAGGCAGCAATTCCGGTTATGGAGGGCAAAAGTATTTTGTTCAAGGAATTTGCAGATGTGGACGCCTTCCCCATCTGTGTGGACACCCAAGATGATGAGGAGATCATCAACATCGTGAAAAATATTGCTCCGGTTTTCGGCGGCGTAAACCTGGAGGATATTGCCGCCCCCCGCTGCTTTTACATTGAACGCCGCCTGAAAGAGGAAACGGATATTCCGATTTTCCATGACGACCAACACGGCACCGCAGTTTGCGTGCTGAGCGCAATCATCAACGCCGCCAAGGTTGTGAAAAAGGATTTCAGCGATTTGAAGGTGGTCATCAACGGCTGCGGTGCGGCGGGCTCCGCTATTGCCCGCATCATTTTGGCCAAGGGCGTTAAGGATATGTTCCTGGTGGATATGGAGGGCATCATCAACAGAGATGTTGCCAAAACCCTGCTGAACGATAACCACAAGGAGCTGGCGGCTATTACCAACCACGAGGGCAGAGTTGGCGGACTGGCTGAGGCCGTTAAAGACGCCGACGTGTTTGTGGGCGTTTCCAAGCCGGGGCTGCTCACCACCGATATGGTGAAAACCATGGCCAAAGACGCCATCATCTTTGCGATGGCCAACCCCACCCCGGAGATTTTCCCGGACGAAGCCAAAGCCGGCGGCGCTGCGGTTATCGGCACCGGACGTTCTGATTTCCCCAACCAGATCAACAACGTGCTGGTGTTCCCCGGCCTGTTTAAGGGTGCGCTGAGCGTGCGGGCTTCCGATATTAACGAGGAGATGAAGCTGGCTGCCGCCGAGGCCCTGGCCGGTTATATCCCGGACGCTGAGCTGAACGACGAAAACATTATCCCCAGCGCTTTGGATAAAAACGTGGCGGCGGTTATCGCCAAGGCCGTGGCGGAGGCTGCCAAGGCCACAGGCATTGCCCGCATTTAATTAACTGGTTTTTTAGGTGTTTGGATTATTTAATAATAGGAGTGATTATAAATGCGAGAACTACAGGCAAGCGTAATTGCCGACGCCGTGGAGAAGCTTTGTATGGAGGCTGCCTACTATCTGCCGGAGGACGTTAAGGCAGCCCTACAGCAGCGCCAGGAGCAGGAGGAATCCGAGATCGGTAAATATATCCTGAACGAGGTTTGCGAGAATTTTCGGGTGGCGGCGGACGAACAAATGCCCCTCTGCCAGGACACCGGCACGGCGCTTTTCATCATTGAAATGGGCCAGGAGTTGGTGGTGACCGGCGGCGGCATGGTGGAGGCCATCAACGAGGGCGTGCGCCGTGGTTATACCAACGGCTATCTGCGCAAATCCATGGTGGCGGAGCCGATTTTTGAGAGGGTGAACACCAAAGACAACACCCCGGCGGTGATTCATACGGAGATTACCGAGGGCGACGGCCTGAAGATTACTCTGCTGCCCAAGGGCGGCGGGGCGGAAAACTGCTCCGCAGTGAAGATGCTGCGCCCGGCCGACGGCCTGCAGGGGGTTATGGACTTTGTGGTGGAAGCCGTAAACGCCGCCGGCGGTAAACCCTGCCCGCCGGTTATCGTGGGCGTGGGCGTGGGCGGCACGGCGGATTATGCGGCCTATCTTTCCAAAAAAGCCCTGAACCGGGAAATTGGCGAGCATAACCCCAACCCCAACTATGCCAAAAT
>JAMPGS010000214.1 GCA_023663815.1 Clostridium sp.
CGGTGCAGATAACCGCCTCGCCCTTGGTCAGCCGGTAAAGGGCCTCAATGGCGGCCTCCGGCTTGATGACGGCGGCGGACTTTTGATAAGCCAACGGCCTTTCCCCCTTCCAGCGGCGGCAGCTTTCCTGCCAATCGCCGATGTTGGCGGCCAGGACCCCGGCCTCCGCCCGCTCAATCAGTAGGCCCAAAGACCACTTGAGATCGCCCTGCAAGCGCCAATCCACCCGCACGTTTTTGTTAAACTCCGCCGGGTCGATATCCAAATGCACAATGCGGGCGCCGGGGGCAAAGGTTTGCAGGGTACCAGTCACCCGGTCGTCAAAGCGCACCCCCAGGCCGATCAGCAAATCAGCGTGCTGAATCGCCATATTGGCGGCGTAGGTGCCGTGCATACCGGGCATGCCCAAATGCAGAGGCTGTTCCGTGGGATAAGCGGAAAGGCCCATCAGGCTGGCGCAAAGGGGAATCCCCGTCAGCTCCACAAAACGGGCCAGCTGGGGGGCGGCGTTCGCACTCACCACACCGCCGCCCACAAACAGCACCGGGCTATGGCTGCGGCTTAGGGCGTTGCAAATCGCCTGCAAATCCTCACAATCCCCCTGAAAAACCGGCCGATAGCTCCACTTCAGGCCCTCCAAATCGGCGGGATAGGCCCACTCCGCCTCGTCCGTCAGCACGTCCTTCGGAATATCCACCACCACCGGGCCGGGGCGTCCGGATCTGGCGATATAAAAGGCCTTTTTCAGGGTGAGGGCCAGCTCAGCCACGTCCTGCACCAAAAAATTATGCTTGGTGATGGGCGTGGTTATGCCGATCATATCCGCCTCCTGAAAGGAATCCTTGCCGATGGCCGCTCTGGTCACCTGGCAGGTTATGCAAACCAAGGGTACGGAATCCATATTAGCGGTAGCGATACCCGTCACCAGGTTGGTAGCGCCAGGGCCGCTAGTGGAAACGCAAACCCCCACCTGGCCGCTGCGCCGGGCAAAGCCGTCCGCCGCATGCACAGCCCCCTGCTCGTGCCGGGTCAGCACATGGCGCAGGCCGCTGTCGTAAATTGCGTCATAAAGGGGCAGAGCCTGGCCGCCGGGATAGCCGAATATTGTCGATATCCCCTCCGCTTTGATAGCCTCCACCACCATTTTTGCTCCAGTTAACTTCATGCTTCAACCTCCTTAACAGCCAGCCAGACGGCACATTCCAGGCGCATTTGGCTGATAGCGCAACCCAGCTCATAGGGCTGCAAAATATCGTGATGAAAAAGTTCCGCATTGGCGTGGCAACCGCCGCTGCAAAAAAATCTGGCCCAGCAGGCCCGGCATTTGGGCTTGTTATAAACATGGGCCTGCCGAAATTCCTCGCCAAGGGCCCGGCCCCGGTCGGAGAGGCCCTCGGTCACATTGCCCAGGCAAAAGCCCTCTCGCCCCACAAACTGGTGGCAGGGATAAAAATCCCCCTGGGGGGTAACCACCAAATATTCATAGCCGGCACCGCAGCCGGTAAGCCGCTTGGGCAGGCACGGGCCGTGTTTGAGATCCAGCTTAAAATGGAAGAACTCAAAGGGCCGGCCCTCCTGCCGCCGCTGCCAAAAGAGCTTGGCCAGCTTCCAATATTCCGCCCTCAGGCCGGGCAAATCCGCCTCCCGCAGGCAGCGCTCCGCCCCCGGGCCCTCCGGCAACTCCACCGCCGGCTCCATAGAAAGCCGGGGAAAGCCTAAATCCAGCCAGTGTTTAATATCCTCGGTGAAATCCTTGTTAAAGGCGGTGTAGGTGCCCCGCACAATAGCGTTGCCACGGCTGTTTTGGGCCAAAAATTGCTTTATTCGCTCCGTCACCAGCTCATAACTGCCCTGGCCGTTGGGGAAAACCCGCTGGCGGTTGTGCATTTCCGGGCGGCCGTCGTGGCTCAGCACCACGCTGATGTTCTCCTGCTCCGCCCAGGCGGTTATTTCCGGGGTTAGGCCCACACAGTTGGTGGTGAAGGTGAAGCGCAGGGTTTTGCCAAAATCCTTTTCCCGCTTGCGCCCATATGCCACCAGCTGCTTCACCACGTTAATGTTCAAAAGCGGCTCCCCGCCGAAAAAATCCACCTCCAAAAAGCGGCGGCTGCCGGAGTGCTCCAGCAGATAATCCAGGGCGGCGGCGCCAACCTCAAAGCTCATACGGGCCCGTTTGCCGCCAAAGCTGCCGGTGGAGGCAAAGCAATAGCGGCAGCGCAAATCGCAATCATGGGCCACATTCAGGCAGAGGGATTTCAGCACCGGCGCCGGCGGCTCGTATTTATCCTGATAGGCGTCCTCCGTAAAAAGCAGCCCCTGCTCCCGCAGCTGGGCCAGCTCCGCCAAAATCTCCGCCTGCTCCGTGCCCGGCACAATCTCCTCCCCGGCCCGCAGCTTGTCCAGGCAATCAGCGGTGGCTTGGTCAATCCGCAACACGGAACCGCTGTTTATGTCCAGAAGCAGAAAGCCGTCCGGCACCGCAAACCAATGCACCCTGGCCAGCTGCTCCTCCGTAAATTGTTCCATAAAAAAAAACTAACCTTTCATTAATTTTATAATTTTTTATAATATTAATTTTTTATAATATTAACAAACTATGTTACATATTTTTTCTATTATATTTTTAATTTTATAGAATAGGATTGCTTTCTGTAATACTTGAAATAACCCTGCTCCGGATAGAATAGGATTGCTTTCTGTAATACCACAAATAACCCTGCTCCGGAATGTCAAGCTATAAAAATAAAGAGGCGCCGTTCAAGCGCCCCTCCCTGCGGATTGGCCGGCGTTATTTTTCGCAGGCCTGATTGCCGACTGTGCAAGAGGTTTTGCAAGCGGACTGGCAGGAGCTTTGGCAGCTGCCGCAACCACCGTTTTTGGCAGTTTCCTGCAATTTACCGGCAATAATAACTTTAATATGCTTCATCATTTTGGCCTCCTTATGTTTATTCTTTGCTGCTTGTTTGCTTTTACCGCTGTATTTTTATATTATATCTTTTACATTATATCACATCATAACGGCCTCTTCAATACCTGCGGGCAAAAAAAATCC
>JAMPGS010000021.1 GCA_023663815.1 Clostridium sp.
AAAGTACAAAAGCAAAATCGAATTGTATCAAAGACAGCGTTTACATAGACGACGGGTACACAGGTTCCAATTTTGAAAGGCCCTCTTTTAAGGAAATGATGGACGAGGTGAGGGCCGGGGAAATAAACTGCATTGTGGTGAAGGACTTATCGCGGTTTGGAAGGAATTATTTGGACGCGGGCGAGTATATAGAGAGGATATTTCCATTCCTCGGCGTGCGGTTTATCGCCGTCAACGATAATTACGACAGCTTAAACAGCAATGCGGAGGCGGACAGCCTGTTGATTCCCTTTAAAAATTTAATAAACGAGGCGTACTGCCGGGATATTTCCATTAAAATAAGGAGCCAGCTTGAAGTCAAACGAAAAAGGGGAGATTTCATCGGCTCCTTTGCCGTTTATGGATATAAAAAGGATCCGGCGAACAAAAATCATCTGGAGATAGATAGCTTTGCCGCCGACGTAGTGCGGGATATTTTTCGCTGGAAATTGGAAGGGATTGGCGGCGGCGATATTGCGGATAGATTAAATGAGGACGGAGTACCGTCGCCTTTGGAGTACAAAAAGTCGCAGGGGCTGTGCTTTGCAACGCCTTTTTGCGCGGAGGGGCCTTCTATGTGGAGCGCATCCGCGGTTTTGCGGATATTAAAAAATCCCGTTTATACAGGCGTATTGACGCAGGGAAAAACCACCACGCCCAGCTATAAGGTGAAAAGGCGCGTTGAAAAGCCGCCCGGAGAGTGGGCCGTGGCGGAGGGAACCCATGAAGCCATCATCAATAAGGAGGACTTTGCCGTTGTCCAGAAAATACTTGAAACGGATACCCGGACCAGTCCGGGAGGCCGGGCGGTGGAGCTTTTTTCGGGAATCTTGTTTTGCGGGGAGTGCGGCGGGCCGATGGTGAGAAAGACGGTGCCCGCCGGAAAAAACAAATACGTTTACTATGTATGCGGAAACCATAAGAAGGAAAAGACCTGCTTTTCACACAGTATTTCAAACAGGATGCTTGAGGAAGCAGCGCTGAAAGGACTGCAGATACAGATACAAGCGCGGGTGAATACTTCTGACTTTTTGGAGCGGGCATTGGCGGCGTTGCGGGAAAAAAGCGGGATAAAAAAGCTCAAAGAGCGTTTGGAGGAAAAGCAGGGAGAAAAGGAAAGGTATCGGCGGGTTTTGGATTCCCTTTATGGAAATTTGGCGGAGGGAGTGATTGACGGGGCGGAGTACGCGGAGCTGAAAAAAAGTTATGCCGCGCTTTTTGAGGAGGCGGGGAGGCAGGCGGAGAAAATCCGCAGGGAGCTGCGCAGTTTGGAGGCGGAAGGAACAGCGGGGCAAAAATGGCTGGACCGGTTTAAGGAGTGCGGAAATATTACCGAGCTTGACAGGGCGTTGATTGTGTTTTTAATAGAAAGAATTTTTATCTGCCGGGATAAACGGGCGGAAATTGTTTATGGGTGGAAGGATGGATAAAAAGCGGGTGGTAAAAGTCAATTTACAGCGGCGCGATAAGGCGCAGCAACTAAATAGTTGCCGCGAACACAGTGAAATGCCTTTTAGGCATAGGAAACACATAAAAAATAAGTATTTGATATGTTTCATAACCGCCTTTATAATAAAACCATAAAAAGGGCAGCGACTTAATTACAAACTTATCTTTTGGAGGGACAGGAAATGGAACAGAAAGCAGAAATTTTTTCCAATCAGGATTTAAAGGCAATGATTATCCCGCTATTTTTGGAGCAGCTTTTAGTTATGCTTGTGGGAATGGCCGACACGCTGGTAGTGAGTTATGCGGGGGAGGCGGCTGTTTCGGGCGTTTCGCTGGTAAATCAGTTTAATACGATTTTTATTTATCTTTTTACCGCGCTGGCGTCGGGAGGCGCGGTGGTTATCAGCCAGTATATTGGCAGAAAGGCAAAGGACGCCGCCGGGGAGTCCGCCAGCCAGCTTTTGCTGTTTTCCACCGTCTTTTCTATCATCATCGGCGTGTTGATTTTGGCGGGAAACGAGCGGATACTCCGGTTGATGTTTGGGAGAGTTGAGGATTCCGTTATGCAGGCGTGCATAACTTACTTGCGAATTTCCGCTTATTCCTATCCGGCGTTGGCGGTTTACAATTCCGGCGCGGCGGTTTACCGCAGTCTTGGAAAAACAAAGGTGACGATGTATTTGTCGGTAGCCTCCAATGTTATCAATGTGATTGGCAATGTTATCGGGGTGTTTCTGCTGAAAGCAGGCGTTGCGGGGGTGGCATATCCCTCTTTGATTGCAAGAATGTTTTCGGCGGTGGTGATTACGGCCCTTTGCTTCCAAAAGGGCAATGAAGTGGTTTACCGGAAAAAATGGATTTTTCAGTGGAACGGCAGCATGATGAAAAGCATTTTGAGCATTGCCATTCCAAACGGAGCGGAAAACGGCGTGTTCCAGTTGGTAAAGGTGGCGTTGAGCAGTATCGTAGCCCTTTTTGGCACCTATCAGATTGCGGCGAACGGCGTGGCCCAAAGTATCTGGTCGCTGGCCGCCCTAGCCGGAGTTGCTATGGGTCCCGTCTTTATCACGGTAATCGGCCAGTGTATGGGGAACGGCGATATAGAAGCGGCCGACAATTATTTTAAGAAATTGACGAAGATTACGCTTCTTATTTCGTCGGCATGGAATCTTTTCGTCTTTGCGCTGACGCCGCTGTTTATGAAGCTTTATGCGCTGGAGCCGGAGACAAAGCAGCTTGTGATTTGGCTGGTGCTGATACATAATATATTTAACGCGGTGGCCTACCCGTTTTCCGGCGCATTGAGCAACGGGCTCCGGGCGGCGGGGGACGTGAAATTTACAATGTATGTTTCCATCGCCTCCACAATTGCCGGGCGGCTGCTTTTGTCATGGCTTTTCGGAATTGTTTTCCATATGGGAGTAATTGGGATTGCCGTCGCTATGGTCTGCGATTGGGTTATCCGGGCGGTGATTTTCTTCTGGCGGCAGAAGTCCGGGAAATGGAAAACGTTTCAGGTGATTTGAGGACGGTTAGAAGTTAATCCTGCCGAGATGGATAGGATAAAAGAGTAACGGAGCGTATTCCTTTATTGACAAAAGCATCGCCCCGGTAGTATACTTTAAATTAAGTTAGTGGCTGCTAACAAAAGCAGCCGCTTTTATAAAGCTTGTAAGTTAGTTGATTCTAATTAATATTAGAAGTAAGAAGTGCTTTCAAATAAGGAGAAGCTATGAAATTCTACGAATTTGGCGACCCGCGCAGCCCGGCGATTCTTTTGCTGCCGGGAACCTGCTGTCACTGGAGGGCAAATTTTGAGGCGGTTATTCCGCTTCTTGAATCGGACTTTCGCGTGGTCCGCGCGTCCTACGACGGCTTTGACGAAACGGAGGATACCGTTTTTCCCGATATGCTGACGGAGACGGAAAAAATAGAGGGGTATATCAAGGAAAACCACGGCGGAAAAATTCATGCCGCTTACGGCTGTTCTCTGGGAGGAAGCTTTGCGGGGCTGTTGGTGCAGCGGGGAAAAATCCACGTTGGCCACGCCATTTTAGGCAGTTCCGATTTGGATTATGAGACGGGTCCGTCCGCGAAATTTAAGGCATGGCTGATAAGCAAGGTTTTTTATGGAATATTCCAAAAAGGCAGGCTTCCGGGATTTATGCAAAAAAAGCTGGCTAAGATGCCTTTAGAGGAGCGGCGGTACAGCGAAAAAATGTTGGATATGTTTGGCATAGGCGGCGTCCGCATGTCTTTTGTAAAGCGGGAGAGTATCCGCAGTCAATTTTATTCGGATTTGATTACGCCCCTTGAAAACGGGATTTTTAAGCCGGGCACGACGGTACATATTTTTTACGCCGTGAAAATGGGCGAAAAATATTTGGAGCGGTATAAGAAGCATTTCAAAAATCCAGATATCAGATATCATGAGCTGCAGCATGAGGAGCTTTTGATATGTTTTCCTGAAAAATGGGCGGCGGAGGTTAGGAAGTGCTGCGGCGCAGTACGTGCGGGAGGATTGCTATGAAATTTTTTGAGTTTGGAAAAGAAAACCCGGAGATTATGGTTATGCTGCAGGGCGGCGGCACGTGCTATCTGGGCGCGGTACCGGTAGCGGAATGTATGGCGAAAAAATTCCATGTTATTCTGCCCGCTTACGACGGCTTTAACCCCTCCGAACCGGATACGGAGTTTACTTCGGTGGTGGACGAGGCGAAGCAGGCGGCCGACTATATTGTAAAAAACTATAATGGCAAAATCGACGTGCTGTATGGGATATCCTTTGGTACCAACATTCTCAACGAGATGATACAGGATACGCGGCTGACGATTACAACTACCATAGCCGACGGGATGTCCACGAACGACCGCCCGGATATAAAAAGCGAGTGGGGGAAAAATCTTTACTGCTTTTTCCTCTCAGGCTTTTTTTATGTCATGATGGGCAGAGCTGGCAAAAGGCGCATGAAATTTATTGCCAAGGTTACGGGACGGAGCATGGAGGAAGCGGAGCAGCTTATATACACGAAGGCCACGTGGCGGAGCTGGAAGAATATGGATTACTGCCTGATTGGGCGGAAAACCAATTTTGAGGCTTTCAAAAACACGGATATGCACATATGGTTTGGCATCAACAGTTCCGTTGAAAAGAAGCTGGCGAGGAATTTAAAGAAATGGGAAGAGGCGGGGTATGCTTTTACCTCTAAGATATTTACGGACGTAGGGCACGGCGGGCTGGCCGGGGAACAGACGGAGCGTTTTTTGGAGGAGGTTATTACGGCTCATCGAAAAATTTGAATATACCGGGGAAACATGTAAAAAAATCTGTAAAAACGTTTATTTGAGGTAGGAAATACCGCGTTACTATATTATAGGGGTAAAGAGTGACAGATGCGGACGATTTTTATTGAAGGTCTGATTGGCGTTATATTATTTACGGCGGTTATTGTATCCGTGACGCTGAAAAATCCCTTGGCTTCCGCGGGGGATTACCCGCCCGCGATACAGCGCATAAGACTTAAAAAGCAACGAAATGAGGGAAGCGATGGAGAAAAATAAAAAATATTGGATTTTAGGGATTATGGGTTGCATTTGCTTTGGCATTGGCGATTGGCTGCTTGGGTATGTGGAACCCGGTATTGTGTTGGAGCAGTTTGACGTCCTGAAAACAGGCCATGGCGCCGGATATCATCTAGTCAAGCTGACAATCACCTTGTTTCTTGGGGCGGTTGGCGTGCCTTTCATGCTGATAGGCTGTACGAAAATCGCGGAAATTGTAACGGATAATAAGAAAAAAGATAGGCTGCGTTTTGTTATGATGCTGCTGCCGGTGGGCTGGCTTTTAATTCACTTTAGCGTATCGCTGGAGATTTATTCCTATTCTTGGCTGATGCATATGGGAGAGACAGACATAGCGCAGGAGATGGCGCTTTCCACGCTGGATATGCTGCAAAGCACACAAATTATAGCGTCTCTTTTTGCGGCTGTTCCTCTGATTTTGCTCCCTGTTTACACGCTTCAGGGAAAGACTGCGCTAAAGAAAAATTCCCTTTGGTTTACGCCCTTATTGTGGATGGCGTTACTGTCATGTCTCAAGTTCGTTGTTCCAGCAACGCCTTTTGCAAATGGAATCGACACCTTTTGCATGAACGCCGGTATGATTATATGGTTTGTTTATCTTTTGGTTCAGAGCGGCAAGTGACGTTGCAGAAGATAATTTCATTTTGAGATTGCCTGTGATAGATAACGGGTGAAAAGCCGAGAGATTACTTGTGACAAATAACGGGCGGAAAGCTGGTTGTGAAAAGGGCAGAGAAAAATGTGATAAATGGTTTTGCGCAGACATGGAGAAAATTTAAGAATAATGGCAAGCGCATATTTCATAAAATATGATACGCCGTTTCAATGTTGAAAACGACGGCCATAATAAAAATTGGCTGACGAAGGGAAGTTTTTTTGCGGTATTTGGCAAAGAGAATTTTTTCTGCGATTGTCTGGCGAAAGGTATCTTCTTGTAGTATTTTGCAAAGAAAGAGCCTGACTGAAAATCTATGAAATGCAATACGGAGCGTAATGTTTTATGGCAAGAACGAAACGAAAAATTAATCCGCTGCTGGCAGATACGGAGGACAAATCAGTTTGTCCGCGCATTTACCGCACCGGCGGATACGCCCGGCTTTCCGTGGAGGACGGCGGAAGGGCCGGGGCGGACACGATGGAGGTTCAGGAGGAGCTGATTGCCGGATACATAAACGCGCGGCCGGATATGCGGCTGGTGGAAATGTATTGCGACAACGGCCATACGGGAACTAATTTTGAGCGTCCGCAGTTTGAGAGACTGCTTCAGGACGTAAAAGCGGGGAAGCTGGACTGCATTGTGGTGAAGGACCTATCCCGTTTCGGCAGGAATTATTGGGAAACGGGGAATTATCTGGAAAGGATTTTTCCTTTTTTGGGAGTGCGGTTCGTAGCCATTGCAGATGGTTTTGACACGCTGACAGCGGCAAGGACGGACGAAGGCTATACCGTTCCCCTGAAAAATATTATTAACGAGTTTTACAGCAAGGATATATCCCGAAAAATCGGCGCGGCCCTTGCCGTTAAACAGCGGCAGGGAGATTTTATCGGCACGTGGGCTCCTTACGGCTACAAAAAGCGCGCGGATAATCCGCATCGTCTTGAACCTGACCCAGAGACTGCCTCGGTAGTGAAGGAGATATTTCAGGAGTGCCTTTCGGGGACAAATTATGTGCAGATTGCGGAAAGCCTGAACCGGCGGGAAATTCCGTCGCCGTCCCGGTATCGTTACCTGAAAGGGGAGGCGAAAGCGGAGCGGTGGGCGAAGGCGGTATGGCGGCCTCCCATCATTAAAAAAATACTTTCCGATGAAGTGTATTTAGGGCATACGGTTCAGGGCCGCAGGCGGGAATCTTTTTATGAAGGAAAAAGACGGCGGGCCATGCCGAGGGAAGAGTGGGTAATTGTCCGCAATACTCATGAGCCCCTTATAGACGAGCAGGTTTTTTGGGCGGTACAGAAGCTGATGAAGAGCAAAAGCTAACTACTTTTATATTTTGGATTTGTCGAGTTTATCAAGTGAAACGTGTAAGTTTTAAATTTTTTTATGTGTAAATTTTTTTGCAATAAAAGCTATAATGATAAAAGAAAGTATTTGCCCAATCAGAATCCTTACAATCTGCAGGCTGTCGGCTTCATTATTTGAAATCACATGCAGTAAATTTGTCGCAATCACATTGTTAAAAAGATGGTCGCCAAGTCCCATCCACAAGCTTCCCGTCATTTGATATAAAAGCGTCCATTTTATACTCATCATTCCGGCCAATAGAATATATCCAATTCCCATTGCCAATAGACCGGCAAGGGACGAGTTCCCTTCCGCATAATCTCTTAAGGGCATAACCCAATGCCAGATTCCAAACAAAAAAGCAATCAAGAGCGCGGCTTTGCAAAAGGATAATTTTTCGGCAAGAATTTTCATAAACAGGCCGCGGAAAACGCCTTCTTCCATCCAGACGTTTATAAGGTTAAATACAATGCATAAGGTGAAAAATAAAATGCCGGTATGTTTTATCGTCTCGCCGTTTAATGAAAAACCACTCACATAAAAAGACAAGGACACATGTCCGTTGATGCGGTAAAGGATAAGACATTCAATGGAATAAGCTGCAGAAAAGCAGACGCACCCTAGCAGAAATCCCTTTGCAACGCCGGATATGCTTTTACTTTTTGTAAAGCCAATACTTTGCCAGCCGTCGCGCAGAAAGTGAAGAACGGCGGCTAAAAGAATAATCCCAAAAACCTTGTGAAAAACGTTTTCCTGAAGGATAGTCCTGTCGGTTCTTATTATAAAATATTCTATCAATCTGGCAAGCCCGCATATGATAAATAAAAAGATGCAGCTTGCTATGGGATATTTTTTGATATTTTTTGAAACGCTGTGCTTTTCCATTGTATCTCCTGAACAATTCCAAATTTACAGGCATTTGATAATCGACGCGAGCATTGCTTAAACGCGCATATCATTTATATATTTGCAGGGTGAAATTATTTTGTCAAGCGGTTCATTCCCGCGAGCAGCGATTTAAATTCATTCTCGCAAGTAGCGATTTAAAGCTATGCTCATATGGCTTTGGCGACGGCGGCAAGGTCTAGCTGCTCTTTGGGAAAAAGCTGATGCCGCTCGCAAGGGTATATATTTTACAGTTTTGTGTTCAAGCGTTTTATTGTATTACAAGTCGTTTGTCCTGCTGACGTGCCTATGAAAATAAAAAGTTTAATAGAGGTCTTTATGAAAACAGAAAAGTTTACAATTGCAAAATACCTGCGTATTTCCGACGAGGATAAGGACAAGGAGGAGCTTGAAAAGGAGGAATCCAACAGTATTGTAAACCAGCGAAATCTAATTGCAGATTTTATTGAAAGGACGCCCGAATTTGAAAAAGCCTCTGTCTTGGAATTCTGCGACGACGGCTTCAGCGGCAGGAATTTTGAGCGGCCCGCCGTGCAGGAAATGTTGGCGAAGGTAAGGCGGGGGGAAATCCAATGCATTGTTGTGAAAGACCTTTCCCGATTTGGCCGCGATTATCTGGCGGTAGGAAATTACCTTTCGCGGGTATTTCCTTTTTTGGGAGTGCGTTTTATCGCAGTGAATGATGGATTTGACAGCGGCAGGCAGGGGGACGTCGATGGCTTGGATACTTCCTTTAAGCTGCTATTGCATGACCTTTACAGCCGGGATTTGTCGCGGAAGGTGCAAAGCGCCCAGCGTCAAAGAGCGCGGCGGGGGGAATTCCTTTCCTCCTTTGCGCCCTTTGGGTATGTGAAGGATAAGGAAAATAAAAAAAAGCTGGCAGTTGACCCGGCGGCGGCAGAGATTGTGCGCCGCATTTTTCATATGACGGCGGAGGGATTAAGCACAGCCCGGATTGCGCAGACATTAAATAAGGAAGGCATCCCCACGCCCATGGGGTATAAAAGGGAAATGGGCTGCTCCCGCAAGATTTGGGGGAACGCTCATGAAAACCAGTTTTGGACTCAAAATGCGGTAATGAAAATTTTAAGGGACGAGCGTTACATAGGGAACATCGTTTACGGAAAAAGACGGCAGGACGGAGCGGGAAGCCTTCACGCGCATAAGGCGGCGAGGGAGGAGTGGATTGTCGTGGAAAATACTCACGAAGGGCTGATAGCAAAAGCGGAGTTTGACAGGGTTCAGGAGCAAATTTCCAAGAGAGCAAGAAGCGGCCGGGCCCAAGGGGGCAAGTCTTGTTCTGATACGAGCGGCTCTGCGCAGGGGGATATGCCGCCAAAACTGCACGCAGGCCGCACGACGGACGGCGAGAACTCGATTCTCTGCTTGACCGAGCGGAGAAGCAATAGAACATTCTCCGCTGTGCGGCCCGCTCTCCACCCGGCAGACACAGAAAGCCCTTCCCCACGCTCAATAAAAAAGGTGCGATGCGGAATCTGCGGCTATGCCATGACCCGCATGAAAACCAAGGAACCCTACTACTATTGCCAGACGCCGAGGGTAACGGATAAGTATTTTTGCCCCACGGAAAGGATACCGGAACAGGATTTGAAGCGGGCGGCGTTTGTAGATTTGCGGATGCGGGCGGCTTATAGAGCGGATATTAGCCGTATATGGGAGGAAAAGCTTTACATAAAAAGGCAAAAAGCCGCGGAGGAGGAGAAAAAGCTTGCGGAGCTAAAAAGCATTTTGCGGGAAACGGACAACGATACGCGGCGGCTTTACGAACAGTTTGCGCTGGGTGAGCTGAAAAAGGAGGAATACCTTATAAAAAAGGAAGCTCTTGTAAAAAAGAAGGAGAATCTTCTTATTAAAATGCAGGAGGCGCAGGAGGGGTTAGAAGGAATAGGCGGGAAGGAAAGACGTGGAGAAAAAGGGAGAGGAAAGGAAAAGCGCGGAGAAAATGGAAGCGGAGAAGAGAAGAGCGAGGAAAAAAGAGGCAGGGAGGAACAGAGAGGAACAGAATGGAAAGGAATAGAGAAAGAAGGAGAGGAGCGGAGTGGAAAAGAAAAGAGCGGAGAAGAAAGAAAAGGAAATTCCGCGGGTGATGCCCGGCAACACGATAGAGCGGGAGAATTGACCGCGGAAATGGCAGCGGAGCTTTTGCAGGAAATAATTATTTATCCCGATAGAAAGCTAAACATTGTCTGGAATTTTAAGGAAGAGGTTTTGGGGTAATTTGCGGTAAGTTCAATAAGAAGAGACTGCCGCATTAAGAAAATAGGTACAAGATATTGTGATGTCTGATAATATGCTGATACTTTGTCTTGTACATCAGAATCTTAGTGCGGCAGCTCCATAATTATTTTTTATATACGCACCAATCGGCGGCGTTTTTCAGCAGCTTAACGTATTCGGGGAAAATCAGATTTTCCGTCACATGTCCGGGCGTAACGCCGCATATTCTGCCTTTCCCAAGGGAGTGCGCCCACAAAGCGGGCTGTCTGCCGTTTTCCGAAATGGTATACCCCAATATTCCTGTTGGGAATTCAGGTAACATTTCCATAATATAATGCTCGTCGTCGGCCGGAAAAGTAAATTCGGAAAGATGATTCGTAATCGGGTGCGCCTTTTCAGGAATGAATTTTACCTCGCATTGGGGCGGGTGAGAAACAAAACGAGCGCGCAGTATCTCACAGCTAATAATATGCTTCGCAGGCAGGTCCGCCAGTCCGCAATGAATTGCAAGAAATCCCATTCCTTCCTCAGAAATTAATTTCTTTAAAGCATTGCTCCATTTACTGTCACACCATATAGAGGTTGATATTTGGGCATTTTCAATAGGGTCCTTAAAGGTAACAAATAAATCGGGAGCATTGGTCGTATTTAAAAGCTCTGCAGGATTTTCCGTCGCCCGTGCCTTCCAATCGGCTTGCGGAAGCATAAGGTCTAAAAGAGGAATTATGCTTGCGGTTGGATGCCAATAATCGCCTGTCAGTATTAACGCCGTTTTTTTCATATCATACTCCTTTGCAGATATTTTATAAAATTTGTAAAGTGGTGTAATGACCTATAATTATATTACATTTTCTGCTTTAAATCTATAATAAACGCGTTAAAAATTCCAATTTATACTTAGTCCCTGCGTAACAGCAGGGGAAGAAGGTTATGCCGCCATTGATATTATCCGCTATTATTATGGAAACGACATGTACATCAACACGGCGGAGAGCATTTCCGGCGTGCCCTCTTCATGGCCCGGCTACAATCTGACAATCGGCTCCTCCGGGGATAAGGTAAGACAGATGCAGCAGCAGTTAAACCGCATTGCAAGAAATTACCCGGCCATTCCCACAGTGACGGCCGACGGTATTTTTGGCGCGGCAACGGCGGAAGCGGTGAAAACTTTCCAGAGAATTTTTAACCTGCCTGACAATGGAATTGTGGATTTTCCCACTTGGTACAGCATTTCCAATATATATGTGGGAGTTAGCCGAATTTCGGAGCCGGGAACGTGAATTTTGGAATCTTTTATAAATTTAACATTAAGTTAAAAAATAATTAATGACATTGCCTCGTCCTTTCGCTATAATGTAGAAAAAACAAATTTACTGTAGAAATACCAAGGATAGCTTTTTTCACTCAAAAACAGTGACATTGTGCGGAAAAGGGGATAAACATGAGAAAAAAGAATAAGATAATCGTTACAATGATGGCAATGGCAATCGGAGCGTTTGCGGCGTGCTTTGGCGGCAAGGGACTGTGCGCGGAGGCGGCAGGCAGACCTGTCACCATCACTAGCTGTGAAATTTCGGGAAGCGACGTAGTGTGCGAGTTGGAGACGGAAAGTATCCCGTCAAGCGACGACGGCAGGTTTTACATTTATGCGGACGAGGTGCATGTGGACGGAACCGAGGGCAAGATTGTTGCAAGGGCGGAGGCGGAAAAAAATGTTTCCATAAGCTTCCCTCTTAATTACAATACCGATAAGTCCAATTTAAGCCGGAAATTTTTGGTGGCCGTGAAGCGGGACGGGGAGATGGTTCAGGTAAGCGACGAGCATTATATCACCAACCCGGAGGCTCTTGCGGCCTACACCACGGAGCGGATGCACGTGGGCATCAAGGGGATTTTGCCCGATATCACAAGAGTGTCGGCGGGACAGCTTCAAGACTTGGGGATTCAGCAGGTAGTCTACAATATGGATATCAGCGAAATCTGTTCGGCGGCCTCGGCTCCCGACGCCATTGCTTTTGAGTACAATGACGAGACCTACTATTTTGACGGGGAAGTGCTTGGAAGATACGATTCCACTTTAAGGAGCCTGAACCGGTTCGGGATGCAGATAACGCTGGTTCTCTTAAACGGCGGCGAGGGGATTTACGGGCAGGATTTGCTTCATCCCCTGTCAAGACCGGAAGTGGGTGAAGACGGGGAAGTGTTGGAAGAACAGGTGGAGTGCCCCGGCTACGCGCTGAATGTGGCGGAGGAGGAAGGCGTCAACCATTTGAAGGCCATCGGAGCTTTTTTAGGGCAGCACTATTCGGGACAATTCGGCTGCGGGCAGGTGGATAATTGGATTATAGGAAATGAGGTAAACGCCCGCACATCATGGTGGTATACCAGCTCCGATTCGCTGGAAGTGAATGTAAACACCTATGTCAAGTCCTTCCGTATCCTCTATAATGAGTTGAAAAGCATGAACGCCAACGTGCAGGTTTACAATTCCATCGACCAAGAGTGGAACCGCAAATCAAATCCCGGCAGTTTTCTTGCAAAGGAATATCTTGACAGATTTAATTATTTTATGAACCGCGAGGGAAATATCGATTGGGGGCTTTCCTATCACCCTTACAATTCCCCGCTGTACGACCCTTACGCGTGGAACGGGCCGGCGGTTTGGGTAAAGGATAGTATCACAACGCCGTACATTACTATGCAGAATATTGACATTTTAATTGATTATATGAATAGGGATAATTTCTTGAATCCTGAAGGGGAGGTTAGGAGTATTTCCCTTGCAGAAATCGGCTATACCTCGGCTTTTGGGGACGAAAAACAGGAGGCCTCCATAGCCTACGGCTATTTGAAAGCGGCTTCCATTCCTGAAGTAGACGCTTTTATGCTGTTCCGCCAGACCGACGAGGCTTACGAGATGGAAAGCCATCTTGCGCTGGGACTGTACGATTTAAATGGAAATAAAAAGCCTTCCTATGATATTTACAAAAATCTGGGAACGGAAAACGAGGCGGAGGCAAAGGCGCGTGCTTCCGAGATTATCGGTATGGATATCGACGAGATGATTAGTGAAAATATCGTGTGGACGCGAGAAGGTAGCGGCGTGATTGGCGAGGACGCGGAGGAGTAAGCGAGAGAAGCGGAAAGGCTGAAGAGGCAGGCAAAAAACGCGCGGAACCGAAAAAGAAAAGGCGAAGAGCTAGACAGGAAAGTACGCGAAAATACGCAGAAGTGGAAAAGAAAGGAACGGAAAGCCAGACGGAAAAGCGCGCGGAAACAGAAAAATCAAAGAGACAGACGAAAAATGCGCAAAATGGAAATGAAAAGAGCGGGAAACCAGACAAAAAAACACGTAAAAAGCAAGAAAGATGGAGAATCGGATAAAAAAACGGTATGGAAAACGGATAGGGGGAGCGTTGATTTTAGCAGTTACTGTACTGGCTGGCGTGCTTGTATTTACTTTGACGCGCCAAGAGAGCGCTTCCCCGGAACAGTTCGATACTTTTACGGAGGATTTGTTTAGGAAAGAGGTAGTGGGGAATACGATTAACCTTCACTATACGCTTGCCTATCCTGAAAATTACGGAATTATTGATTATGAAATTTCGCTGGGAGATTTTTCACCGGAAGGGCTTGAGGAAAGCTATCAGGAGATGGAGGAGCTGCGGGAAAAGCTTGCTTCTTTTGATAAGGCGAAACTCACGGACCGGCAGCAGGTGACTTACGATATTTTAACAGACTATGTAAATACGGAGCTTTCGGTAAAGGACTTGGCCCTTTATTCGGAGGCTCTTAGTCCTACCACGGGCTATCAGGCGCAGCTTCCCATTGTGCTGGCGGAGTATACCTTTCGCACTAGAAAAGATATAGAGGATTATCTGGAGCTGACTGCGCTGGTGGACGATGCGATGGCGGGGATTTTGTCCTTGGAGGAAAAGAAGGCGGAGGCAGGGCTTTTTATGTCCGATTATGCCGCCGATGAGGTTATCGACCAGTGCGGTAAGTTCATAGAAAACCCCGAAGAAAACTATATGATAGAGGTCTTTAACGATAAGATAGATTCTTTTGAGGGGCTTTCTGACAAGGAAAAGGAGGAATACCGCGCAAGGAACCGCGAGATTGTTACCACCGAGGTAGTTAGGGGATATCAGTTATTGATTGACGGCTTGAAGAAATTGAAGGGCAGCGGAACCAACCAGTTGGGGCTTTGCTATTATGAGGACGGAAAAGAATATTACGAGTATTTGGTCCGCACGGGGACAGGATCGGATTTGCCTGTAAAAAAGCTTCAGAGGAGCACAGAAAAATTTGTGGAAGATTTTTTCCGTAATATACAGCTGCAGATAGTGGATAATCCTCAGATTTACTATGATTTTATGGATTATGAATTTCCAATTACAGAGCCGGACGCAATTCTGCAGGATTTGATGAGCGGCACGGAAGAGGATTTTCCCCAGCCGCCGGAGGTGAGCTATAGGATAAAATATGTCCACCCTTCTATGGAGGAACACTTAAGCCCGGCGTTTTATCTGACCACCCCGGTGGATGATTTGCAGGATAATGTGATTTACATTAACGGAAAGTACGCGGACAGCGACGAGACGGAGCTTTACCCCACGCTGGCCCATGAGGGATATCCGGGACATTTGTACCAAAATGTATACACCGGTTCCTGCAGCCTGCCGCTGGTGCGGAGCCTGTTTTCGTTCCCCGGCTACACGGAGGGCTGGGCTACCTATGTTGAGTATGAATATTCCTACAGACTTGCGGGCATGGAGGAGGCTCTGGCGCAGATGTTCGCGGGCAACGACGCGGCCACGCTGGCCTTACATGCCTACATCGATATGGGAATCCACTACGACGGCTGGAACCGGGAGGATGTGGCAGAATATCTTGCAGAATTTGGCATTTCCGATGCAGAAACCACAAATCAATTATTTGACATGATTGTGGAGGAGCCGGGAAACTACCTCAGCTATTTTATAGGCTACTTGGAAATCATGAATCTACAGGAAAAGGCGCAGAAAACTCTAGGCGAAAAGTACAGTGCAAAGGAATTCCACAGATTTTTATTAGAAATAGGCCCCGCACCCTTTTATATTATAGAAGATTACATGGACGAGTGGATAGAAAGGCAGTAGCTGCAGAGGACATTTTTGTGGAGGCTTAGCATTAAAATAGCTAATAAAAGTCCTTTCCGGGTTTGTCAAGTAAAATGTGTAAGTTTTTGATTTTCCCCAAATAGCGTTTAATTTAGGAGTATCCCAAAGTTTGTGTAAACCTCTAAACTGATGTAAGATAAAATTACTTAGTTTGGAGGTTTTACCATGACAAGAAAAAATGACAGCCAGCAAACAGTTCAAGCAAAGAGATATGCTTAAGGAAGCCTTATAAAAACGCCAGCGCTTGGCGAGGTTTTTTCGAGCCTAGCGTCTGTTGCGTTTTTATAGAGCGGGAGCGTGCTGACGAAGGCATATCTCTTTGTTTGAACGTCCTCCGAGCACTCTTTGTTTGAACGCCCCCCGCACTCTCCGTTTGAATATTCCCCTGTATTTCTGCACTTGAACATCCCCAGCACTTCTGCGCTTGAACAACTCCCTCCTCCGCTTCCGCCCAAACCTCCCTTTTCTGTCCTTCAAAAATCCCCCAAAAATCTCATCTTCCCCCATTGCTCCCACCCCCTTCATATGCTATAATAAAGCAATTGTGCAAAAGACAGAAGAAAGGAAGCAGGGACACATGAAAGCATTTTTAATTCTGGAAGACGGCACTGTTTTTTCAGGAACCCATATAGGCGCTGAAAAGGAAATTATCAGTGAAATTGTATTTAATACTTCCATGGCGGGATACCTTGAGGTTTTGACGGACCCTTCCTATGCGGGGCAGGCCGTTTGCATGACCTATCCCCTGATTGGAAATTACGGTGTGTGCAGCGAAGATATGGAATCAAAGAAGGCGTGGCCCGACGGTTTTATTGTAAGAGAGCTGTCGCGCATGGCAAGTAATTTCCGAAAGGAAACAACTATTCAAGAGTTTTTAACGGCTCAGAAAATTCCGGGCATTGCCGGTATCGACACCCGCGCCCTTACAAAAATTCTCCGTGAAAAAGGCGCCATGAACGGCATGATTACCACCAATGAAAATTACAATCTCACCTCAATTCTTCCTCGGTTAAAAGCATATACCACCGGAAAAGTGGTTGAAAAAGTAACCTGTTCCCACAAATATTTATTTGAAAAAGTAAAAAAATTAGAGCGGACAAACGAGCCGCTTAAAAAAGTTGCGCTTCTTGATTTTGGCGCAAAAGACAATATTGCGGCGTCCCTGACCCGGCGGGGATGCGAGGTGACCGTGTATCCCGCTTTTACAAAGGCGGAGGAAATTTTAGCGGAGAAACCCGACGGCATAATGCTGAGCAACGGTCCCGGCGACCCGAAGGAGTGCGCGGAAATAATCAAGGAGATAAAAAAGCTCTACGACAGCAATATCCCCATCTTTGCCATCTGTTTGGGGCACCAGTTGATGGCTCTTGCCACGGGAGCGGACACTTTTAAAATGAAATACGGCCACCGGGGCGGCAACCATCCGGTGAAGGATTTAAAAAGCGGGAGAGTTTATATTTCCTCCCAAAATCACGGCTATGTGGTGGATACGGAAAAGCTTGACCCGGCCGTTGCGGTTCCGGCCTTTGTCAACGTAAACGACGGGACGAACGAAGGCCTTTCCTACACCGGAAAACCTGTCTTTACCGTACAGTTTCACCCGGAAGCCTCTCCGGGCCCCCATGATTCAGGTTATTTGTTTGACCAATTTATCGATATGATGCATTAAAATAGCGAAGCCGCGGTAGTGCGCAGCGGAATTAAAATCAGTGGAGCCGTAAACAGCGCGCGGCGGGACTTAAAATAGGAGAAAAACGATGCCTAAAAATCCAAATATAAAAAAAGTAATGGTAATTGGCTCCGGCCCCATTGTCATCGGGCAGGCGGCGGAATTTGACTATGCGGGGACGCAGGCGTGCCGCTCCCTAAAGGAAGAGGGCGTGGAGGTTATTTTGGTAAATTCCAATCCGGCTACGATTATGACGGATAAAAACATTGCGGATAAGGTGTACATTGAGCCGTTGACCGCAAGGGTTTTGGAGCAGATTATAGAAAAAGAAAAGCCCGACAGTATTTTGCCCACTCTTGGCGGGCAGGCAGGCCTGAATCTGGGCATGGAGCTGGAGGAATCGGGAGTTCTTGCGGCCCACAACGTAAAGCTTCTTGGCACCACAGCGGCCACCATCAAAAAAGCGGAGGACAGGCAGGAATTTAAGGATACCATGGAAAAAATTGGCGAGCCCTGCGCGGCTTCCAAGGTAGTGGAAACGGTGGCAGAGGGCGTGGCCTTTACGGGCACCATAGGCTATCCGGTAGTGCTCCGCCCGGCCTATACCTTGGGCGGCTCCGGCGGCGGCATTGCCCACAATCAGGCGGAGCTTGAAAGTATTCTTGAAAATGGGCTTCGGCTTTCCAGAGTGGGGCAGGTTTTAGTGGAGCGGTGCATTGCCGGCTGGAAAGAGATTGAGTACGAGGTCATGCGGGACAGCGCGGGCAACTGCATCACCGTCTGCAACATGGAAAATGTTGACCCGGTGGGCGTTCACACCGGGGACAGCATCGTTGTGGCCCCTTCCCAGACCCTTGGGGACAAGGAATATCAAATGCTGCGCTCCGCGGCATTAAATATCATTGACGAGCTTCAAATCACCGGCGGATGCAACGTGCAGTTTGCCCTTCACCCTACCAGCTTTGAGTATTGCGTGATTGAGGTAAATCCCCGCGTCAGTCGTTCTTCTGCGCTGGCAAGCAAGGCTACTGGCTACCCTATCGCCAAGGTGGCGGCTAAGATTGCTCTTGGCTACACTTTGGACGAAATTAAAAACGCCATTACCGGCAAGACATTTGCCAGCTTTGAGCCCGCTTTGGACTATGTGGTGGTAAAGCTGCCAAGGCTTCCTTTTGATAAATTTATCACCGCAAAAAGGACTTTGACAACGCAGATGAAAGCCACCGGCGAGGTGATGAGCATCTGCGACAATTTTGAGGGGGCTTTGATGAAGGCTATCCGTTCCTTGGAGCAGCATGTGGACTGCCTTTTCAGTCATGACTTTAGCGATTTGTCCGCGGAGGAATTAAAGGAACGTCTAAAGAAAGTGGACGACCAGCGGATTTATGTGATAGCCGAGGCGATCCGCAAGGGAATTGAGTATGATGCCATTCATGAAATTACCATGATTGACAACTGGTTTATTGATAAAATTGCTATTTTGGTGGAGATGGAGCAGGCATTGAGGGAAAAGCCTTTGACCGCGGAGCTTTTGCGGGAGGTAAAGCGGATTGAATTTCCTGACAGTGTGATTGCGCGTCTGACGGGCATGGCGGAAGAGGATATCAGGAAAATGCGCTACGACAACAATATCGTGGCGGCCTATAAGATGGTGGACACTTGCGCGGCCGAATTTGAGGCCTGCACCCCCTATTACTATTCCGTTTACGGAAGCGAAAACGAGGCAATGATTACAACGCCGCCCAAAAAAGTGCTGGTGCTGGGCTCCGGCCCAATCCGAATTGGACAGGGAATTGAGTTTGACTACTGCTCCGTCCACGCCACATGGGCTTTTGCGAAAGCGGGTTACGAGACCATTATTGTCAACAACAACCCGGAGACGGTGAGTACGGATTTTGATATTGCGGATAAACTGTATTTTGAACCGCTGACGCCGGAGGACGTGGAGAGCATTGTCCGCCTTGAAAAGCCGGACGGGGCGGTGGTGCAGTTTGGCGGGCAGACGGCTATCAAGCTGACAGAAAGCCTTATGAAGATGGGCGTGCCGATTCTTGGCACTAAAGCGGAGGACGTGGACGCTGCCGAGGACAGAGAGCTCTTCGACAGGATTTTGGAGGAAACGGGAATTCCAAGGGCGGCGGGCGACACCGTTTATACTGCCGAGGAGGCAAAAAAGGTGGCGAACAGGCTGGGCTATCCGGTGCTTGTGCGGCCTTCCTACGTGCTTGGCGGGCAGGGGATGCAGATTGCCATCTGCGATGAAGAGATTGAGGAATTCATGAACATTATCAACCGGATTGCTCAGGATCACCCTATTCTTGTGGACAAATACTTGCAGGGCAAGGAAATAGAGGTGGATGCCGTCTGCGATGGAACGGACATTTTGATACCGGGAATCATGGAGCATATTGAGAGAACCGGCGTGCACTCCGGCGACAGCATATCCGTTTATCCGGCTTTTACTATACCAAATACTGTAAAGAATAGGATTGCGGAGTATACCGGAAGGCTTGCAAGGGCGCTCCATGTAAAGGGACTGATTAACATTCAGTTTATTGCCATCGGCGAGGAGGTTTATGTGATAGAGGTCAATCCCCGTTCCTCCCGCACGGTGCCTTATATCAGCAAGGTGACCGGGATTCCCATTGTAGACCTTGCGGCCGAAGTGATTATGGGAAAATCTATCAGGGAGCTTGGGTACGAGCCGGGACTTGCACCGGCGGCGGATTATTTTGCCATTAAGATGCCGGTATTTTCCTTTGAAAAAATACGCGGGGCGGAAATCAGCCTAGGGCCGGAAATGAAATCCACCGGCGAGTGCCTTGGCATTGCGAAAACCTTCAACGAGGCGCTTTACAAAGCGTTCCTTGGGGCGGGGATTGATTTGCCTAAGCACCGGCAGATGATTATCACCGTGAAGGATGCGGACAAGGGCGAAGCTGTGGAAATAGGACGCCGGTTTGAAAAGTTAGGCTACACAATTTACGCCACAAGGAGTACGGCGGCGGCTTTACAGGAAGCGGGCGTCAAGGCGAGAAAGGTCAACAAAATTTCTCAGGAATCGCCCACCGTTATGGATTTAATTTTAGGGCATAGGATTGATTTGGTAATCGATACCCCCACCCAAGGCCGGGATAAGTCGCGGGACGGCTTTTTAATCAGAAGAACCGCCATCGAGACGGGGGTCAACTGCATTACGGCCATGGATACCGCAAGGGCGCTGGTGACTAGCTTGGAGAACGCCAGCGGAAGGTTTACGTTGATTGATATTGCGGGGATATAGGGTGTGAGGGTATTTTCGCGTGCGGGGGCAAGTGGATGCTTGCAGACATTTGCCCCACAGAATATGGAAGAGACTGTGCAGACCGTGTGCGGGCATAAGTGAAGTATGAAAATATTGTAAAAGTATAAATAATATCATAAAAAATACGAGGAATATGATGTAAAGATGTAGATAATATAATACAAAGGCGTAAAAATAAAGCGCACAAAAATTCAAGAGATATGCAGCAAATAGGTTGTAAATCACATTAATGTCTGCTACAATAATCATATTTCAGGCAATGGATAGCGGGAAGCCTGTCAGGTCTTTTTATTTATTAAAATTCTTTAAAATGCAAACAAGTCCGTTTCGGACATTTATTCCATTAAAAAGAAGATTTTTTATAAAAATTTCATTGAATGATTTTAACGTTGTAATGCTGCATGTTAAATATAGATACAAGTCATGAACTTTCTACGAAAATTGGTAATATATAATATAAAAAAACACACAGCGCATTGCCTGAAAAACGTTTTTGTCATATAATAATAGACAGGTTCCCCTATAGCTGGAAAGGAGCTGTATGGCGGAAGAATATTCCAAACTGCAACTGGAAGATAAAGCGTTGAAAAGCGCCACGATGTATTTTGGGCAGGAGCTGCTGTCGTATTTTCATGTGAAGGGAAAAATCCTGCGGATGCTGCCGACGGAACAGATTCGATTGGAGGCGGTGCGGGGGACAGAGGACATGCTCTTTGAGATGGAGGATGGAACTTTGGTACACTTGGAGTTTGAGAGCGTGGAGGTAAACGAAGATGACCTTCGCAGATACCGGGTATATGACGCTTACACGGAAATGATTTATAAAAAACCGGTGATTACTTATGTTCTGTGTTCAGGAAAAACAAAAAGAATACACAGCGAATTAAAGGGCGGAATTAATCCTTACCGTGTTATTCCATTACATATGAAAGAACGGGATGCCGATGCGCTGTTTGTGGAGCTAAAACGCAGGGCAGGGAGCGGAAATCTTTCTAAAGAAAATTTAATCCCGCTGCTTTTGACACCCTTAATGTCAGGAAAAAGCAGTATTAAAGACAGGATACTTGAAGCAAAGAAAATACTTGACAAAGAAAACAGACAGCTATCAAAAGCGGACAGACAGCATATGGAGGGGATTTTATATGCTTTTGCCTGCAAATTTCTGGAAGGAGCAGATTTAAACAAGGTAAAGGAGGAATTGAGTATGACCGTACTAGGCGAGATGATTTGGAGCGATGGGGAGAAAGCCGGAATTGAAAAAGGAAAAAGTGTGCATTTGATATCCTTGGTATGCCGAAAATTATCTAAGGGAAAAACACCTGCGCAGATTTCAGAGGAATTGGAGGAGGAGCTGCCGACGGTAGAGCATATTTGCGAGATTGCCGGAAAATGCAGTCCCGAATATGACTGTGAAAAAATATATCAATTATTATCACAGACAACATAAAATGAGGTGGAAACATGGACTTACCAGCCAAAATGAACTTAAATAACGCCGTGGAACGGGTCTTGCATGTGCCGGGGAATTACGGCGGCGGCATATTGGAAATGACGCTGGTAATCGACTGCCAGCTCCCAAAGGAATATGTGAAGCAGATGAGCTTTGACATTTCTTCTGCTTTGCGCGCTCACAGCGAGGTATTTCGCAATGTGCGATTAAACTTGTTGTATTGGAAAAGCGATGAGGACATGGAAAATCAGGTGGTTCCGCTTCCGTTTCTGCAGATGGGAAGCAGTTTTGAAGGCTACGAGGAGCGGACAGAGGAAAAATCTCTCGACGCGCTGTCGGCGAATTTGAAGCTTTTCCATGCAAGGTCAAAGCTGATTTTGGTGCTGACAGGGGAAAACCTCCTTGTCAGGGACAAGGAGGCCCTGCGCCGGAATATGTATCCTTTTCTTGGGAAAAAGAGCCTCTTTCTGCGCAAGGGAGAGCCGGATATGAAGTGGAAAAGAGGACAGGAGCTGTAAGGCCATGACGGAAAATCTGGAATACTATAAAGTTTTTTATTATGCGGCAAAATGCGGGAGCCTTACAACGGCGGCGGCGGAGCTGTCCATTTCCCAGCCGGCGGTAAGTCAAGCCCTAAAGCAGCTTGAAGGGGCTCTTATGGTAAAGCTGTTCGTGCGCTCGGCGCGGGGAATTCGGCTCACGCCTGAGGGAAAAATACTGTATGAGCATGTGAAGGCTGGATACGAGCAGATTTTGCTGGGAGAAAAAATGCTTTCCTCCATGCTCCGTCTTGATTACGGGGAGCTTAAAATCGGAGCAAGCGACATGACCCTCAAATTCTACCTTTTGCCGCTGCTTCAGGAATACCATGAAAAATATCCCGGCATAAAGGTGACTGTTACCAATGCGCCGACGCCGGAAACGCTCAATCTGCTGCGGCAGGGAAAAATCGATTTCGGCGCGGTAAGCACGCCGGTGGAGGCGGGGCAGGAGTTTTCCGTGCTGCCAGTTCGGGAGATTGAAGATGTATTCGTGGCGGGAAGAAAGTTTATTCAGTATAAAAATCACATGTTGGACTTGCAGGAGCTTGAGAAGCTTCCTATAATATCTTTGGAGGGAAATACCAGTACTAAAAGCTATATGGAGCATTTTTTAGGGAAAAATGGGGTGAAGCTCCGACCGGAATTTGAGCTTGCCACCAGCGATATGATTGTCCAGTTTGCCCTGCGGGGGCTTGGCGTGGGAAGCGTGGTAAAGGATTTTGCGGCGGAGTATCTGGAGGACGGAAGGC
Organism: Clostridium sp.; assembly: GCA_023663815.1. Taxonomy (GTDB): domain Bacteria; phylum Bacillota; class Clostridia; order Lachnospirales; family Lachnospiraceae; genus Suilimivivens. Next base: position 23,096 of record JAMPGS010000021.1, read on the forward strand.
TTTTTGAGCTTCGCTTTAACAAAATAATTCCTAAAAGGCAGATATGCGTGGTGCGGAATGGGAAGCTGCCAATTTCCCGCGCGGCGGACGAGTTTTTGAAAATTTCAGAGGTAAAAAATGATTAAAAATATTGTATTTGACATTGGAAACGTACTTGCGGGCTTCCACTGGCAGGATTATTTTCACAGCTTTGGGTATTCCGACGAGGTGTTTGAGCAGCTTGCGGACGCTACGGTCAGGAGCAGCCTTTGGAGCGAGATGGACAGAGGAAAAATGAGCGACGAGGAGCTGATTGCAGGTTTTATTGCAAATAATCCGGCGGTGGAAAAGGAAATACGGGAAATTTACGCGAACATGCGCGGCATGATAGTGCGCTATGACTATGCGAAGCCGTGGCTTCGGGAATTAAAGGAGCGCGGATATGGAATTTATGTTATCTCCAATTTCGGTGAGACGGCCTTTAAGGAGTGCAGCGGCGCGTTGGATTTTTTGAGCGAGACGGACGGAGCTATTATCTCATGGCAGGTTAAGCTGATTAAGCCCGACCAAGAAATTTACCGTTTGCTTTGCAGTCAGTACGGGCTCGATAAAAAGGAGTGCGTCTTTATTGACGACACAGCAAAGAACGTAGAGGCGGCAAGAGAAGCAGGTATGGAAGGGATTGTATTTCACAATCTTGCGCAGGCGAAGGAAGAGCTGGAAGCAATGCTGCGTTAAATGGCAATAAATGATATAGATAATAAAAATGCTATAAAATATTTTTGTTTATAAAATCATTTTTTTAGCGCAAAAATCATAATCATAAGTTTGCCCGTCAGGAATCTTCATTTTCCCCCTCGCTATCAGGGTAAAGCTCCGCAATGGTGGATTTGTTTGTAAGCCTGCCGTAAGCCCAAATGTAAATCCACAGGAGGATAGGAAGTCCGACAGTCGCAACAAGGCACGCCGCAAAAAGCCGGTCCGAGCCGGGAAAATCCAGAAGAGAAATTACCAGCGTAGCTACATATAAGAGAACCAGCAATACAATACAGATAATTGCCGCGATTTGTTTGGGTTTCTTTTTCATGGAGGGCTCCTTATTCCTTTAAAAATTCAAAAACCGCCCGATAATATTCCTTAAGAACCTTGGCGGGGCTATTGTAAATTTCGTGTCTGCTTCCGTCAATTTTTATGAGGCTTGCAGACGGGGTGCGCTCCACAAACCGTTGGATAGAGGACGCTTTTACCAGATTGTCATTTAAGGACTGGAACACAAGAACGGGGACGGTGATTTTTTCACAGTTCCTTTTTTGCGTTGCAAAGCGGCAGGCGTGTAGCGATTGATAAGACCACCCGTAGCTTGCGCCGCTGGTCTGGAAAAGCGGGTTTGCCGCTCTTTTTTCCTGATAATACTGAAATCTGGGAAGGCTGGAGCTGCAGCTATCCTCAAATTTTTCATCGGGGCTGTAAGGGCTTTGACCGGGCGCATAGCTTTCCTCTTTGTGGAGGCTTGTCATGATATGTCCCAAGGCAAGAGCGCAGGGAGCAGGAACCGCCAGCATAATGCCCAGCATGGGGGAGGTGAGGATGGCTTTTTGAAAGGTATCGGGGTAGGTTTCCAGATACATCGCGCCAATGCAGCCGCCCATGGAGTGGGCGTATAAGTATAAGGGAAGTTCGCCGCAGGAGGGCTTTACCACTTTTAATATGAAAGAATGTAAATCTTCCACGTAATCTGCAAACTGCCGGACATGAACCATATGGGGATGGCTGGTGTCTCGCAGGGAACGCCCGTGTCCACGGTGGTCGGCTAGGTAGACCTGATAACCGGCGGTTGTAAAGTAGTAAATGACTTCTTTATATTTTTCAATGGATTCCGAGAAGCCGTGGCAGATGACGATTGTGCCTTTACAATTGCAGTTTGTACAACTTTCCACAGCATTTTTCGGCCGGTACATCTCATAATAAAGCTTTCCACCCGCGGGACTTATCTTTGAAGGGCGCGCGGCCTCGACATATCCGCTCTGGCAAATGGATTCCAGATAAGGAACAACCTTCTCATTCATAAAAGTAAAAAAATTTTCGTCAGCGATTATGTCCATGTCTTTCATAATGTCAAGTATTCTGTAGTATCCACAATGTCAAGCGTTTCTTTTGTTCCATCCGAGCCATTCATAGGGTCAAGCATCCCTTTTCCCTCCACGCCTTCTTCCCCTCATAATATCCATATTTGTGTCAAAAGATGAATTTTTCATAGCAGTTTAATGTGGTTCTTGATGGCTTCAAAGCTTTCTTTGCTCAAAACGTGCTCGATTTTGCAGGCGTCCTGCGCGGCGATTTTTTCATCGACGCCCAGTTGTATCAGCCATTTTGTGAAAAGCTCATGGCGTTCATAAATCATTTCTGCAATTTCTTTGCCGGTGGGGGTCAGGTAAATAAAGCCTTCCTTCGTGACGGTGATGTGTTCCTTTTCACGCAGGTTTTTCATGGCGACGCTGACGCTTGATTTTTTGAAGCCCAGCTCCTCGGCCACGTCCACCGAACGGACAACGGGGTGGGATTTGCTCAATATGAGTATTGTTTCCAGATAATTTTCCGAAGATTCAGTCGTATGCATAATTTTCCTCATTTCAAAAACTGCTTTTACAGCAGGGCAAAACAGATAGTTACTTTCTTTATTAAAAGTATACCATAAAATTCCTTTAAAAAATATTAAAAATTTGAGAAAAATATTATTGACAACTAATGGCGGATAGCATATACTAACTCTGGATAGAAAAATCAACTAAACGATAGAAATTTAAAACTAGGTACCGAAAGAGGGTGTGAAGATGCCGCTATCAATGATGAAGGAAGGGGAGCCCGTTGTGATACATAAAGTGGGCGGTAAGGAAGAAACAAGAAGGTTCCTTGAAAACCTTGGGTTTGTGACCGGCGGAGCCGTGACGGTGATATCCCAGATTGGGGGCAATTTGATTGTCAACGTGAAGGACGCGAGAGTTGCAATTGGCCGGGATATGGCAAACAAGGTTATGGTAGGGTAAAAGCAAACTTTCACCCAAAGAGTTTGTGGGCGCGCTGCCTTCACAAACTCCCCAAGCATTTATGCTTGCGCGTGAATCTATGCGCATCTGTGTCTATGGGTTTATATTTGCGTACTATGCTTGTGCATGAATTTATGCGCAGTTATGTTTGTACGTTTATGTTTGTGTATCTATGCTTGTGTATTCATGCGTCATATTTTGCTTGTGCATACATGTTTCTATATTTGTACTTGTGCAGTTATGCTTAGATATTTATGTTTGTGCATTTATGTCGGTGTATTTTGTTTGTACGTACATGCATCTACATTCACATTTCTGCATTTATAATTGTGTGCGCTACAGGGCCGGGCTAAAAAAGCAGCGCAGAAAGAGGAAAAATTATGAAAACATTGAAGGAAATTTCCTGCGGGAACACCGTGAAGGTGGCAAGGCTTACCGGCGAAGGACCGGTGAAAAGGAGAATTATGGACATGGGAATTACCAAAGGAGTAGAGGTTTTTGTGAGAAAAGTAGCTCCTCTTGGGGACCCGGTAGAAGTAACGGTGAGGGGATACGAGCTTTCGCTACGCAAGGCGGATGCCGAGATGATTCTTGTGGAATAAGCTGGTTTGCTCCCGCAAATCAGCGTTTGTTGGAACTAGAGTTAGTGGAAACTAATAAAAGATAGAGGAGAGATGTGTCATGTCAATGAAGATTGCGCTTGCAGGTAATCCGAACTGCGGTAAAACAACATTATTTAACGCGCTGACCGGCTCTAATCAATTTGTGGGAAACTGGCCGGGCGTTACGGTGGAAAAGAAGGAAGGAAAATTAAAGGGCAAAAAGGACGTCGTTATCATGGATTTGCCCGGTATTTACTCCCTTTCTCCTTATACATTGGAGGAAGTGGTTGCGAGAAATTATCTGATTACGGAAAGGCCCGACGCGATTATTAATATTGTGGACGGAACGAACATCGAGAGAAATCTGTACTTGTCCACGCAGCTTTTAGAGCTGGGGATTCCCGTGGTGATGGCTGTGAACATGATGGACGTGGTGGAAAAGAGCGGCGACAAAATTGATATCGCTAAGCTGAGCGAAAAGCTGGGCTGCGAGGTGGTTGAAATTTCCGCGTTAAAGGGAACAGGCGTTACAAAGGCAGCGGAACGCGCGGTTGCGCTTGCAGAAAAAGGCGTGGCCGCCCAGCGGGTACACAAATTTGCGGTTAGAGTGGAAAACGTGCTGGAATCCATTGAAAGCAGGCTGGGCAGCGAGATTCCAGAGGAGCAAAAGCGGTTTTTTGCAATTAAGCTGCTGGAAAAAGATGACAAAATCGCGGAACAGATGAAAAACGTTCCCGACGTATCTGCGGAGATTAGCAGAATTGAAAAGGAAATGGACGACGATACCGAGAGTATCATCACTAATGAAAGATACGTTTACATCGGTTCCATCATCGGCGAGTGCTACAAGAAAGCCAGCGAAAAGAAGCTGACCGTATCGGATAAGATTGATAGAGTGGTGACAAATCGGTGGGCGGCGCTCCCCATTTTTGCAATTGTAATGTTTTTAGTTTATTATGTTTCTGTGACTACTGTGGGAACGTGGGCCACGGATTGGGCCAACGACGGAGTGTTTGGCGAGGGCTGGAGCCTGTTTGGACTTGAGATACCCGGTATTCCCGTTTTAATAGGAAATCTGCTTGAAGCTATCAGCTGCGCCGACTGGCTGCAGGGGCTGATTTTGGACGGTATTGTAGCCGGCGTGGGCGCGGTGCTGGGCTTTGTGCCCCAGATGCTGGTGCTGTTTATCTTCCTTGCTTTCTTGGAAGCCTGCGGATATATGGCGAGAGTTGCCTTTATCATGGATAGAATTTTCAGAAAGTTTGGCCTTTCGGGAAAATCCTTTATTCCCATGCTGATTGGAAGCGGCTGCGGCGTTCCTGGCGTTATGGCGTCAAGGACTATTGAGAATGACAGAGACAGAAAAATGACGATTATGACGACGACTTTTGTTCCCTGCGGGGCGAAGCTTCCGATTATCGGCCTGATTGCAGGCGCGCTTTTCGGCGGCGCATGGTGGGTTGCCCCCAGCGCGTACTTTGTGGGAATCGCGGCGATTATCTGCTCCGGTATCATATTAAAAAAGACAAAAATGTTTGCGGGAGACCCTGCGCCCTTTGTAATGGAGCTTCCGGCTTATCATATGCCCACAGTGGGAAGCGTTCTTCGGAGCATGTGGGAGCGCGGCTGGTCCTTCATCAAAAAAGCGGGAACGATTATTCTTTTATCGACAATTGTGCTTTGGTTCCTCATGAGCTTTGGCTGGGTGGACGGCTCCTTTGGAATGTTGGAAGCGGAACAGCTTGACGCCAGCATTTTGGCGGGCCTTGGCAGTATTTTGGCGCCGGTATTTACACCGCTTGGATGGGGCGATTGGAAAATGGCGGTTGCGGCAATCACGGGCTTGATTGCAAAGGAAAATGTGGTCGGCACCTTCGGTATTCTTTACGGCTTTGCGGAAGTGGCTGAGGAAGGCGAGGAAATTTGGGGACAGCTTGCGGGCAGCATGACGAGCGTTGCGGCTTATTCTTTCCTTGTATTCAACCTGCTGTGTGCTCCCTGCTTTGCAGCCATGGGCGCCATCAAGAGAGAAATGAACAATATCAAATGGTTCTGGTTTGCCATTGGCTATCAGACAGTACTTGCCTACGCCGTTTCCCTGTGCGTATTCCAGCTTGGAACGATGTTTACCGGCGGCGGCTTCGGTATCGGCACGGTGATTGCGCTTCTTCTGGTGATTGGCTTTATTTACCTGCTTTTCCGTCCTTACAAGGAAAGCGGCACGCTGCGGGTTGACATGAAGAAAATGGCGCGTGTAAAATAGGTTGTGAATTGGCAGACATTTCTCCAGACAAAGACGCGCGGGAAGGATGTCTGCGCAAAAAGAAATAGGAGGCTCTTATTTATGGGAACAATAATTACGGCGGCAGTCTTAATTTGTATTGTGGGGCTGTCTGTAAGAAAAATAATACGTGATAAGAAGAGCGGAAAGTCTCTGCAGTGTGGGTGTGATTGCGCCCATTGCGGCGGCTGCGGACATAAAGCATAGAGCTGCACATACAAATTTCATATTATAAAATGTAAAGGCAGGGGCCGTCCGTTGCGGGTGGCCTTTGTCTTTTTGCTTTAAAATGGCCTTTGCCTCAAAGTTCTTGCTTTTTGTTTTAAAACAGCCTTTGCCTTAAAGTCTTTGTATTCTTGCTTAAAAAATCTTGTTGCATTAACTGCAATAAGATAATAAAATGTGAATAGGAGAGGTATGAATAAGTCAGAGGAGTAACAAAATGCCTGAAATAAGTAGATTTTATGGAATTGTAGTAAAAATGTTCTTTAAACCAAAAGAACACGAACCAAGTCATATACATGCTTTATATGGTGAACATATAGGAATTTTTGATCTAAAAACTATGCAAATGACTGAAGGTGATCTTCCTAAGAAAGCGCAGGAACTTGTAAAAGAGTGGATGGAAAACAATCAAAATGAATTGCTTGAAATGTGGTATAGTCAAAATTTAAGGAAACTACCACCCTTATAATAGTCGGAGGTTGGCAATGATACCGCGAATAAAAAGCGTGAAACCGCTTGAAAATTATATACTTTATGTTGTATTTGATGATGGACGGGATTGTTTGTATGATGTTGGAGAAGATATAAAAACTATAAAAGGATATGAAGACTTAAAATATATCCATGGGCTTTTTGAGCAGGTGCGGCTTGACGAAAGTCGGACTTGTGTTTATTGGAATGATTTTATTGATCTTCCAAGTGATACTATATATGAATATGGAACTATTTCACGTGATGTTATAAAATGCCAATAACGGATAAATTTTTTGTAATCAATATCCGCAAGTACTTGGCGTTAGGAGACGATAGGGAAGCCGGGGAGCCTGCACTTGTTGAATTGCTCTCCGGATTTTCTTGCCCGAAGAAACCGGACGTGGAGCGGTTTTTAATAAAGAACGCCGCTCAAAAATTATGCAAACGGCAAAAAAAGAGGAAAACCATGAATGATTTCAGAAATATGTGGGATTTTGAGGTAAAAGACGGCGTTAATTTTCCACATGCAAACCGCGTGCATCCGCTTATGCAGAAAAGAGTGCAGAAGCTTTTAGAGCTATTGTCCGCCGACGGGAATATTAAAAAAATTGTGTTGTTTGGGAGTTCTCTGGAATTTCGATGCGGCAGCGGCAGCGATATTGATGTATACATTGAAAAGTTTGACGCGGCTCTTCCTTTAAAGCAGGAGCCGACGCTTGACTGCGAAGTGGACATCGTTTCCAATATCAGCCATGAAAGCCGGTTATATCTGGAAATTGACAAAAAAGGTTTATTATTATATGAAAGGAGCGCGCGGAATGTGTGACGTGAGATTGTTTAAAAGCGCATATATGGACTATCAGGCGGCCAAAACAATTTTCCAGACCCCTTACAATGCAAGGAATTGCGCTGAAGCGCAAGCAGGTCATCAATTTCCCGATGGGAAATTGGTGACATGTGACGAGATGTTCTTCAATAATTCAGCGTATCACTTGCAGCAATGCGTTGAGAAAGTGATGAAAGGCGCGTTAGAATGTGTCGGGGTGACGGTTCCGAATACTCATCGGATTGCAAAGCTGCTGCAGATGGTTTGCCATAACGGCGCAAACCTGATTGTCACGGAATGGATTGACGAGCACGCGGAGATGCTTAGCCAGTGGGAAGTTGAAAGCCGCTACGATATGGATTTTGTGGTGGAGAAAAGAAAACTGGAACGGGCCCTTGCGGAGATTGAAAAATTTTTGCAGGTGAACGGGATAACGGATAAGCTGCGGGAGGAGCTGCAGGACGGACAAGCGCGGGAAAAAATATTGTCTTTTTTGCCGGAAAATAAAAGGGAGTGCAGCGATTTTGATTTAAATTGCTACTATATTATGTTCGAAAAACGATTACAAAAATGACTATAAAAACCTAAAGACGGCTATAAAGACCTAAAAACAACTACAACCTTATAACGACTACAACCTAAAAACAACTACAACCTAATAAACGGAGGCCAGCTATGAATAAGTGGAACAACTATGATAAAGAAAGAGAACGCCTTGTGGAGCCAATCTGCGACGAGCTGCAGTACTGCGGCAGGGTTGACGATGAGAACCCGGACGCGCCGGTGTTCACCATGCCGGGCAGCTTTGTGAGGATGGCTTTTACGGGCTCTTCCTATGTGAAAGCGGTGGTAATCAATAAGCGGTATTACCATCGGTCCTTTGTGGGAGCGCTTTTGGACGATACCCAGAGCAAGGTAGAAATTGAAAAGGACGGGGAGCCGGTGGTGCTGACCTTGGCCGAGGATTTGGACAAGGGCGCGGAGCACATGATTACTTTTTTTAAAAGGATGGACAACAGCCATGAGTACGCTTTCTTGGGCTTTCTCTTGGAGTATGGGGCAAATGTGGTAAAGGCCCGCCCGCTGCCCAGAAAGAAAATAGAGTTTTACGGGGATTCCGTGACGGCCGGGGAGGTGGCCGAGGCTTTGGATTATTGCGGGAAGGAGGACCCGGAGAACGACGGGGAGTTTTCCAACGCTTATTTTTCTTACGCATGGGCGACGGCCCGGCTGCTCCATGCAAGGGCGCACATTGTGGCGCAGGGGGGGATTGCCCTTTGCGACGGAAGCGGCTATTTTATGGACGGGCAGACGGGAATGGAGAGTTGCTACAAAAAAGTGCGTTTTTATGAGAAGGAAGGAAAACGCGGGGATTGGAATTTTAACCGCTATACCCCTCATGTGGTGGTGATTGCCATCGGGCAAAATGATGCATGGCCGGAGGATATCATGGAGGACGAGCGTGGGGAAAAGGCGCGGGAATGGCGGCGCAAATATAAGGAATGGGTGCTTTCCATAAGGGAATTGTACCCGAAAGCATGGATTGTGCTGGCAACCACCATTTTGCACCATAATGCAGGGTGGGACAGAGGCATTGGGAAAGCGTGCGCGGAATTAAACGATTCAAAAATCGTGCATTTCTTGTATCAGGAAAACGGGCGGGGCACGCCGGGGCACATAAGAGTGCAGGAGGCCATGAAGATGGCGCTGGAACTTTCTGGATTTATCAATGGGCTTGGGAGCGACGTCTGGGAGTGATACGCCGCAGATGTATCAAAGATAAGTATAGATATCTCATTGAAGCATCATAAATAATCACGGGCGGACCGCTGAAAACACGGGAAATACCGCTTTTTACAATATCAGAAAAGCTAGAAAAAAACGCGACGCATACTACTTTGTGCAAACTTCGCGTTTTTTTTGTTTTTTTTATTTTTTGCTTGTGCTTTTTGTACAAATATGTTAGTATAGGAGAAACAGGAAAATAAGTCAGCTTAGAGATTGACGTTTATTTTCCACCAAAAAAACAGGAGGTATAAAAAGTTATGAAATCACGCAGTAAAAGACTGGTTGCTTTATTTGCAACCTTGGCTATGACGGCATCATTGCTTGCGGGCTGTGGCGGCGGCTCCGAACCGGCAACAAGTGATGCATCGGCCACAACCGACGACGCGGCAGCAGCTACGGACGACACAGCGGCTACCGACGACGCAGCAGCAACAGACGATGCGGCGGCAGACACAGCATCCGCAGGCGACACCACCAGCACACCGAGAAACGAGACATTGTATTTTGCAGGACAGCAGTGGGGCACCATCAACGACTGGAACCCTTTTTCAACAAACTCCAACAATGCAATGTGTATTCAGCAGAAGGATTCTTCCCGTACATTGATTTACGAGACGCTCTTCATGTACAATCTGTTAGACGGACAGCTTTATCCCTTGCTTGCTACAGATTGGTCTTGGGACGACGATGCGCTTACCAGCATGACCGTTAAGATGAATCCCGACGCTCACTGGAGCGATGGCACAGCTCTCACGGCAAACGATGTTGCTTATACGTGGGATTGCAATGTAAAGTATGAGTCTTCTCTTGGTCTGGATTTTTCTAATTATGTAGAATCTATCACAGCAACAGACGATACGACTTTAGCTATTGTGTCTAAATTAAATGATGAGGGGAACCCGGTGAATCCTCTGAAGGTTCAGCAGCTTCTTCAGCAGATGTTCATTATGCAGCAGGCATATCTTGAGACGGTTGAGACAAGAAACGATTCCGATAAGGAAGCTGTAAAACTTGATAAGATGGAAGACCTTGTTGCTTCTGGCCCTTATATGCCTTTCTTTGACGACGATCAGAAGGTTGTATTTATCAGGGACGAGAATTACTGGGGGCAGGCTGCTTCCATGTGGGGCAAACTCCCTGCACCTAAGTACATTGCCCATGTTATCTACGCTGATAACAACGCAGGTCAGGTTGCATTAGAGGCGGGTGATGTTGACGTTTGCCAGCAGTTCACAACCGACGTGCAGAAGCTTTGGGAGGAGAAGAACCTTCCTATCACTACATACATCGACGAGCCTCCTTATGGACAGTGCGCTACCATGCCTTCCTGCTGGATGAACGTTGAGAAGCCCGGATTAGACCAAGTGGAAGTAAGAAAAGCAATCGCTATGGCGACTGATTACGACCAGATTATTGCATCCGCTATGTCCAATCAGTCTCCTACCTTCACGCAGGTTCCCCGTTCTACCATGAACCCGACGGACGGCGAGCAGGCTCTGTACGACCATGACGCGGTAAAAGATTTACAGTTTGCAGGAAACGATATCGACGGCGCAATCGCCCTTCTTGACGAAGCAGGCATCGTTGACAGCGACGGCGATGGCATCCGCGAGTACAATGGAACGCCTCTTTCCTTCAAGGCTGAGTGTCCTGATGGATGGACAGATTGGATGGCCTCCCTTGAAATCGTTGCATCTTCCGCTAAGAAGATTGGCATTGATATCCAGACAACGTTCCCGGATACTAACACATTCTATGATGATATTACAACAGGCAATTTTGAAATTTGTATGAACTCTCCTTCAGGCGGTTCCATCACGAACCCTTGGGGACGCTGTATGCAGTTCTTGAGCAGCACGTATGCTGATTTAACAGTAAACTGGAGCGGTAATTGGAGCAAATATAGAAACGATGAAGCAGACGAAATTCTTGCAAAGATTCCCCTTGAGACAGACGAAGCTGTTCTGAAAGAATACTACACAAGATTGAACGAGATTTATCTGACAGACGTTCCTAACTTTGCTCTTATGTACAGACCGGAATTGTTCTACATTGTAAACGAATCCGTATGGACCGGATATCCGATGAAGGACGACGGAAGCAACATTCCTCCTACCGATTGTACAGACGGTTATGGAATCGCAGCTCTTTACAATTTAACATTAGTTGAATAGGATTAAATAAGACAGCGGCTAAAGTTGTCTATCGAATTAATGCAGCAAAGCTGTATAATAAAAAATCCTTGAAAAAGTCGGGCGGGGCTTAGGCTTTCCGCCCGGTTTTTTAAACAAGGGGATTGGGGTGAGAGTATTTGAAGGGATTTAAAAAATATTACGGTCAGAAAATCGTATGGTATCTGATTACGTTATTATTTGCAATCGTACTGAATTTCGTACTGCCAAGGCTGATGCCCGGCGACCCTGTGGCGAGTATTGCGGCGGGCTCCGTATCCGGTATGACAGATGCTACGGCAATTCAGAAGGTATTAAACGACTATGCAGAAAAATTTGGCATCAATGAGCCCATGATTGTGCAGTTCGGTATTTGGGCTAAAAATGCTATCCGCGGCGATTTTGGCGTTTCTTTTGGCCAGTATCCCAGAACGGTAGCGGATATTATAAAGTCCTCTGTAGGATGGACGTTGGCTCTGCAGCTTCCGGCCATTGTTGTGGGCTGGATTCTTGGCAATCTCCTTGGAGCTGTGGCGGCTTACATAAAAGGAGCCTTTGACAAGGTTATCCTTCCGGTGTTTATGTTTATCAGCAACTTCCCTGCTTTTGGTATGGCTATTATTTTGTTGACGGTATTTGGTATCAATTTAAAGTGGTTCCCTACCAGCGGCGGTTATGGCTTTGATTTGATTCCCAATGCAAGCTGGGAGTTTGTCCGCTCGGTAATTTCCCATTATCAGCTTCCTTTCTGGTCAATCGTTTTGATTACCATTGGCGGTCAGGCAATCGGTATGCGTTCCATGGCGATTTACGAGTTGAACGCGGATTATGTGAAGTACAGCCGTTTTCTTGGAATCAAGGACAGAAAAATTGTCGGTTACGTGTTCAGAAACGCAATGCTTCCTCAGATTACCGGTTTGGCAATGAGCCTTGGAACCATGATGGGCGGCGCGCTGGTTGCGGAAATTATCTTTAGTTATCCCGGTATTGGTTCTACCCTGATGACGGCGGTTAGAGGGCAGGATTATCCGTTGATTTCCGCCTGTACCTTGATTATCACAATCATGGTGCTTTTGGCGAACCTGTTCGTGGAACTTATTTACGGTGTTATTGACCCT
>JAMPGS010000022.1 GCA_023663815.1 Clostridium sp.
ATTCCAGCTCCCCAAGCCTGCCGCCGTCCACCGTGTAGGCATAGTCCGCGCCAAAGAGCTTTACGTCAAAGTAATCCGCTCCGGCCCCCACCTCCTCGTCCGGCGTAAATCCAAGCCTTATTTTGCCGTGGGCAATTTCCGGATGCTCTAACAAATACTCCGCCATGGCCATAATTTCCGCCACGCCCGCCTTGTCGTCCGCGCCAAGAAGGGTTGTTCCATCCGTCACAATCAGCCTTTTTCCCTTGTACAAGGGCAGTTCAGGAAAATCTGCGGTTTTCATCACCACCTGCTTTTCCTCGTTTAAAATAATGTCCTCCCCATCGTAATCCTCGATTATCCGAGGCTTTACCCCCGCGCCCGTAACGGCCGGGGAAGTATCCATATGGGCGATAAAGCCTATCACCGGCGCGCTCCCGCATCCGGCGGAAGCCGGAACAGAGGCGTACACATAGCACCGCTTTTTATCATATTCAATCTCCTCCGCTCCCATCTCCTGCAATTGCTCTACTAAAACCTTTGCCAGATTGTGCTGCTTTTCCGTGGAGGGCGTGGATACGCCCACAAAATCCTCCGACGACTCTGTGTCGATAACCGCATACCTCAAAAAATTTTCAATCACTTTCTCCATTTATATCTCCTCTTAAATATTTTTTTAAATGCTATATTATCTTCCCTTTTATGTCAAATACTTTTTATCCGGCTCAAATACTTTTATCCAGCTTAAATATTTTTTACCCGCTCAAAACACCTTGCATTTTTCACCCAAGAGACTATACTAAAAATAAGAGGTTACACACAGCATCCATGCTGTAAGGTTATGTTTTCAGGCGCACGAGCAGTCTTTCTTTTTCCCGTAACGCCAAGGTCATGGAGGTAATTTGAAATGACTGAAAAAATCAAAAAGTATCATCAATTGCTAGTAATTATTCTGATTGTGGCATGTATGGGAGTTATTATGATATTCGGGGCCAACTATGTAAAAAAGCTGCGCCGCAACCTGCAGGACAACGCAATCCAAAATGTCATGACTGTCACTAAACAGCAACAGCAGGATTTTGACACCTTTACCATGAAGGAGCGGGAAGAGCTCTTAAGCTACGCGGAGTTTTTCTCCCAAAAAGACGTCACGCCGGAAGACATTCAACAGCTTCTAACGCTCCCCAGCGAGGCGGACGCAATTTATCTGGCGGCATGTCTCGACGATGGCTGGGTATGCGGCACTTCCTTCGACGATATCCGGCAGTTAGAGGAAGAGGATTTAAATGTCTACCGTTCCCTTGACGGCAGCGGCTTCCGGGAACCCTATACGGGACTTTACTCCGGCACCCTGCGATTCGGTTATTACGAAATTTTTACCTTCAAAAACGGCCATAAAGGCCTGATTCAAAAAAGCTTTGACCGCAGCAAGGTTTCCGAATCTTTTTCGCTGTCCTTCTACAACGATCAAGGCTTTGCCCACATTATCAACCAAAAGGGGGATATCCTTCTGCGTCCTGACGGCATCACGGGAAATCTTTACAACAATATTTTTGATTTAATTATTGAAAATCACGGCCAGCAAAAAGACGTTGACCGCCTGAAAGAAGAGCTAAACGCCCACGGGGCGGGCAGCATGACCGTATCCGGCGACGCGGGCGAGTTTGTTTATACCTATACTCCGCTGGAGAGCATGACGGAATGGTATCTTGTCTCCGTGGTCCCGCTGGACGCGCTCACGGAGGAGACGAATCAAATTTTACTTGATTTTCAAATGGCGTTAGGGCTCCTTATCCTATTCCTATTTATCTGCGCCATGTTTATCCTGCTGGTTTTTCGCACTCAAAGGCATCTTCTTGCAAAGGACAAGGAAATCGAGTACCAAGAACAATTTTTTAATATCTTTGCCAGCTACCTTGCCACCAACACCAACGACGTGTACATCATGCTGGATCATGAGACGGAAACCCTTGAATACGTCAGCCCCAACGTGGAGCGGGTACTTGGCGTAAAGGCGGAGAATTTACTTGACTATATCTGGGACGATGATTTTGCAGCATCCCCCGAAGCTACAAAGGCCTACTATGCCGAGCTCAACGCCTTAACCCCCGGCCAGTCTACAAAGCCCCGGAACACCGAGAGAGTTAATCCCAAAACCGGCGAGCGCAAATATTTTGTGGAAAACGCCTACTGCACCTCTATTCAGGGCCGTACCAAGCGGATAAGCTATATCTCCGACCGCACCACGGAGCGCATGGCTCAGGATTCCCTAGCGGAAGCCCTGCGCATGGCGCAGGCCGCCAATGACGCCAAGAGCGCGTTTCTTGGGAGCGTCAGCCACGATATCCGTACCCCCATGAACGCCATCATTGGTTTTCTTGCCCTCATGCGGGACGAGGTGGATAAACCCGATACGGTAATGGAATACAATAAGCGCATTGACGCCGCCAGCCAGCATCTTCTTGGGCTTATCAACGACGTGCTGGATATGAACAAAATCGAGAGCGGCAGCGCCACGCTGAATATCTCCGAGATGAATCTGGCTGAGGTTATCGATGAGATTAACACTATTATCCGCCCTCAGTCCAACAATAAAAATCAAACCTTTGACATTTATGTCTCCCATCTGGCCTATGAGCACGTGCTGGGCGACAAGCTGCGCATCAACCAAATTTTGATTAACCTTTTATCAAATGCCGTGAAATACACCCCTGAACACGGAATCATTCAAATGCGGGTAGATGAGCTTCCGCAGGTGGTTGACAACTACAGCCGTATCCGCTTTACCGTCAGTGACAACGGCATGGGCATGAGCAGCGATTACCTACAGATTGTTTTCGACCCCTTTACCCGCGAGGACAACGAGTCCAAACGCCAGATACAGGGCACCGGCCTTGGCATGGCAATCACCAAGAGTTTGGTAGATTTGATGGGCGGCAGCATCAGTGTGGAAAGCACCCAAAATGTTGGAACCACTTTCACGGTAGAGCTTGAGCTTTGTATTCAGGAAAAGGAGGACGACCCTAAATTCTGGAACGACCACAAGATAACAAGCATGATTGTTGCCGACGACGAGGAGGAAGTCTGCCTTAATATTGTCAAAACCATGTCGCAGACAGGCGTGGTTACGGACTATGCCACCGACGGAAAAACCGCTATTCAAATGATGCGCTCCGCCCGCGAGGCGGGAAGGCCCTACAACCTGATTCTCCTTGACTGGAAAATGCCGAACTTAAACGGGCTGGAGACCGCGCGGCTTATCCGCAAAAATTATCCCGACAACATTCCAATCCTTCTTCTCACCGCCTATGACTGGAGCGAAATCGAGGAGGAGGCCAAGGAAATCGGCGTGGATCATTTTATGCCGAAGCCCTTCTTTATGAGCACCTTCAAACAGGCAATCCAGCGGATTATGGGGAGTATCAAAAAGAAAGAATCCAGCCAGATAAGTGCCGTAAAAGATAAACATATTTTAGTGGTTGACGATATCGATCCCAACCGGCTTGTCCTAGTGAAAATCCTCACCACGCAGGGCGCTATCTGCGATACCGCCGCCAACGGCCACGAGGCGGTAAAGAAATTCGAGGCCTCCAAACCCGGCAAATACGATTTGATTTTAATGGACGTGCAGATGCCCGTGATGGACGGCTACACCGCAACGAGAATGATTCGGAGCAGCGGCCACCCTTCGGCCAAGACAATCCCCATTATCGCCATGACGGCCAACGCCTTTGTGGAGGATGTGCGGAACGCCATTGACTCCGGCATGGACGCCCACGTGGCGAAGCCAGTTCAGCGGGATATCTTAAACGCCACTATTCAACAGGTTTTTGACAGTCGATTGGAGAAGGCGGGAAAAGATTGATAATTCAAGCCTCCTTCCACAACTTCCTTTTAAGTTGCCAATCAGGAAAAATATAAAAATCGATACTGTACCTGTTAAAAGATATAGTTCTTTAACCGGCAGCAGCGTCGAAAATCCAGCCAGCATAAACGAACCAATCGGAAGCGACGAACAGGCCAGCGCGTTAAATATCCCGCTGACCCTTCCAACAAATTCCTCCGGCACTCGGCTCACGAACAAAACCTGAACCGTGACGCCGATCATGGAATTTACGGCTCCAAAAGCAAGGGCCACAAGGAAATAACTGATATATTTTCCTTCTGTGGAAGGGTTCATTCCAATCAAAATATAAAAGAAATAAAGCAAGCCTATCAGAATCCCTCCCCTGATAAGCGTTTTTTCCTCTGTCATTCTCCGCGATATCGTCGGTAAAATCAACGCCCCCAGTATCATACCAATTGTAATCGCCGTTCCTCCCACTGACATTGCAAACACGTCCAGTTTCAAATACTCGCTAATATAGGCCGCCTGCAGATTTTCAATCGGCAGAGTACATAAATTCTGCGCCACACAGATAATGCAGACCATAATTACCAGACTGCTTTTCTTTACATAACCAAATCCCGCTTTTAATGTTCTCCAATAGCCCTCTAATTGAAATACTGGTTTTTTACCTGCCTCTCTCTTTGCTTTTATAAACGAAAGCAAAAGCCCGGAGGCTAAAAAAGTAACGGCATCCACAAACAAAGCCCCGCCAATCCCAATGCTTCCTATAATAATCCCGGCTCCTCCCATTCCAATTAATTCCGCAGTCCGCCTCGCCCCTTGGTCCAGAGAAACGGCGGATTTATAATTTTCTTTTTTCAATATCTGCGGCAGAATCGCCAGCCCGTTGGGAATCCGTAACGCCTCGATTGAAGAGTTTAAAAAAGTAAAAATAAGCAAATGCCACGGCCTTATAAAACCCATAAGCATAAAAATGCCTGTAATAAAAACCACGCCGCCACGCAGGATATCACAGAGCACAATCACCCGTTTTTTGCGAAAGTATTCCGTCAACGCACCCCCAAGGGGCTGAAATAAAACTGTCGGAATCATATTCACGCCCATTATAACGGACAGCCACGCCGACGAGCCCGTCAATTGGTAAACCAGCCAGCTATATGCAACGGCGTCCACAGAATCCCCAAAGCGGCTTATGACATTCGCCAAAACAACGTACCGGAAATTTTTTTCTTCATTTAAGATATCTGCATAGCCGTTTGATTTCATTGCGAACCTCGTAGTTTTGTGTTTCATTTTTGTATATTCTGAAATTACACGAACTCAACTTCTCTCTTCTCGATAATGGCTTTAATTTCCTCAATACTTTTTTCTGCCACATCCGCTATCTGCTCCAATGTATAGCCTTTATCGTGCATACTTAAAATTATCTTGGCTTCCCCTATTTCAATCCCGTCTTCCCTAATTCCCTGACTAAGATTGCACATAACGCTCACATCCTTTCTCATGCTATCCGCTATCGGAATATTATACTCCGTTTCAATAATGTCCAGTTTTTCGTCTGAAGAAAGGCTCTTCGACAGCAATGTTCCTAGCAGGCGATGCAGTCCATACTCCCCGCCGCGCTCTGGAAGATTCCTTGACAGCCCGATTAAAACAATATTTAACAGGTCAATTTTTCCTCTCCATTCATAAGAACCAAGCAGGGCATCATTCATCAAATGTACATAATTCATGCTATTTTCGTCCATATTCATGCAAATCCATATACTAAATACCCGCTTTATATCGTCATAATTGGTATTTACAAAATCTCTTTCTTTCTGCGAGGAGACCAAACGGCTCACATAAAATATTGCCCGGTTGAGTATATTATATTCCGCAGGCTCGTCCTTTTGCGCTTCCACATTTACAATAATCTGCGAAAGCTCGCTCTTTGCACCGTCTGCGTCTGGTATGCGCACATAAAACACAATATCGAATCTGATAAGTCCTTCGCTTACCTCCGTATTTTCTGTATTAAAGCCGACTACTCTCTGCCCCTTCTTTTCGTTTTCTACATTCGTCAGCCCCGGCTCTACCGGAATCGCGCTGATAAACGGTTCCCCCTCAATATAAAAAACCACATCTTTCGGGTTCATTCCTTTAAACTCATCAACGGTTTTTACCAAGATATGCGCTAAAATAATTTTATTCCCCAGCAGCCGTTTCGCCTTTTCATCATACTGAGCATCCGTATCTGTGACGTTTACCGCATTTTTTATTTCTGTGTCCATAGAACGCATATCTATTTGTCGTATCCTCCTTTACTTCATCAGCAAATTCAAAAGCCATTCCAAAAAAGTATATAATTATCAAACAACAAACGCCAAAATCACAAACGCCAGCACGGTCAAAACAGACTGTAATATGAGAAGTAAAACGCTTCCGCTTCCAAAATCTGGAACCAGCGCAAGGGTCAAAAACATATAGGAGAAGAAAAAGCTATTTTTTACCCAGCTTATCCTCTTTCCGTATACGGCCCTTTTCTCTTCCCCTGCCATGAGGCGGCTAATTCCAAACCAAATTGATCCTATGATAAAATAACCTATTACCCGGCCAAAGGACGCACCCTTAATCAATATCTCGGACATATATTTCGGAGCAATAACGGCAAAAGCCGCCCCCGCAATAAGTTCAATCTTATTTCCTCTTCTTACCTCTTCCTTTGAATAAAGCTTAGAAGTCTCATATTTCATAGGAATTTCTATCCCGTTTTCCCTTGCAGCAAGCTCTTTGCCCGCGTTTGTCCTGATAATAAACATAAAGCCCAGCACAGAAGTAAAAATCAAAAATATTCCAATGCCGGTGGAAACAAATTTCTCCAATATGCCCATCCACTCCGGGCCGTCGCCATCAATGTCGATTCTGCATATTTCTATCACGGACAAAAGCTTCTCATATTTTGACATTTGAATTCCCATCAAAATCTGATAAAGCGCATATATTACAACCGCTACAAGCTTTGTTACCCTTCCCAAATACTCGAAAAGGAATATCTGCAGTTCATAAAGCAAAATAAATAATAAGAAATAGGAACAGCACACAACAAATACAGAAGGATAGCTAAAGCTTTCCGCAATGGAAGAAACCGCATATCTGCCTAAAATCCAAAAGTGCACAACCAGCAGTACCGTAAACAGCGCACACAGTAACAGCTTATCCCACGCGGCGGTTTTACCCTTGACCTTCTGCGCCTTATCCTTGTATTCTGCAAGGGTTTTCTCATACTGATTCACATTTCCGACGGATACCCCGGCAATGTGGCTAAAGCCCTGCGCGGCTATCTCTTTATACCATTTTTCAGCCTTGCCAAGCTCTGATTTTATGGAATTCGACAGTCCCGCTATTTTGTCAAGCTCGCGCCCAGCGTTTTTGGAATATACCAGCATAAGCAAGCGCCAGCCGCCAAAAACAAGGAGCCCCGCGAAAAATAAATTGTATATCATTGAAAAATATCCTTCCAAAACGCCGAAGTTCCATCTTGAAAATAAATATCTTTCTATGTAGGTGAACGCCAGCCCGTGCATTATCAAGCCGATTACGCCAACCGCCGCGCACAGGGCCATAAGCACATTTTCTTTGTTGGAAAATTCATGATAAAACTTATCCGTTTCTTTATATCTGATGCTTGTATTCTCGCACTCCTTCAATAAATTCAGCGCGTAAGATTTTGCCTCTTTATATGCGCCGTCAAGATATTTTGTTGAACTTTTGTCATTCATCACTCGTTTCCTCCCTCAATGTACGCGCAAAATCCCAGCGGTGCTTCCCTGTTTAAGAAATCATAGTGCCAAAACGCGTCCGCTTTATCTGATACGATATCGTTTTTATCCTTACCCAGCCCCATCTGTACAAGAAATAAATTGTTGTTAAACATTCCGCGGAATTTAATTGCCAAATCTTCCAGCTTTTTAAACCCGTTTCTAAGATTTTGAATTTCCTTTCCAGAAATCGCGCAATTTTCTATTTCCGCCTTTAAAGCTTTCGCCTCCTTTGAGTTAAAAGTATACAAATCTAGGTTATTTTTCCACCAGTATAAATAGGCGGACGGCCCTTTTTTCAAATAGCAGTCCAGAATCTCCGCCCTTATTTCCGAATCGTCAACCTCTGAATTAAACAAATCAAAAAGCATCTCTACATCCTGATACGCTTTTCCGCTCTGCAAATTTTGTATCATGTACTTTGCGTGGTCCCCGTAACCGCTTGCAAAAAGGAATCCATAAAAAAATACGCTGGTTAATACGCCGGATATCTCTTTATAAAAATCACCGGCCGTCTCCGCCACATGCTTTCCAATTTCATTTAAGGTCCGGCATCCTCTATAGCTGCAAGTATCCGGATTCTCGGAAAACAAATAACATGCCGCTACATAGGCAATTAACTTTATCCAATCCGAATTTGACCTTGCCATCATTCTAACGTTGTTAATTTCATCCGCCATCCCTTTGTCAAAGGATTCGCTGTCAAGGGTTTGATATTGATACCAGTATCCAAGCAGCTCCGATGCAAGTAAGTCCGTAAAATAATTGTTGACCTTTATGTAGTCCGACGCATTAAAGTAATTCATAATATGCGCCGAAAGCTCCGCAAAGCTCTGATACTGCGTCCCCCGCCATACAAGCGTCGCTCCCTTATCCAAAAGCATAAAAAATCTGCTAAGACCGATATCATTTTGTATGTCAATTTCTTCATCCGAAGCCTTATATCCATTTTCGGAGCGCACGGTAGAATACGCTTTGACGATTTTGTCTATTTCGCTGGCCATGCCAAAATCCTGCGCCACAAAGAAATCCTTTAACGCGCCGGTATAAAACAATTCCTTTGCATTTTCCCAATCTTCCGCCAACGCATCGTGAACTCCGTTATTATCCCAATATTCTTTGCCGTTGTATTTAAAGGATTTGTTAAAAATTTCTTTGCTGTCAAATTTGGCAATCTCATGGGAGACCGACTTGTCGCCCTGAAGCCACCTATTTACCTGCTCATAATTAAAGCGGCCTGAAGGGTCGTATTGAAGAAGCCCTCTTATTAAAATTTCCAAGAAAGCATCCTCCCGCCCTATCTCGTCAAGCCCGTAATACTCATTATTCAGCATTGCGAAATTAACTTGATTCCGCTGCTCCTCAAGGCCATACTCCTTATAACGCCTCAAAATATTGCGGTACATCATTTCACCGCTATACAGCGTCCATACGGTCTGCCCAAAGGAATAATAATCCGAGGCTTTAATAGCCGCCTGAGACATAAGCTCCGGCGCGTAATAGCCCAGCGTGCCCGTCTTATACCTATCGGTTGCAAAACCGTCCGCCCGCAAATCGCAGGTGATTCCAAAATCGCCTATCACAATCCTGCCCTTGTATCGATATAAATTATCGGGCTTCACGTCCCGATGGACCAGCCCGGCATTGTGGAAAAGATGAAGCGCTTCATTTAAGGCCGGAACAATTTCATCGTGCAGCTCCGCGTAAGAAATCTCTCCCTTCCGTCTTCCCAAGTCGCCTTCCGGGCAAAAGGGATAAACCTCTACATAATAATTTTTCCCATTTATATCGATTGTCCCATGCTCAATCAAGGGCAAAATATGGCTGTCCTCTTTAGCGCTTATGCCGTCAAGAAATTGAATCACCTTATCGCGGGTCAATCGCTTTTCCGCCTCCGACTGCGGGGTAACGGAAATCAGCACCCTTGCAACATACCGCTCATCGCCAACAAGCTTATGGCATCCGTAAATTTGCGATTCGCCGCTGTCCGCGCTCACCACATTGCCCGATTCGATGACAAAAGACTGTCCCTTCTCTCCAGTAAAGCGAATATCGGAAGTGATAACAAGCCTTCTCCCCGCCGTGTTGTTTTCCCTCATTTGCTGCTGGGGCACTGTCGCCACGCGCCCGCCTTCTCCGGCTTGCCCCTGAGGCAGCGTCGCTATACGCCCGCCTTCCTCGGCTTGCACTTGAGGCAGCGTCGCTATTCGCCCGTCGCCGCCGGATTGTCCTTGGGGCATCGTCGCTATGCGCCCGTCTCCGCCGGAAATTCCCTGAGGCATTGTGGGAATTCTCTCCCCTATACCGCTATCCGTCTGCGGCATCGTCGGTACGCGCTCCATAAGTCCCCCATTTCCTTGGGGCATTGCGGACGCGTTCCATAAACCCCCATCCCCTTGGGGCATTGTGGGGATACGTTCTTCGCCTGCTTGCGGCATCGTGGGAATACGCTCTTCGCCCGTCTGCGGCATTGTTGGAATTCTCTCGTCACTCATTATCCTATTCTCCCCTCCTGAGCAAAGCAATACTCATATTGTCTTTTGATCCTTTTTCTATGGCTTTTTGATAGATTAGCCTGCAACATTCCAGCAGACACTCATCCTGCTTATGCGCCAATAGAATCTCCTTCAATTCGGCGTCCAAAACCTCGTCCGAAATTCCATCCGAGCATATCATAATGATATCGTCTTTTACAAAATCATCCGTCATGTCGATAATTCTTGGATTCACAATTTCCTCGTTTCCCAAGCACTTATTTATAATATTTTTCTGCGGATGGGTTTTACTCTCTTCCGGGGTTATTTCCCCCATGTCAATCAAATCCTGAACTAAGGAATGGTCTTTGGAAATTTGTGAAAAATACTTGAATCTAAATCTGTAAACCCTGCTGTCCCCTGCGTTAAACACGATAAAACGCTCCCCATCCGCGTACACGCCGGCTATTGTGGTTCGTAAGCCGCTTTGCAGATTCTCATAGCTCTGCATGTTTCGGATTCTCCTGTTAGCCGTCTCTATCACGTCTTTTATTTCCTTTGCCGTAACGCCCGGCCTGTTTAAATGACTGCACGCCTCCAAGGCCGTCATGGCCGCACGGTATCCCTGCGCCAGACCGCCAACGCCGTCGCAGACCGCGGCGGCAATATATTCTTTTTCTATCACGCCGGAAATTTCGCCGTCTATTAATATATGAGGGCCTATCAGCAGCCTGTCGTCATTTTGCCGCTCATATACGCCCATATCTACTTTGCCCGCGTATGAAAACATACTTTTTCTCCCGCCTTATCCCTTTACTACCTTTTTACAAACTTCACCTCGTCATTTTCCAAAGCAATCACTACAGAATCCCCCTCCTTACAGTCGGCCTCGAAAATAAATTCCGCCAAGGGATTGATATACTGCTCTTCCATCAAATTCCCTATTCCTCTGCCGCCCATTTCAAGAACCTCATCGTGATTTGCCTGACCGCAATAAAATTCATAAACCTCTTCCAAAACGTCGATGGTTATTTTATTTTGTTTTGCAACGCGCCCGTTGATTTTGGAAATCTGCCCTTTTACAATGGCCTTTGACGCCTCCGGCCTGATAAAATCATATACAATGATGTTGTTGCCGATTCTGTTTAAAACCTCCGGCTTAAAATGGTCTTTGATTGCGCTTAACACCTTCGGCTTAATTTCCTCGTAGGTTTCACTTGGAAATACCAATTGTTCCCTTCGCTCTCTCCCATTTTTATCAATGTACTGCTGCGTAATTCCAAGATTGCTTGTAAAGATAATCAACGTCTCTGAAAAGTAAACCGTGTTCCCCTGACCGTCCGTCATTCGGCCGTCTTCCAATATCTGTAAAAATTTATCCATAATAGAGGGATGGGCTTTTTCTATCTCGTCGAATAGCAGAATAGAAAAAGGCTTTTCTTTAATGGCGTTTGTCAATTGGCCGCCGGCCTCATAGCCCACGTATCCGGGAGGCGCGCCAAACAATTTTTGAGCGGCATGGGATTCTGAAAACTCGCTCATATCAAATCGGATACAATTGTTTTCATCCCCAAAAAGCTGTTCCGCCAAGGCTTTGGTAAGCTCCGTTTTTCCGGTGCCGGTAGGCCCCGCGAAAAACAGGACGCCCCGCGGCTTATTCTGCCCGGAGGAGTGCTGCAGGCCGGATAACCCGGAAACCGCCCGCTTTACAATATTGACGGTTTTTGCAATGGCCTGATCCTGCCCCATAACCCTTTGTTTTAGGAGTTCGTCAAGATTGGCAATCTTATCCTTGTCAATCGAATGCCACATATTCTCAATGATGCCGTACTTATAAATGGAAACGGCATCCAAAAGCTCCGTGTCCGGCTTACGCGCCGCAAGTCTCTGGTAAAGACTTCTAAGCTCCTTTAATTCCCTGTGCTTTAATCCGTCGGTGACGTCTATAAACTTATCCTTTACCTTTTGAAGCTCTGGATTGGCCTCAAACTCCGTGTATTCTTTTTCAATAAAAATACTTCTTATTTCTTTGTCGGGATTCGGCAGCGAGATAGTTCTCACATTGGGATTGTTATAAAAAAACCACGCCGGCAAATCGTTGAATTTCTCAACCACCATAATCAACGTATTGAATTGATTTGATATCCTTGCGGCGTTCAGGGACGCAAAAAGAAGATTTAAGAACATCTTATTTTCAGATGCCTCAAGGGTTGTGGGGGAAGATATGTATCTGGATGCAAAATTCATAACCACGCAGACCGGTTTTTCCCTGTCGGTATCCACCACCGCATTCCTGATGGTGGAGGAAAGCCTTTCAATATCGTCCAGCTTGCAGGCCTTCTTAAAAATCCTGTCAATGCCAAAGGAAAAGCTTTCACTTTCATCAGGGGACGCATATTTTTGCATCATCTCCTCAATATTGCCAAACTTATCGCCAAATTTATTGTAAATTCCTGTGGCGGGGTCGCAGAACATAAAATCATAACTGCTCTCGGCCATATTCTCGTTAAAAATTTTAAAAAGGGTCATATTGAGATCCACGAACGCCCGCGGCATATCCTCATCGCTTGCCAAATCATAAATCGGATAAAAATCATTGATATTCCCCTCAATGATAAAGGTGCTCTTTATGCCCTTAAAGCTTGAAATTTCCTGCTGCCATTTCGGTATGCTATGCTTTTTCAAATCTGCTTCTCCTTCCTGTCGTGTATCCCCACAGATATCAATTGACTGCCCAAATATACATTTTGTATTTTTCTTCCCTCTAAAAGATATTCCTCATATTTTTTCTTATACTTTTCATTGAAATAAATAATCCGCTGATTGCTAGAGCCCCGCAAAACCGTATCTTTCGTATTCAGTAATTCCATATACCGGCCGTCAATCAACACCGACAGCCTATCCCGCAGCGCCGAAAGCTCCTCCTTTGACAGCAGAGCGCAGACTTCCTCATAGGTATACCCCGTATATACCAACACGTCGTCGGTTATCCTGTTAATCTCAGCCAAAAGCATCAGCAGCTCGTTTTTCTGCTCCAGCGGGTCGCCGCCGCTGATGGTAACCCCGTCGAAGGGCCCGGCGGAATAAATATTTTGAATCATTTTTGCGATATCGCCTACGGAAAAATTTCGGGCGTTCGATGTGTCCCACAGCTCCGGGTTCGCGCAGCCCCGGCAATGCTTGCTGCAGCCCCTGACCCAAATCACAAGGCGTTTTCCGGGCCCCAAGGTTTCTATAGGCGACAAGATACGCTCGATATACATTATCCTATCCTGACAACAAACGTTACTGTATTCGCCAGCGTAAGCGCTTTGCCGTCCTCCAAAAGATTTGGCTCGTTGGCTCCCAAAATCATATTGTTGTATTTTGTTTGATTTGTGCGGCTTATGTGCCTGATGACCCAATTTCCAAACTCATATGTAATCAGGCAATGCTCGCCGGAAACCGTCAGAAGGCCTCTGCTTTGAAAGAACTCAGAACCATATTTCCCATATCTCCCTAAAGTTCCTCCCTCTTGGTCAATTTCAATCCTTGTGTGGGAATTGATTTCTTCCAGCCAAAGACGGCCGCTTCCGGTATCTGTCCGCGTGCTTGTTTTGGTATCCTCCGCCACAGCTTCCTGCTTTGCCCTCTTCTCAATATTCCACAAAAATCCGTCTATCTCATGCTGCTTTTGACAACCCGCGCAATAAAAGGACGTCACCCTGCCATGGGGAAGGATTGTCTTTGCCTGTGATTCAGGACACAAAACAAAATATTCGTTGCCGTCGTCCACAGGAGGCTCTTCCTGCGGCGCGGTCGTCGCTTGTGCCGCCGGTACCGCCGCTGCTGCCTGAACTGTATTTTCAGAGGCGGACGCCTCCTCCGCCGCAAGAGGCTCGGCGCAAATTTCACAAATCGTACTGCCCTCCGGGTTCTCATAACCGCACTGCTTACATATGATTGCCGCCATTTTCCTTTACTCCTTATGCATAGTCTTTAATTCCGTTCTCTTAAGCTCTTTTTTAGCCCTGCTTGTAGTTTGAGAATCTTTTTTAGATTTTGTCTGTAATTTCTTATTAAACCTTTTATCCGGCGGCATATGCTTTTTCGTGCGGAGAATCACGCCGCGCATAGCCAGCTCCGCCGTAATCTGCGGGTGCATACTGCAAAAAGCGCATTGCTGCTGATAAAGCCTTTCATCCTCGGCCTCCGATATATCCGTGTCAAACCCAATCCCAACCACGCGCATCGTCACCTGATTTTCATCGGACACAAAAACGTTAATTGCGGTATTGTCGTTCACTCCATACAATATCTGCCCGTTTTCATTTGCCTGCGCAAGCAAATCGGATTTGACAACGTTATATCCGTGCTTTTCCATAACCTCGTCTATCTGCCGCTTTATGTACTCTTTAGAAAGATTGGCTTTCGCGCTTTCCTTTGTGGTTTGAATCGCCTCTTCAATTTCTGCTTTTGATGAAAATTCACTAAGAGCCGTCACTGGAATAGTCAAATCAAAACATTCCTTTAAATATTCAGCATATAAGGCTTCCATTTCAGCCATCTCATTTTTTATCCTGAGGGTCATCTTCTGATAATCCTCAAAAAGCCGCTTGATTCTCTTTTCCTTCCGCTCCGCCGGAATTTCTTTTTGCAGGATTTCCTGCAAATCCTGATAAATAAGCAGCATCGAATTCTTATGCCTGCCGGTCATGGCCTCCGTTTTCATAAACTCGCCAAGCTCTTCTTTAAATACCTCCGCCAATTCCTCCACATCCGCATCCGTAACCGGGCCCGTGGCCTCCTTATCTGGGCCTGCCGTTCCCATACCCGAACCTTCCACCTCTTTGGCTGAGCCTTCCGCTACCTGCCCCAATCCTACTGCTGCTTTGGCCGAACCTTCCGCCACTTGCCCCAATCCTATCGCTTTCTTATCCGTCCCCGCCGCCTCCTGCACCTTGCCGGAAAGCCTTACGATTTTCCTGCGCCTTGCCTGCTCAAGCTGCTGCCTGTTCGCCTCCAACTGCCGGTATCTCTCGCTGGATTCCCCAAACTTGTGAACCTCCGCCATTTCCTTTTGTATCTGGCTGTTAAATTTCTTGACAAGCAGCTCGGCCCTGCCGCTGATTTCCTCCACGTCCAAAGACTCGTTTCCGGCCTTTACCTCTTTCAAAAGCTCCTGCAGCGCCCTGCAGCACTCTTCCTTAATTGCCAGTATCCGATTGCAGCTTGCTCCTAATAATTCATCCTGGCGCATCAAGCTTATCTCCGAGGCAAGACAGCCCATCACCTGTTTCAACATTTTTTCAATTTTATTGGCAAGATTCTTTCTCTTTTCCCTTGCTTCAACCAGCCGCATCATTTCCTGACGGCGTACTTCGGCTTCGTCCACTTTAGGTCCACTCATAAGATTATAATACCTGCTTTCTCCGCGAATCGTTCTTCAAATTAAATTACATTTTCCATTTAATTCTATTTTATAATCACAATGTAACATTATAATACAATTTTACAAAGATTACAACGGGCGTTTCGCCATGCGCGCACGGCACATGGCGGCCGCCCAAAAACCTAGTATCTCGTCATAAAATAATCCGCTCCGGCAAGGGAACTCATGGAAATTTTCCTTCCCCAATGCACGCCGCCGTTGTAATTCCCCTCGGCCACCGTAACGCTGTCGGAATTTACCTCCAGAACAATCACGGAATGAGTGTTTCCGTTCATTCTGACAATATCCCCCACTCTCACTTGGGAAGCGTCGTAATATAACCGGGCGCGTGCGTTTCCAAATGCCGCGTCGCTTAACATAAACGCAAAACCTGCGCATCCATAGCCGCCGCTGTAAATTCCGCCTTTCCACGCATAAAAATTCTCGTTCGTCCATGGGGTTCCGTCAGGGTAGGAGGACTTCAATCCTATCATTGCGCTATAGATTGCGGAGGAATCCTGCGCGATATCCTGATATTTTATATCCTCCTTCTTGCAGACTGAACAGACATAGCGTTCATAATTTTGATTGCCCTGCGTCCCGGAATCCACAAGCTCATAATGGTGCCCTAAAGCATTTCCCGTGGTCTCGCCGCACCGCTGGCAGGTAGAAGGCTTCTCGCAGGTGGCCTCCGCAAACGTGTGGCCCAAAGCTTCCCCTTCTTTTTCCTTGCAATATTTACAGGTTTTAGGCTCCGTGCAGGTAGCCTCCGCAAAATCATGCCCCGGCGCTTCTCCCACGCTCTCGCCGCAGCGTTTACAAACCTGCGCTTCCAGACAGCTTACTCGCTCTAAATCATGTCCCAGCGCTTTCCCTTCTTTTTCCCCGCACCGCTTACAGGTTTTGGGGTCGGTACAGGTGGCTTCCTCAAAATCATGCCCTAAAGGCTCTCCCTTTTCCTCCTTACAGCGGCTGCAGATTTCCGGTTCCGTGCAGGTGGCCTCTACAAAATCATGCCCCGGCGCTTCCCCAATTTCTTCCTTGCAGCGGCTGCAGACCACAGGCGCAAGGCAGTCCTTAATCTGCTCTACATGCCCTAAGGCCTCCTCCACCTCTTCCCCGCAGCGAAGGCATAAGCCCGGCTCCGTGCAGGTGGCCTCACCGCTTTCATGTCCCAGCGGCTCGCCCTCCGTAAGCGCGCACAATTCGCAGGTTTTAGGCGTAACGCAGTCCGCATCCACATAAGAATGTTCCCGCACCACCAAACGGCATCGATACCTGTGAATTCCCAAACGGGCGGTTACCGTGGTTTCTCCGGGTGAAACGCCGGTAATTTCTCCCGCTCCCTCCTCGCCAATCTTTGCAATTTCCTCATTTCCAATTTCCCAGCGCAAGCCCTCCCGCTCAAGCTGCAGGGTGGGCAAAACCGTCTCCTCAGGGCAAATTTCATATGTATCCTCCGCAAAACCGCTGGCGTTCACATCATAGGCGTGATAACCGATACCTCCGCCCGCGATAGCGGCAACAGCGGCGGCTGCCGCAATCAATATTTTTACATTTCTTTTCATTCTTTTTTTCCTCCGTTTGTTTTCTTAATTGATTTTATTTTCGTAAATTGGTTATCTTTAGTATAGCAAAACGCCTTTCCCCGCTTTTCAAGTTAAGTTTACACTTTCCGCTCTCTTCTGGATGCAAGAATTTTTTCGCGAAACGCCCACAGGATACAAAAGCAAAATCCCGCCGCCCCTGCTTTTGCCAAATCATAGGTGATAAGCTCCTGCACCAGCTCTTTGCTCAAGATTCCATATGCGCTTCCGCTCCGCATGGAAACACCGTAAACGAAGGTCATTGCGTAAAGCATACAAACCAATACCCAATATCTGTTTCCCTTCAGATAAATTGCAATCAGCGTCCTATCCCGCTGTTCCAAAATACTATACTGAAAAAGCAAAACGGCCGCCAGCGATAGCAGCGCTACCGCCGCCCAGCGAAAGCTCCTGCCGTTTTGGAACATAACAAGGTTTTTCTCCGTCACAAGATACGCAATATTCATACTCAGCGCGCTCCCTGCAAAAAGACCGACAAAATTCCCTGATGAAAAGACCGCGCAGATTAGCAGCAAAAGCTTTATCCATGAAAATCCAAAGGCCGCAAGCAGATAAATTCCAAGTCCCAAAATCGCCATGCTTATAGCTATTATATCCCTTTTTGCCAGATACAGCATCCACTTTCCAATGGATAATGCAAAAAAAAGATACATTGCGGCTGAAAATTCCACCGCCATTTCTGGGCGGAAAATCAGCTTCCATGCGGCTGCTCCCAAAAAAAGAAACGCTGTCCCCACCGCAAAGGAAGCTTTCTTATGCTCTCTTTTATAGGAAATGGAGGGATGAAAAATCAGCTTCTCCAAATCATTCAGCACCTCGTCCATGGACTGATATCGGTCGTCCGGGTAATACCTGCACATTTTTTCTATAGCCACATACAGCTCGTCCGAACCGTATATTGGCCGCGGAAGCACATACCCCTGCCGATACTGCTCCTTGGAATTAACATAATAAGCGTCCGCTCCCGGAAATTTAAGCCCGTTCAATAATACATATAAAAGCATCCCAAAGGAATAAATATCCGCCGTATTGTCATATTTTTCTGCGCTCCCCACCACCTCAGGCGCTCCATATCCTTTGGTAAAGGCAACCGTGCTGGCCAGCCCGTTGTCCGCCAGCTTTGCAATGCCAAAATCACCCAGCTTATAACGCCTGCTTTTGGGCGCATAGAAAATATTTTCTAATTTCACGTCCCGGTGCAGCACATTGTCCCCATGGGCGGCCGCCAGCCCTTTCCCGATATCGTATGCAAGCCGGAGAATTTCTTTTTCCTCATAGGCCGCCAAGGCCGCCGGATAAAGCTTAACCTTACCGGACTTTTCCCGCGATAAAACAGGCGTCAGCTTTTCCATCAGGATAAACTGCAATTTCAGGCAGCCTCCCTCAAAGTCTTTTTCGCTTGGCTCGACGCTTGCGGAAGTCGATATCCCTGTGGCAGATTGGTTCTCGTGGCAGTCGCCAAGCTCTTGTGGGCACGGCTTTTGCTCGCTGCCCGCAGGGATAAACACGCGGTTGTTGCCGTCCACCCATACAGGCAGTTCCGTATAATCATAAATTTTGACAATATTGTCCTGAAAAAGCCCGATGCTTTTCTGCGCCTCCACAGTGCTTTTAAAAAACTCCGAGTCCACATGCTTTTCCCCAAATCCAATGACCTTGACGGCATATTTCTTTTTGGGGTTTTCCTTCAACGCCGCCTCGTATACCAGCGCGGCCCCTCCCCTGCCCAATAGCTGAAATTTTTTAGCCGTCCTTGTAAAAGAATATTTCGGAAAAGGATATCCCTGTTCCTCTATTTGTATTAAAATTGCTTCAATTTCTTCATTTGTCCACAGATACATTAATTTTCTTCTCCGTTTTCATCGTAAGCCCCCTGCCATATCTTAACGAGCGGCATCACCAAGGACACCGTTATTCCTGTCCTGACTAGATGAATCCTCTGAAGGATTTCTGGAATCACAATTCCTTTGAAACGTTGCAAAATCATCAAGACAATACCTGAAATAATCATAATCACCGTCAGCATATCATAAAAGAAAGACCAGCAAAAAGTTCTATGGCGACTGACTTTCCCCCTCTGGTTTTCCATCAATATCCAACTGTTTGACAGCACAAGTAATAAAGCAAGTAAAAGCCAGCTCACGTCATGGCGGTATATCCAGTCCATCCACGATAATTTCTCCGTAAACGCCGTCAGCATCCACAATCCAGTTCCGGCCGCGCCAGCCCCTGCCAGTACGGGAACGCCGGAGGCTAAGCCCGCAAACAATAGAATATGGGGCGCATGAATCCCCACAGTATAGGCGGAAAACACGCCGGACAATGCCGCCCCTATCCCAAAGACAATCTGTAATTCCCGAATCTGCAATAGAACCGCCTCCACCAAAACCGCAACCGGAAAAATCCAAAACTGCCACTTTGCCGCAAATGCCGTTTCCCTTTGCAGTCCTTTTAATAATGCCGCGGAAAGTAAGGCCAAAAGGATAAGCCGCCTAATGCCTGCCTGACGGTAATATTTATCCTCCTCTTCCTGCCGCCGCTTTCTTGCGATTCGGTCGGGGATAAGTAAATCTGCTTCCCCCCGCACGCCTGCTTTTTCCTTTTCGTCTCTATAAGTTTCAGTAGCCAAATCCGCCAGCTCAACGTTATCCTCCGCCGCAATTTCTCTTTTGCCCACGGCGTAATTCCAATCCGCAAGCACGTTTTTCATGGACTGATAACGCTCCTCCTGCCGATAGCTGCACATTTTCCGTATCACACGCACCATTTCCTCGGAGGCTTTTTCCGGCGCGGGAAAGATAAAATCCGGGTTGTACTGCACCATATTTACATAATACCCCTCCGAACCGGGAAATTTAAGCCCGTTCAGCAACAAGTACAAGGTGATGCCAAAGGAATAAATATCCGCCGTTGCATTGTAGGATTCCCTTAGCCGGTACTCTATCTCAGGCGCGCCGTAACCGTCCGTATATATCACCGTCTCAGCGTTTCCCTCCTCTGCGTACTTTGCCATCCCAAAGTCGCCCAGCTTATAACATTCTTCTTTTTTATCCCAAAATATGTTTTCCAGCTTAATATCCCTATGTAAAACAAAATTGTCATGAGCAGTCAAAACCGCCTGCCCTATCTGCATTGCCAGCTTCAGTATTTCCTCCTCTTCCTTTAACGCCTCCAATGCCAGCATACTATTTTGGAATTTATCTCTCACCAAAATATTTTCCAATTTTTCCATAAGAATAAACTGAAGTGGGATTCCCTCCCCGCTCCAGTTTTCCTTCCCCTGCTCCTCTACCCTGCGCAGCTTTCCCTCCTCGTCCAGAAAAACACAAAGCTCTCTTGTATCTATTATTTTCAATATGTAAGGCGACTGTCCGCTTAGCTTCCTTTGCAGGTTTGTCGTTCTGCGGAATTCGTCGGAAGTAACCGTATGCCTTTCCAGCCCTATCATTTTCATTGCGTAACGCTCTTTTTGATTTTCCCGGTCAACCATCTCATAGACCACGGAAAAGCCGCCTTTTCCCAAAAGGTGAAATTGCTGATTTATCCGGTAAAACTTGCATTGCGGAAACAGATATCCCCCTTCTTCCAATTCCTCCAAAACCGCTTCCACGACGTCTTTGTCTAAATTCAGCATAGCTCCCCTCTCTGTCTTTTCAGGCTGATGTTCCCCGCCATATAAGTAACGTCTCCCATACAGATTGCCAGCCCGTCCTTGCTTTCCACCACAGTCCCCTTGGCGGGCGTTTCCATCTGCGTGCTCCATTCGCCGTCGGTAAAGGTAAAGACGGCGCGGCCTTTTGTCTCTTCCGCTCTCCATCCCTCCTCAAAATAATGAGTGGAAAACATCGCCCAAATTGTCTGGGCATTGATTACCGCTTCCTCCCCGCCTCCAAAAATAAGGACGTCTCCCTCCGCAAGCATAATCGGTTTTACCCTTCCGTTCAATCCCGCCTTTATATGCTTTCCGTTATATACGGTTCCGTTTTTTCCGTAATTATCCACGTAAAACCAACTTCCGTCCATATTTTGAAACGTGCCGTGTCTGCGGCTCACGGTGGAGGAGTACATTTTAATATCCGGCAGGTTTCCCTTCGAGGGCCGCCCTATCTTCCAGACAAGCTTATCGTCCAGCGGATAGTCATGCAGCCAGCCGTTTTCAATCACAATTAAATTATTTCTACCATTCATCGTCCATCTCCGGTAATTCTGTAATAAAAAATTCCACTTCGGGCAGATTCAGCGCCTCCAAAATTTCCCGCGCGTATCTGCACAGCTCGTCCGGGTCAAACTGCTCCGAATCCGCGGCCAGCATATCGTTGAGGCT
Organism: Clostridium sp.; assembly: GCA_023663815.1. Taxonomy (GTDB): domain Bacteria; phylum Bacillota; class Clostridia; order Lachnospirales; family Lachnospiraceae; genus Suilimivivens. The sequence continues at coordinate 21,445 of JAMPGS010000022.1, forward strand.
CGCATCATCTAATATAAACATAATCACGCTCTCAAAAATATTCTTCGCGCAAAGGGGCTCCATATGCGCCAACCGAAGCATGTCGTCAATTTGATCGTGGTCCATACTCAAATGCAGTCCCAGCGAGATAATTTTATTCCGGGTTGGATACCACTTGTTCTGATAAATCGCCGACACGCACTGCCGGAGCGAGGACGACCACCCTTGTCCCTGCGCCATATCGAATACGCTGGTGGAAAATCTCTGATAATTTGATTCAATGCACATTTTCACGTAAGCGTAAAATTTATGGTAAGAAAAGGAAAACATGGATATATTATCCGCTATAAATTTTTCCAGCTCGTCCTCGTCATGGACCGCCGACAGTTTTTTATCAAACTTCACCGTGCTAATATTTTCTGTATCCGAAGCGCTTTCCCTGAGTATATTTTCTTTTACCCTATTTAAAATATATTGATATTTGTCAATTGCTTCCGTTCCATAATTTCCATTTAAAACAAATATGCAGATACAGTCCTCCAGACTTTTGGAATATAACGCCGGGTACCGCCCATATCTTTGCAGCAGTTGATTCATATGTTCCATATCGTACCCGGCCGTCATTCCTATCCGTAAAAAAGTTTCCCTGTTTTTGGGGATGGAGCCCTTGCACCATTTATCCACAGATACCCGGCTTACTCCGCACTTTTCGGCAAATTTTGATTTCGTATAGCCGCTTTCTGCAATGATTTTGTTTACCTTCTCGGACCATTGCTCCTGCTGAGTTTTTATCATTGGGAGGATCCTGCTTTCCAGCTCCTCCACATCCTCGCATTTTGCTATCTCGTCTTTTACATATACCGTTTCTAATTCTTTTTTGTCCATCGGTCTGTTCCATTCGCCGTTTTTTATCGTTGCTTTTATCGCGATTTTTTTATCACGGTATTTGTATTGCAATGTTTTTACCGCGATTTCTTTGTCGTGATTTTTGCATCGCGGTATTTGTATTGCAATATTTTTACCGCAGTTTTCTATCTCTGCATTTTTGCGTTGTAGGCCATTCTTACCGGAATAATCGGGAGGAACACCAGCGCCGCGATTGCAAAAATGAAAGTGCAAAAACCTGTTATGATGTCAAAGGGAAAGGGAATCACCAGCCAGCCCCATTTTGCAATTTTTCCTGCAATCGACAAGGCCGTTCCCAAGCCCCCAAACAGGTAAGCTACGATTGCTCCAATGATTCCAAATAAACCCAGATAGCCGCCAAAATCTGCAAGGAATCCTGAAAAACAATAGGTAAATACGATTCCTGTTACTGATAAAACTGTTGCTCCCAATGCAATATACTGTGCGATTTGTAATCTCTTCATTTTCTTTCTCTCCTTATGTTTTGTTTTTTCTCAGCGCCTCTTGCTGATAAACCTATAATACATAAGAATTGAAAGGGCGTTTTCAGTTGAAGTTTACATTTTTCTCGCGGCGGTTTGCGGGGGCTTTTTCGGTAATTATTATACCATACCAACTAAAAGAGTACAAATAGCAGCAAGGTTTAAAAAAGCCCGATTTTAACCGGTAACTTGATAACTTCCTTTTCAATCTCTTAATACACTCCTTTTTCAAACAAATAAGGGTGCTAAAACACCCTTATTCCGTCATATCACATCTATTCTTTTCAGCAATTCCTACTTTTTCAAATATTTCAAAATACTGCAACACACAGCAGCTAAAGATAAACCTATAAATCCTCCCGCCCCGACAATCCCTATTATCTCAACATACCTAAACCGGTTTGCCGAAAAAGCCCATATACCCGCTGTTATTCCACAGAGAATGGCAAAGCCAATATACACTTTTTTTATTGCTTTTGCGTCGTCTCCGTTTTCTTCCCGCAAAGTATCTCGCGAAATGTCATTAGCACTATTAATACTGTTTCCTACCAGCTCGTCTATGCTTCTGTTCAACGCCCCGGATAAAAGTATCAGCTGCTCAGGGTTGGGCGAGGTTTCGCCCAGCTCCCAGTTGGAAATAGTCTGTCTTGTAACTTTCACCCTTTCCGCCAGCTTTTCTTGTGAAAGGCCTTTTTCTTTCCGCAATGCATAAATATTTTTCCCTAATTCCATTTGTCGTCGCCTCCTTATGTAAAGAGTATAAGGGAAACGGCGTTTGCAAAGCAATCAAACGTTTTTGGAATTTGCGCAAAGAGGTTTAACATTTTGGATTGTTCCTACCGCAGCAAACTCAATCCTAGGCGGCAATCATTGCAGTTATTTGTCATTCTCTAAAAATTTCTGAAAATTTAGATTATTACTCCCCAAATAATGCACGTTTCCTCCCAATCATCTCCTCAATCCTCTCCATATACTGAGCCAATTCCTTCACGTTCTCGCACCGCTCAATCTTTCCACATGGGAAAAGCCGCTTGCTGATGCTTCCAGCCCCTAACGCCACGATATCCTGTTTTTCCTCCATAATTAAAATATTGTAAATCCCAAAACACCCTTCCCGCGCGTATCCCACGTTTTCAAAATTGCCGGACATATTTTTCTGCCGGTAAAGGTAGTAGGGCTCCATTCCCATCCGCTGGGCTCCCTGCGCCGTAATCCGCATAGTCTCCTCCGTGTTGTTTAGGGCGGAGATTCCATTTTCCGCAATCCACTGGCTGAGCTTGGAAGCCCGCTTGACAGCCAGAGAGTGAACCGTGAGACTGTCCGGGGCCAGCTTTGCAATCTCCTCCATGGTGCCGCGCACGTCCTCTGGGCCCTCCCCCGGAAGCCCTAAAATGATATCCATATTGATGTTGGAAAAGCCCGCCTCCCTCGCCATTGCAAAGGCTTCCCGCACCTGCTCCACGGTATGCTTCCGCCCAATTAAATCCAAAGTCTCCTGCTTCATAGTCTGGGGATTTACGGAAATTCTGGTAACGCCGTACTTCTTTAAAACCTGCAGCTTTTCCGGCGTGATGCTGTCCGCCCGCCCGGCCTCCACGGTGAATTCCTTTAGGTGGGACAAATCAAAGCTCGCCTGTATTTTGGCAAGGAGCCTGTGAAGCTGTTCCGGCTCCAGCGTCGTGGGAGTGCCGCCCCCAATGTAAAGGGTATCCAGCATCTTTTCCTTAAAAGTTTCCGCCGTAAAGTCTATTTCTTTATCCAAGGCGTCAAGATAAGCCCCGATTTTCTTTTTCCATGAGACAATCGGGTAAGAAGTAAAGGAGCAGTATAAGCAGGTGGTTGGGCAAAAAGGAATTCCAATATACAAGCTATAGCCGTTTTCACAGTGCAGCGTATCCAAAAGCGCTTTCTCCCGCTCGGCAATCTGCAAGGATAAAGACGCTTTCTCATCGCTGATAAAATAGGTTTCCCGCATATAGCGGAGAATTTCCTCCTCCACTTTCCCCTCCTCAAGCATCCCCATGGGAATTTTCACGGGACGTATTCCCGTCAGCGTCCCCCAGGGGAGCCGCTTGCCGGTGCGCTCCGAAAGAGCTTTGTAAATCAGCTTTTTTATTCGGTTTTTCACTTCCGGGCGGTCTGGCCTGTCCGACAAGTCCGCAGAAAATATTTTGCGTTTTTCCTGCTCAATCATTTGCCCATTCTGCTCTGTTTCCTGCTTTTCTTGCTCTTTCGCTTGTTCCTTCCGCGCTTTCTCTTCCGCCTGTCTTTCTTGTTTTGCAGTTTGCGCTTGCCCTTCTTGCTCTGCCACTTCCTTTTCCTGTTCTACTGTTTGCGTTTGCCCTTCTTGTTCTTCCGCTTGCACTTCCAACTCTTCTGCCTGTTTTTCTTGTTCCAGCTCTTCTTGTACACCAAAAGAAGCCGTTTCCCTTTCCCTCTGCGCAGGCGAAAGGAAAACAGCCTCCTCTGTAAATTTCATATCCAAATCCGGCCCATCAAGGCCTGATTCTTTTCCCTCAGGGATTACGGACACTTTCACGTCAAAGGCGGGATAAAAAGCCTTCACCAGCGAATGAATATCATACTCAAATCCCGCCTTATTCACGGCAACCTCGATTACATCTTCTCTTTTCGTCATTGTTCTTCACCTTTACATTTATTGGAACCGTAAATAGTACAATTTTGCCTCAAACCGTACCTTCTACTCTACAGTCACTACCTTTTGTCTCAAACCGCGCCTTCTACTCCACAGTCACTACCTTTGCCAGATTCCTCGGCTTATCCACGTCCAGCCCTTTATCCAGCGACACATAATAGGCAATTAGCTGCAGCACAATGGAGGCGGGCATAACCATAAAAGAGTCGGCCATTCGGGGAAGCCGGTACACGCAGCTCCACTGTTCGCCCTCGTCCAAGGTTTCGTTTTCCTTGATTAAAAGCACCACTCTGGCTCCTCTGGACTGAACCTCCCTGATATTGGACAGCTCCTTGCTCTTTAATTTCTCCTGCGTCACCACCGCAACCACGGGGGTATCCTCCGTAATCAGCGCAATCGTCCCATGTTTTAACTCGCCCGACGCGTAGGCCTCGGAGTGAATGTAGGAGACTTCCTTTAATTTCAAAGAGCCCTCCAGCAAAATAGAGTAATCCAGTCCACGCCCTATCATAAACACATCCCGCGCATTTAAAATGGAGCCTGCAAGGCGGTGAATTTCGTCCTTCGTCTCCAGAATTCTCTGCATCACCTCCGGCACCCTTTGGAGCTCTGCCATGTAATCCAAAAGCTCCCGCTCACTCCACAGCTTCCTTGCCATGGCCATCCGCGCCGTAATCAAGTACAGCACCGCAAGCTGGGTCGTGTAGGCCTTAGTGCTTGCCACCGCAATTTCCGGCCCCGCGTTGGTGTAAATCACGTACTCGCTGGCGCGGGCGATGGACGCCCCTTTTACATTTACAATGGAAATGCTGGGGGAGCCGCACTTTCGCGCAAACTTAAGGGCCTCCAGGGTGTCGATGGTTTCCCCCGACTGTGAAATGGCAATCACCAGCGTATTCTTATCCACCACCGGGTCGTTATACATAAACTCGGAGGCCATCACCACGTCCACGTGAATCCCAATCATAGCCTGAATCAAACTTTTCCCCACAAGCCCCGCGTGCATGGCGGTCCCGCAGGCAATCACGCAGATTCTTTTGCAGTCCGCAAGCATATTGTCCGGGATTCCCTCCGCGGAAAAGTCCGGCTTTCCGTCCTTGATTCTTGGAAAAATGGTTTCGCCAATCACTTCCGGCTGCTCCATAATTTCTTTTTCCATATAAAAAGGGTAGCCCTCCTTGCCGCTTCGGCTTACGTCCCAATCCACCTTCAGCCACTCTATTTTCGCCTTGTCGCCGGACAAATCAAACATCTGCACGTCGCCGGGCGTCAAGCAGACCACATGAAATTCAGGCACCACAAAATAATCCGTCGTAAAGGGCACGATCGCCGCCACGTCGGAGGATAAAATGGCCCCGCCCTCCGTAATAGCCGCGACAATGGGGCTTACGTTCCTGACGGCAAAAATCTTATCCGGCTGGTCGTCAAACATAATGGCAAGGGCAAAAGTCCCTTTTAGCTTCAGCACCGTCCTCCGAATGGCCCCATAGGGGTCGCCCGAATAAAAGTGCTCCAGCACGGCCGCCACCACTTCGCTGTCCGTCTCCGATTTTAATTGTCCCTCCAAAGCATACTTTTCTATCAGCTCTCTGTAGTTCTCAATAATCCCGTTATGTATCAGCGTCACCCTGCCAAATCTGTGGGGATGGGCGTTCTCGTCGCACACGCCCCCGTGGGTTGCCCATCTAGTATGCCCGATTCCGCACTGGCCCTCCGGCTTTTTTTCCGCGCACAATTTCCGTAAATCTTTAACTCTTCCGGCCGCCTTTACGATTTGTGTCACGCCCTTATGCAAAAGGGCGATTCCCGCGCTGTCATAGCCTCTATATTCCAAAAGCTCCAATGCGTCCAGCATGATTTTATCCGCCTTGCCTTTTCCCGTATATCCAATAATTCCACACATATTGTTTCCCTCATCTTTCTATAAAACCGCCCGGAATTTTTGCTTCCCGCAGTTTTTAAATCACGACGCTTTTTGCCCGCCGTAGCGAAAGCAATTTGCGCCCTCTTGTTTATTTTATATTTATCTGTGTTTTCTGACACACCATTTTGCAATATTTCTCCTGTTATACCGTATTTGTTTTGCAGTTACCCACATATTTGCCGGTATATCCCGCGCCGGAGCCGCACGGAAGAGCATCCGCCGAATTTTCGATAACTCTTCTCCTCGTCAGCCTTCCTAAAAAGGCCATGGCGCTAGATGGGGAACAATGACGTTTCATTACCGCTATTTAATTATCAAAGTGCCACAACACATTATACACAAAACACCCGCAGTTGTAAACCGCGGGTGTTTATTTGCTCACCTATTTGTTTCAATTCATCCTCATCAAATTGCTCTGCACGGCAAATTTCCTCTTGGCTGAATTCATACATTCCTGCTTGCACAGCAATTGCAAAGCTCTATACCCTTTATTGATACTCCACATACTCGCCATATTCTTCCCAGATATTGCAAATCCACGTCTTTCCCTGATTGAATATAACCTCGCTGCCATCCTTATCGTAGAATTTTGCCGGCGTATTGTCGCCGCCAAGCCTCTCCCATTTTCCTTCAATCACCTTGCCGCCGGTAAAGACAATGGCGTCGCCCTCGCCGTGAACGCCGAATGCAAGATAATCGTGGGCGTCCCGCACCTCGCCGTGGCAGTACTGGAACACCACGTTGGACACCGCTATCTGGCTGCCGTCAATCTCATCCACCTGCGCGCTGCCGTTCTGGTATCTGTAATAAAGATTATCCGCCTCGTGGTACTCAAAATAAGGATTGTATGCGCCGTAGCCGCTTTGATTGCCGGACTGCCCGCCGGGATAAATCAGCGTAGCGTCTTTTTTATCTGTATAATTATCTTCTGCGCGGGCGTCGTCCGCCGCAAAGGTGAAAGGCGCTACATGCTCGTCGTCGTACTCCCAATCATAGCCAAGCCTCTCCGCCGCCTTTAACATCCCGTCGATAAAAAGATATCCGGTAAACTCCGTGGCCTTGCCCGGACGGCTGACTCTTCCAAAGGCCTCGTCGGCAGGGTTGTGGATTCCCTCCACGGCGGCGCTGATATTTTGAACCGTATCGCGGTTAATCAGCTCCTCCACATAGGGCACCGCAAGCCCCCAGTTGCAGTAGATGGCCTCGTAGCCCAAAGCCACATACAAAAAGTAGTCGCGGCTGCTTCTGACGGGCCCGATTCTCTCCAAATCGTCAAAATCCTCAAATATCGGCATCAATCTGGTGATACGCCCCTCCACAGGCGCTTCGTAGATGATGCTCGCCCTTGTGATGCCGTACTGAGGCATGGCGGGTGAATTGTTGGGAACCATAACCGCTATGGGACGCCGTTTCACTATCTCCTCGTCCTTCCACTCGCCGGTTAGGTAGCTCTGCATTTTTCCGTCCACTACCTCGCGCTCCCCTGATGCTTCTTCCTCCTCAGGCTCCGCTTCCGGCTCCGGCGTTGCCACTGGAATAGGCTCCACCGTGACCTCCGGCTCCACAATCTCTTCCTCTTTTCCGCATCCCGCTAACATCAAACCAAGGGACAGCCCTAACGCTGCCATAAACCATTTTCTCCGTAAAGTCATTTTTTCTCCCTTTCTCTCGTATCCTCCCGCATAAAACTGCGTTCTGTTTCTATAAAAAAGCATTGTATTTCTTTTCATGCCCAATGGTTGTGGAATCTCCATGCCCCGGATAAACCTTCACGTCATCTGGAAGCGGAAGCAGCCTTTCCCGCACGGAGCGTATCAGCGTGCTCATGCTGCCCGTAGGCAAATCCGTCCTTCCCACTGATTCCTGAAATAAAGTATCCCCACTTATCAGTATTTTATCATTTTCAAAATAATAGCAGCAGCTTCCCTCCGTGTGGCCGGGAGTTGCAATCAGCTTAAACGTAATTCCGCTGACAGAAATTTCCTCCCCATCCTCTGCATAGACGTCCGCTTTCACCGTGCAGGCTCTTCCCACATTTTCGGAAACGTTTAAGTCCGCGCTCTCGCAGACTTCCCTTTCACCCTCGTAGGCGTACACCCTTGCGCCGGAAAGACTTTTCAGCTCCTCCACGCCCCAAATGTGGTCGAAATGCCCGTGGGTTAAAAGAATTGCCGCCACAGAAAAGCCGTTTTCCTTCAGCCTGTTATAAATGTAATCGCCCTTGTCCGCCGGGTCAAAAACCAGCGCTTCTTTTTTCCCTTTTTCATACACAAAATAGCAATTTGTCTGGCAAATGCCGAGGGTGATTCTTCCTATTTTTAATTCCGCCATATACCGGCTCCTTTCATCTTTATTCCCGTAAATAACAATCCATACGACTGCTTGTAGCAAGACCGCTGCCTTTTGCATTTTCAACACTTATCTGCAAAAGCCCTTAAACCTTTTATTATCCCGTCGTCCTTTCGATATCCATCACGCTCTCAATGCCGGAAATTTTGTCGATAATCCGGTTGAGTTCCTCCCTGTTGCTGATTTCAAAGGAGGTGGAAAGAGTAGCGATATTTTGCTTATTGACCCTAGTAGTCATGGACAAAATATCAATGTCCTTTTCCGTCAGGGCGCGGGAGATATCGGCAAGGAGGCCGTTTCTGTTATTGGCGTAAATCATAATCTCGGCAAGATATTTTTCGCCCGTCGCCTCGTCGGGAGAGCCCTGCCACTCCGCGTCAATCAAGCGCACCCGCTCCGATTCCGGCAGATTGATAATATTAACGCAGTCCGTCCTGTGAATGGAAACACCCCTTCCTCTGGTAACAAAGCCCACAATTTCATCGCCGGGCACAGGCGAACAGCACTTAGAAAAACGGACGGCCACGTCGTGGATTCCCTTCACCGTTATGCCGCTCTTGGAGCGTCTCTGGGCGGATTCTCTGGAAAAATCGTTTCCCGCCACCGCCGCTAGAACTTCCTCGTTGGTCATTTCCTTCTTGTGGTTTTTATCGTAAACCTCAAGCATCTTGTTGATAATCTGGCCTTCCTTCAGGCCGCCGTGCCCCACGGCCGCCAACACGGAATCCCAATCCCGAAAGCCGTACTTCCGCATAATTACGTCCATGTACTCCTGCTTCATTATCTCGGACGTGTTGATGCTCTTTGCCTTGCAGTAAGCGTTTAAAAGATCCTTGCCCTTAACGATATTTTCTTCTTTAAATTCATTTTTAAACCACTGGTTAATTTTACTTTTTGCCTGCGTGCTCTTAACCACATTCAGCCAGTCCCGGCTGGGCCCTTTTGAGTTCTGGGAGGTTAAAATTTCCAACTGGTCGCCGTTTTTAATCTCGTAATCGATTGTCACCAGCTTCCCGTTGACCCGCGCGCCAATCATCCGGTTGCCCACCGCGCTGTGGATACTGTAGGCAAAGTCGATGGGCGTGGAGCCTGCGGGAAGATTTTTCACCTCGCCCGTGGGCGTAAAGCAGTAAACGCTGTCGGAAAATAAATCCAAATCGCTTTTTAAAAGCCGCATAAACTCCCTGTTGTCCGACATATCCTGCTGCCATTCCAAAATCTGCCGAAGCCACGCAAGCTTTTCCTCCTCGGAATCCTCTATCTTTTTGCCGTCGGAAGCCACCTTGTATTTCCAATGAGCCGCTATGCCGTACTCCGCCGCCTTGTGCATCTCATAGGTGCGGATTTGAATTTCAAAGGGCTGCCCGTTGGCGCCAATAAGCGTGGTGTGCAAGGATTGGTACATATTGGCCTTGGGCATGGCAATATAATCCTTAAACCGGCCCGGTATAGGCTTATACATCTCATGAATTACCCCAAGGGCCGCGTAGCAGTCCTTCACCGAAGCCACAATAATCCGAACCGCAAACAAATCGTAAATCTGGTCGATGGTCTTGCTTTGGTTCTTCATTTTTTTATAGATGCTGAAAAAGTGCTTCACCCGCCCGTCAATCTTCGCGCTGATGCCGGCCTTCATGATGTGCGCGCTGACTTCGTCCACAATGGTCTGAATATAGGCCTCCCGCTCGCTCTTTCGCACAGCAATTTTATCTACCAAGTCGTAGTAAGCTTCCGGCTCCAAATATTTTAGGGAAAGGTCGTCTAGCTCCACCTTAATCTTTGAAATTCCCAAACGCTGGGCAATGGGCGCGTAAATCTCCATAGTTTCCCGCGCAATCCTCTGCTGGCTCTCCGGGCTCTTATATTTCAGGGTGCGCATGTTGTGAAGTCTGTCCGCCAGCTTAATAATAATGACCCTGATATCCTTCGCCATCGCCAAAAACATTTTCCGCAGGTTTTCCGCCTGCATTTCCAGCCGGTCAAAGGTCTTGTCTCCGTTTTCGCTTGTAAACTGCAGCTGCTCTAACTTCGTCACACCGTCCACAAGAAGGGCCACGTCGCTGTTAAACTGCCTGCGGACTTCCTCCTCCGTCATGATGGTGTCCTCTATCACATCGTGGAGAAGCCCCGCCGCTATGGTTTCTTTGTCCATCTCCAAATCGGCCAATATAATCGCCACGCACAGGGGGTGAATGATATAGGGCTCCCCCGACTTGCGCACCTGATTTGCATGGGCCTTTGCCGCCAAGGTGTACGCCTTTTCTATCAGGGAAATATCGGCGGAGGGATGATATTTTTGAACGCGCAGAATCAAATCCCTGTACAACTGCGCAGGGCTTTGAAATTCCTGAATGGCCTCAATCCGGCCGTCGTCGATGATTATCTCGCTTTTTGACTGATTCGTATATTTTTCTTCCGTCATAAAATACCATACCTTTGAATATTCTGTCGGTTTTCTTCTATATTAAATGCAACATCGCCCCCAATTGAAGCTATTATATATTTTTTTGTAAAATTCGTCAATGCGCCGGTTTTCAAAATCTTGTCTTTCGGGTATATTATAGGGGAAAGACTTATTGGGGGATGCGAATATTACGTTGAGATAGTTTTGTTTTGTCTGATTGTATAGGATTGCATTTTAGTATGGTTTTCGAGGGTTCATTGTTTCTGATTATAGCAGGCTGCATTGAAATATGAGTAAAAAGTGAGTACAGAAAATGCAAACACATAATAAATTTTAATAAATTTTCACCGCAAAGAATATTGCAAAGCGATTTTGCATATGCTATAATGCCAATAGGCAAAAATGAAGCGAGTGCTTCCAAGTAGCACGGCAAAAAACCCCAGTGTTCCAGCACCGGGGTTTTTCTATTCCCAATTTTGGTAATGGCAGGACTTAAGGCCATAGGCTAGTTACCGACTATTTATCGCTGTCTAACCATTTGATGATGTAGTGGCAGGCCACACCAGCCGCAACAGCGACTATAAATGAAGCGAATATTTCCATAGCAGCACACCCCCTTTCTTTACCTGTCTAGGGGCGGTAACGCAATCATTGTATCATGCTTTTTTTGACAAATCTACTTTTTTATAAAGTACGGTGAGTAAAACCACATTCCACATTGAAAAAAAATCCATTTTATGTATAATGATATGAGTAGCCAAAAAATCAAGCAGGGGAAATTTCCTCTACTTGCCACGCGACCTGCGCGCCGCTTTTGCGGCATATTCTGTTGCACGGTCCGCGCATAGCATCAACGCTGCCGCGTTTTGCGGGCCAGCTTATTGGAAAATATAGGAAAACACGAGGTTTTAACATGATTAGCACAAACAATGTAACTTATAGAGTAGGCAAGAAAGCCTTATTTGAGGATGTAAATATCAAATTCACAGAGGGAAACTGTTACGGCTTGATTGGCGCCAACGGCGCCGGGAAATCTACTTTCTTGAAAATCCTTTCCGGGCAACTTGAAACCACAACGGGGGATATCGCCATCACCCCCGGCCAGCGCATGTCCGTTCTTGAGCAGGACCATTTCAAATATGACGAATATCCGGTCATGGACGTTGTTATCATGGGGAACGCGCGTTTGTACGAGATTATGAAGGAAAAAGACGCTATCTACGCCAAGGAGGACTTTACCGACGAGGACGGAATCCGGGCAAGCGAACTTGAGGGAGAGTTTGCGGAGATGGACGGCTGGGAGGCGGAATCCAACGCTTCCACCCTTTTAAACGGCCTTGGAATCGACGCCTCCCTCCACTATGCCACGATGAAAGAGCTAAACGGCAATGAAAAGGTAAAAGTTCTTCTTGCCAGAGCCCTTTTTGGAAATCCCGACATTCTGCTCCTAGACGAGCCCACCAACCACCTTGACTTGGACGCTATCGCATGGCTGGAGGAATTTCTCATTAACTTTGAAAATACGGTGATTGTGGTCTCCCATGACCGCTATTTCTTAAATAAAGTCTGCACCCACACCGCCGACATCGATTACGGAAAAATTCAGCTTTACGCCGGCAATTACGACTTTTGGTACGAGTCCAGCCAACTATTGATTAAGCAGATGAAGGAAGCCAACAAGAAAAAGGAGGAAAAAATCA
>JAMPGS010000023.1:0-24431 GCA_023663815.1 Clostridium sp.
GGGCATACAGCAGGAGATCCGTAAAAGAGAACATTACGAGAAACCCAGCGTAAGACGTAAAAAGAAATCTGAAGCGGCAAGAAAACGCAAGTATAACTAATTGTATCAGCAAAGCAAAGTCCTTGAATTGTCAGGGACTTTCTTGTGTCATAGAGGAACCATAAAGTAATTATAGATTAATCATAGGTTAGTCATAGATTAATCAGGGAATAATCATAGATTAGTCGTAGAATAAGCATAGAGTAATTTCGCAGATTAATCGTATGAAGTTCTTATGAATTTTGTAGTTTTGAGAACGAAGGGTCTGATTTAAATGTGGACGAAGGAAGTATTTGGAACGGACATGTATCACTTGATTGCCGCTTTCATCATTTACAGCGTGATGGGCTGGCTGGTGGAATCCATTTACATGTCCTTCTGCAATAGAAGGCTGACGAACCGGGGCTTTGGGCGGGGGCCTTTCTGCCCGATTTACGGGTTTGGCGCTGTGATAGGATATTTGATTTTGTATCCGCTGCGGGAAAACCTTGTGGAGCTTTATCTGACGGGAGCTGTTCTTGCCACCTTGTTTGAGTTTTTGGTGGGCAAGCTGATGATAAAGCTGTTCGGCGAGCTGTGGTGGGATTACAACGAAAAGCCCTGCAATTATAAGGGGATTATCTGTCTGGAAAGTACCATAGCCTGGGGATTTTACGCGATTATCATTGTTACATTTCTGCATAGCAGGGTTTTAAGGCTGGTGGACAGGTACGACATGGCGTGGGGAATCAGAGCCTGCAAGGTGATTTTCCTGCTTGTGACGATTGATTATCTGTTAAAGCTGATGCAGATATTCAATATCAGCCTGAAAGAGAAAAAAGAAAGGCTGATGGACGCCTATCAGGCTTTCAGAGCCAGATGGTATTGAAATAGGTACATGCATTTTACAATCAAATAAAACATATCCATAGTAATAGAATACATAAGGGAGTGTAATTACGTGAATAAATATTTTAAAGTAACCCTATGCTATGCGATGTGTTTTATTTTTTTTCTAACGGCGTCCCTTAACGTCCATGCCGCGCCAAATGTGGAAGCGCCTTCTTACATTTTGATGGAGGCCTCCACCGGACAGATTATCTGCGAGGAAAACGCCGGAGAGCGGCGGAGCCCGGCAAGTATCACAAAAATCATGACCTTGCTGGTGATTTTTGACCATTTAGGCACGGGAAGGGTGCGCCTTGACAGCGAGGTTGTCACCAGCGCCTATGCGAAGTCCATGGGAGGTTCGCAGGTTTTTTTGGAGGAAGGGGAGATTCAAACTCTTTCCACCATTATCAAGTGCATTGCAGTGGCGTCGGGGAACGACGCAAGCGTGGCGGCGGCGGAGTTTATTGCCGGGAGCGAGCAGGAATTTGTGAATTTAATGAACAAGCGGGCGGAGGAGATGGGACTTACCGACACGCATTTTGAGGATTGCTGCGGCCTAAGCGATTCCGACAATCACTACACCTCGGCAAAGGACGTGGCGGTTATGTCGCGGGAGCTTATCACGAAATACCCGCAGATTTTGGATTATACTAAAATTTGGATGGAGGATATCACCCATGAGACCCGTCAGGGGAGCAGCAATTTTACCTTGTCCAGCACAAACAAGCTCTTAAAGATGTACGAGTGGACTACAGGGTTAAAAACGGGCTCTACCAGCAAGGCGCTTTACTGCCTTTCGGCCACGGCCAGTAAGGATAACATTGACTTGATTGCGGTGGTGATGGGTTCCCCCAGCAACAAAACCCGTTTTCAGGACGCTATGACGCTTTTAAATTACGGGTACAGCGTCAGCGCCTTGTACGAGGACGCCAATGAAGAGCCCCTTCCGTCGATTCCCGTCAGGGGCGGCGTTCAGGATGAGGCGGCTCTTGTCTACAAGGGGCCTTTCCGGTATCTGGACATTGCGGGGAGCGACCTTGGCAGCATAGAAAAGACCATTTCCCTGCCGGCGGAGGTAAACGCGCCCGTAAATAGAGGCGACGCGGTGGGGGAAGCGGTTTATAAGCTGAACGGACAGAGAATCGGGAGCGTTTCCATTCTCTCGGATGTGACGATAGACAAGGCGGGGTACAAAGACTATCTGATAAAGGTGTGGAAATTGTATTGCGGCATTTAGGAAGGAATAAATTTTGATTATCATGATACTGCTGGCGGTAGTTGGAGCGTTTTTTCTGGCGGTGATGGCCGTTGACTGCAACCGCTTTGTGATAAGGACTTACCACTGTAAAGTAAATAATTTAAGAAAAAGTAGCAGAGCCGTGCTCCTGTCGGATTTGCACAATAAATCCTTTGGGAAAGGGAATGAAAAGCTCCTTGCGGCTATCCGCAATATTTCCCCTGATTTGATTTTGATTGCGGGCGATATGTATACCTCGGAAAAGGACGGGGATATCGACACGGCGGCCCGGCTTGTATGCGCCCTTGCGGCCGAATATCCGGTTTATTACGGCAACGGGAATCACGAGCAGAAAACCAGCCTTATGCCGGAACGGTTTGGGGAAATGTATGAAAGATTTTCGGAAAGGATTAAGGAGGCGGGGGCGCGCCTGCTTGTCAATGAAAAGGTATATCTGCCGGAATTTAATTTAGATATTTACGGCCTGCAGATTGGGTGGGGGTACTATGGAAAATTTAAGTACGCCCGCATGGAGCCCTCCTATCTTGAGGGGCTTATCGGCAGGCCGAACAAGGAAAGGGCGTCGGTTTTGATTGCCCACAACCCGGATTACTTTGACGCTTACGCCGATTGGGGAGCCGGGCTTGTGGTTTCCGGCCATGTACACGGAGGCCTTATGCGGCTTCCGGTGCTGGGGGGCGTAATTTCACCGGCTATCCGGCTGTTTCCCAAGTACGACGGCGGGGAGTTCCACCGGGGCGGCTCTACCATGATTCTTGGAAGAGGCCTTGGAACCCACACCCTTCCCATACGGATATTTAATCCGGGGGAAGTGGCGGTGGTTGAGATGGAGCCGTAAACGCGGCGGGGGTGGGGAAGGCAATTTGGTTCCTGCAAGCAACGTCAAGGCCATGCTTGTATGACATTGACGGCTGCGTATTGCAAGTTTCATGCCCCGTTGCTTGCGCCACGGGGTTATTGACTGGAATTTTTATACATGATAAAATCAACTCTGCGGGCGTTTTGAACCGGCGGCGCAGTTCTTTTTAAAGAGCAGATAGGCCTCGCAACAGGCCAAATGTCTAAAGCCGCCGCCCGCTTATTGTTTGCGGAAATGAAGAAAGATAAGGAATAAGGAAAATGATGGATGCAAAATTATTCGACCATACGATACTAAAAGCGGACGCCACAAGGGAAGCGGTAAAAAAGATTTGCGACGAGGCGCGGGAGTACGGCTTTATGTCGGTGTGCGTCAACGGCTATTACACCTCCTATGCGGCGGAGCTGCTTAAGGGTACGGAGGTAAAGGTTTGTACGGTGGTGGGCTTTCCTTTGGGACAGACGGCCTCCGAGGCGAAGGCCGCTGAGACGGCCCTTGCGGTCAGGGACGGAGCCGATGAAATTGATATGGTGATAAACGTGGGCGCGCTGAAGGACAAGCTTTACGGCGTGGTGAAAAAGGATATCCTTGCGGTAAAGAAAGCCTGCGGCGGCGCGCTTTTGAAGGTGATAATCGAGACATGCCTTTTGACGAATGAGGAAAAAGTGAAAGCCTGTGAGCTGGCGAAGGAAGCAAGGGCCGACTTTGTAAAGACCTCCACCGGATTTTCAACGGGCGGGGCCGCGCCGGAGGACGTGGCGCTGATGCGCAAAACGGTGGGAGAGGAAATGGGCGTCAAGGCTTCCGGGGGAATCAGGGATAAAGAGACGGCCATGGCCATGGTAAAGGCCGGGGCAAGCAGGCTGGGGACCAGCCAGACGGTGGCAATCTGCAGGTAGACGGTGGCAAGAACATGTTTTTGCGCTTTCAGAGAGCAGAGAAGTTTTGCAATGGCTGAGAAGTCTTGGTGTGGCTGTAAAAAGGCGCAAACGCTTGCAGGCAGCTCTTGGCTTGCCGGAGGCAAAGATAGAAGGAAGTGTGAAAAATCAGCTTGGTAGCTGATTTTATCACACAACAATTTGTGCCGGAGCGTCACAAATTGCGTTGCCCCGTCGCGTAAACGCTCCGAAATGGAGATTAGTATGGCAATATCGGTAAAGCTGGAAGCTTTTGAGGGCCCCCTTAATTTACTGCTTCACTTGATTGAAAAAAACAAGGTGGATATTTACGACATCCCAATCGTGGAAATCACCGCCCAATATTTGGAATACATACAGGCCATGGAAACAGAAGACATGAACGTGATGAGCGAGTTTCTGGTTATGGCCGCCACCCTTTTGGAAATCAAGTGCAAGATGCTCCTTCCAAGGGAAGTAAACGAGGAGGGGGAGGAAGAGGACCCGCGGGCAGAGCTGGTTCAAAAGCTGTTAGAGTATAAAATGTATAAATATATGTCCTATGAGCTGAAGGACAGGCAGATGGACGCCGCGCTGACGCTGTTTAAGGGCAGGACGCTGCCGAAGGAGGTGGAGGAGTACAATCCGCCGGTGGATATGGAGACGCTCATAGGGGACGCAAATCTTGCCAAGCTTCAGGAGTTGTTTAAAATGATGCTAAAGCGGCAGGAGGATAAAATCGACCCTGTGCGGAGCGGCTTTGGGAAGATTGAAAAGGACGAGGTGGACATGGATTTGAAAACCGCCTATGTGGAGAATTACATTCGGGTCCACCAAACCTTTAGCTTTGTGCAGCTTTTGGAAAAGCAGGAAAGCAGAATGGAAATTATTGTAACCTTTTTGGTGATTTTGGAGCTGATGAAGCTGGGGAAAATTTCCATTGTTCAGGAGGATACTTTTAAGGATATTATCATTACTTCTAACGAAGGATGGGGGACGGCATAATTTTGGAAAGGCAGAGAGAAAAAGCAGTACTGGAGGCAATTCTTTTTACTATGGGGGAATCGGTGGAGGTGGAGCGGCTTGCTTCTGTCATAGAAGAGGACGCGGAACACATCAGAGGACTGCTTTTAGAGTTAAAAGAAGAATACGAAGGGCGGGAGTGCGGTATTACCTTGATGGAGCTTGAGGACTCCTTTCAAATGTGTACGAAGGCGGAGATGTACGAATATTTGATTAAGATAGCCAAAACCCCCCGCAAGTACGTGCTGACGGACACGCTTTTGGAAACGCTGTCCATCGTGGCCTATAAACAGCCCGTCACCAAGGCGGAGATTGAAAAAATTCGGGGGGTTAGCTGCGACCATGCGGTGAACAGGCTGGTAGAGTTTGGGTTGATTATGGAGGTGGGCCGGATGGACGCGCCGGGGCGGCCCCTGCTCTTTGGGACCACGGAGGAGTTCTTGCGGAGCTTCGGCGTGAAATCGCTGGAGGAGCTTCCGAAGCTTTCTACCGTGCAGCTTGAGGAGTTTAAGATTCAGGCGGAACAGGAGGCAAGCGTGCAGTTGGATATATAATGTTGATTCCTGTGAGGCTTGCTGTTTTTGGCATAAGAAAAGGCGTCATCTCGGTGAAGAGCGTACTTTGTAGCTTATAGACTATATCTCAATAAAATCTGCCTTAAACACCAGAAAAAATCAATGGCGGGAATATCGCTTGCCGTGACAATCGTCTCTATTTTATATACCTCGCCCCCCGCCAGATATTTTATGGAGCCTATCTGCGTTCCGGCGGCGACCGGGGCGGTAAGTTCCTCTGCCATTTGCAAGTCCGTTTCTATCTTTTCGTCTTTTTTCAGGAGAATTCCAATTTCTTCCGTGGAGGAAGAGGAATCGTCATTTTTTTCCCTGTCAATTTTCACTTGCGTGTAGGCGGTATCTCCGATATTTTTTGTCTGCCCGTTTAATACCGCAATGGGTTTTAGGCGGCTCTCGTCAAAGGCGGCTTCCGCGAGGGTGTGGTATTCAAAATTATCCAAGCCGTAATTCATAAGCTGTCTGGTATCGCTCCACTTGTAAGTCTTATTGTTGGGCCAGCCGCAGGCTAAAAGAGCCACCACAAAGGTCCGGTTGTCCCGGCGCAGGGAGCCTACATAGCAGTAGCCGGCGTTTCCGGTAAAGCCGGTTTTCCCGGAAAGGGCCCCTTCCATCATGGAGAGAAAGGCGTTGTGGTTGTTGCAGTGGAAGGAACGTCCGCTAGGGGCGAAAGTCCCGTCCTTTTCCCTGTAGCTCTCAAAGGAGTAGGAGGGAGTGCGGGTAATTTCCAGAAATGCTTCTTTTTTGGGGGAATCCATAATGCAGTAGGACATGATTCTGGCAAGGTCCGCGGCGGTGGTGGAGTGGGTCCGCACCGTGCCGTCGCTGGACGTGGCGGTGGCGTCAAGTCCGTTTGGAGTGATAAAAAAAGTGTCGAAGCAGCCGATGTCGCGGGCTTTTTGGTTCATCATGTCCGCAAAAGCCTCCACGCTTCCGCCGATGTGTTCCGCAATCACCACCGCAGCGTCGTTGTGGGATTCCAGCATCAGTGAATAAAGTAAATCTCCCAGTTTATAATATTCATTGGCGTTGACGTTGAGTTTTACCTTGGGCATCCCCGCGGCATAGGAGGAAGCCATGGCGTAATCCTCCAGATTGCCGTATTCCAGCGCAAGGATGCAGGTCATGATTTTTGTAGTGCTTGCCATGGGAAGGACTTTTTTTCCATCCTTTTCATACAAAATCCGGCCGGAGGCGGCGTCCATAAGCACCGCGGATTGAGCGTAAAGCTTTAGGGATGTATCCGTCTCTGCTTCCGCCTGCACGGGAAGGGTTTGGGCGGATAAAAGAACCGGGGAAGTGAAAAGGAAAGTGAAAAAAAGGGACAGGGCAAGGAGGAAAGCGGGCAGTTTTCGTGTTGATTTCATTGAATTTTCGTCCGGGTAAGTATCTTCTTTCAATTTATATGAGAGGAAAACATGGAAATATGCTATACTAATAAAAGGGGGAATTTTTCAGGATAGAATATGGGGTTTTATGGCGGAAAAAAGTATGGTACAATGATGAATAGAAAAAATCTGCACAGAAGAAAGGTAGGATTGCAATGGAACTAACCAATATTAAGGATATATTCCGTGAGAAGGAAAAGTATGCGGACGCGCAGGCTACAGTGGGTGGCTGGGTGAGAAGCAACAGGGATTCCAAAACCTTCGGTTTTTTGGTGATAAACGACGGAAGCTTTTTTGAGCCGCTGCAGGTGGTCTACTCCGACGCCTTGGCGGATTTTGATAGGATTGCAAAAATCGGCGTAGGTGCGGCCGTGACCGTTACCGGCAAAATTGTGGTGACGCCGGGGGCAAAGCAGCCCTTGGAAATGCAGGCGCAGGAGGTTGTGGTGGAGGGGGCCTCCCCGTCCGACTATCCCCTGCAGAAAAAGCGTCACAGCTTTGAGTATCTGCGCACCATCTCCCATCTTCGCGCGCGGACAAACACCTTTCAGGCGGTGTTTCGGGTGCGTTCTCTGGCGGCTTACGCCATTCACCAGTTTTTTCAGGAGAGGAACTTTGTCTATGTGCATACGCCGCTGATTACAGGGAGCGACTGCGAGGGCGCGGGGGAAATGTTCAAGGTGACGACGCTGGATTTGGAGAACGTGCCGAGGACGGAGGACGGAAAGGTGGACTATAGTCAGGACTTTTTTGGAAAGCCTACCAACTTGACGGTGAGCGGCCAGCTTGACGTGGAAACCTATGCCTTTGCCTTTCGGAACGTGTACACCTTCGGCCCTACTTTCCGGGCGGAGAATTCCAACACCTCCCGCCACGCGGCAGAATTTTGGATGATTGAGCCGGAAATGTGCTTTGCGGATTTGAAGGACGACATGATGCTTGCGGAGGGGATGCTGAAATATATTATCCGTTACGTGCTGGAAAACGCGCCGGAGGAGATGGCTTTTTTCAATCAGTTTGTGGACAAGGGGCTAATAGAGCGTCTTAAGCACGTGCTGAATTCCGAGTTTGGGCACGTGACCTACACGCAGGCCATTGAAATTTTGGAAAAGCACAACGATGAGTTTGAGTATAAAGTACACTGGGGGAGCGACTTGCAGACCGAGCATGAGAGATATCTTACGGAGAAGGAATTTAAGCGTCCGGTGTTTGTGACGGATTATCCAAAAGAAATTAAAGCCTTTTACATGAAGCTCAACGAGGACAAAAAGACGGTTGCTGCCATGGACTGCCTTGTTCCGGGCATCGGCGAGATTATCGGCGGGAGCCAAAGGGAGGACAGCCTTGCCCTCTTGGAGCAGAGAATGGAGGAGCTCTGCTTAAACAAGGAAGATTACGATTTTTACCTCGACCTGCGCCGCTACGGCTCCGTCCGCCACGCGGGCTTCGGCCTAGGCTTCGAGCGCTGCGTCATGTACCTGACCGGCATGGGCAACATCCGGGACGTAATCCCCTTCCCCCGAACAGTAAACAACTGCGAGCTATAAAAGAAAAATTGAAATAATTCATTATTTTAATTATGCGGAACACAGCCCGTCCAGACGCCGATTTCTAAAGGAGCCCTTGAAAAAACGTCAGCGCTTGGCGAGGTCCGAGCTGCAAAGCAGCTCACGAGCCTAGCGGCTGCTACGTTTTTTCCAGAGCGGGAGCGCGGCGACGCAGAAACCGGCGTCTGGACGGGCGTCCTTCCCGCCACTGTGAAAAAAGTGTAAATTTTAAGAACTTTTCTCTACCCTATTTCCAACATTTATGATATACTTCTATAGACGAAATTATGGGGATAATTATGTCCCTGTGAAGATAGTTATTATTTTTTGAATATAAAATGGAGGGCTGAAACATGAGTACTAATTCACAGGCGAGTCAAAGAATAGCATCTTTACTCGATGACAACAGTTTCGTTGAAATTGGTGCCGGAGTAACTGCCAGAAGCACTGATTTTAATCTGAAACAGACAGAAACTCCTTCTGACGGTGTGATTACCGGCTATGGAGTTATAGGCGGCAGCCTTGTGTATGTATACAGCCAAGACGCATCCGTTTTAAACGGCAGCGTCGGCGAGATGCATGCAAAGAAAATTGCAAACCTCTATGATATGGCGTTGAAAATGGGAGCACCTGTCATCGGGCTGATTGAATCCGCCGGACTGCGGCTTCAGGAAGCGGCCGACGCCTTAAACGGCTTCGGTGAAATTTACAAAAAGCAGGTGTTAAGCTCCGGCGTTATCCCGCAGATTACTGCAATCTTCGGAAACTGCGGCGGCGGACTTGCGCTGATTCCCACATTGACGGACTTTACATTCATGGAGGAGAAGAAAGCAAAGCTTTTTGTCAATGCGCCCAACACCCTTGATGGAAATGAAATCAGCAGATGCGACACGTCGGCTGCGGCTTTCCAGAGCGAGGAAGCGGGCATTGTCGATGTGGTTGCCGACGAGGCATCCATCCTTGTGAAAATCAGGGAGCTTGTGGGGATGCTTCCCGCCAACAATCAGGAGGACGCGCCCTATGAGGAATGTGCGGACGATTTAAACCGCGAGTGCGCGGAAATTGCAGGCTGCGTGGGCGACACCTCCATTGCATTGTCCCAGCTTGCCGACAACGGCGAAGTGTTTGAGGTAAAGGAAGGCTATGCAAAGGAAGTGGTTACGGCCTTGATTAAGTTAAACGGCGAGACCGTAGGCGCGGTTGCAAACCGAAGCGAAATTTACGGCGAGGACGGCAAGGTAGCGGATAAGTTCGACGCGGTTTTGACCCCGGCCGGATGCGACAAGGCGGCGGACTTTATCGGGTTCTGCGACGCGTTCAATATTCCCGTGCTTTCCTTAACCAACGTGAAGGGATTTAAGGCGGACAAATGCTCCGAAAAGAAAATTGCAAAGGCGGCTGCAAAGCTTACATACGCATTTGCAAACGCCACTGTTCCCAAGGTGAATATCATCATCGGACAGGCGTTTGGAAGCGCTTATGTGGCAATGAATTCCAAGGCAATCGGCGCGGATATCACTATGGCGTGGCCCGACGCTGAGATTGGAACCATGGACGCGAAATTGGCTGCAAAGATTATCTGCGACGGTCAGGGCGCGGAGGCGATTGAGGCCTGCGCTAAGGAGTACGCGGCTCTTCAGACCAGCGCGCAGGGCGCGGCGAGGAGAGGCTATGTGGACCAGATTATCGAGCCCGCAGATACAAGAAAGTATGTAATCGGCGCTTTTGAAATGCTGCTTTCCAAGAAGGAAGACCGTCCTGCAAAAAAACACGGTACAGTTTAGAAAGGATGCTTACTTAATATGAAAAAATGGTTGTTGATATTAGGTATGATTACCTGTATGCTTGGTATAACGGCGTGCGGCGCGGCGGAGGAGAAGGAAGCTCCTCTCTTGACTGCTGAGGAAGCGGAAACGGTTGGACAGGGCATTGTGGAAAGCATTAACCAATGCGTGGTTATGCAGATGCAGGCTCAGTACACCTCGCCGGTTGACGTTGCCGCAATACAGAGCTGGGAATCCGCAGCCGAGGATATGGGTGATTATGTAGAGGTTATGGGCATAGAGGCCGAATTTGACGGCGACGATGGTGTTATCGACGTCAGGGTAAAAGGCTCCATGCGCGAGGCGATAGTAGAAATTGTATATGAAAGAGGCGAGATTGCCAGCATTGCTACCAATGTAGAATATACTTTTGGCGAAAAGATGGAAAAGGCGTTTCTTAACATGCTTCTCGGAATGGGAACCGTTTTCTGCGTGCTGATTCTTATTTCCGTTATCATCAGCTTGTTTGGATTCATTCCCAAAATCCAAGAAAAGTTTACGAAAAAGCCCGCGGCGGTTCCGGCGCCTAAGGCTGCGCCCGTTGCGGCTGCCGCGCCTGTGGAAATGGAATCGGAAGAGCTCTCCGACGATTTAGAGCTGGCTGCCGTTATCTCGGCGGCGATTGCGGCCTATGAGGGAACTGCTTCCGCAGACGGATTTGTAGTAAGAAGCATTAAACGCTCCGGCAAATGGCAGAGAGCGCGCGTTTAACCAAATGTATAGAAGGAAAACATTTAATTTAGGAGGACTTTCGTAATGAAAAATTATACAATTACTGTAAATGGCAACGTATACGACGTGGTAGTGGAAGAGGGTGCATCCACAGGAGCAGCGGCTCCCGCAGCCCCCAAAGCGGCTCCAAAGGCAGCCCCCAAGGCAGCTCCCGCGGCCCCTAAGGCGGCAGCGGCCGGAGCAGGCAGCATCAGAGTGGAAGCCGGCGCGGCCGGAAAGGTATTTAAGATTGAAGCAAGCGTAGGGCAGGCTCTTAAGGCTGGCGACGCGGTTGTGATTGTCGAGGCAATGAAAATGGAAATCCCTGTTGTTGCACCTCAGGATGGCACCGTGGCAAGTATCGACGTAGCTGTTGGCGACGCTGTGGAAGCAGGCGCATTACTGGCAACGCTGAACTAATTACGGAAGCCGCGCGCTTGGCGCGGCGTGATAAGCCGGTCCATGTTTGGGCAGGCGTTTCTGAGAAAATCAACAGGAGGTAAAAGAAATGGATTATATCGTAACTACACTGTCCAATCTGATTCATCAGACGGCGTTCTTTAATCTGACTTGGGGCAATTATCTGATGATTCTTGTGGCTTGTGTGTTTCTTTATCTTGCGATTGCTAAAGGCTATGAACCATTGCTTTTAACGCCTATCGCATTTGGTATGCTGCTGGTTAATATTTATCCTGACATCATGATGAGTATTGAAGATTCCGCAAGCGGAAGCGGCGGCCTGCTGTATTATTTTTATCTCTTAGACGAATGGGCAATTCTCCCCTCCCTTATCTTTATGGGTGTGGGCGCTATGACGGACTTCGGCCCGCTGATTGCCAATCCTAAGAGCTTTTTGCTGGGCGCTGCGGCGCAGTTCGGTATTTTTGCAGCGTACTTTGGAGCTATTGCAATGGGCTTTAACGACAAGGCGGCCGCTGCAATCTCCATCATCGGCGGTGCGGACGGCCCTACTTCAATTTTCCTTGCAAGTAAATTAGGACAGACCGCTTTGCTGGGCCCTATCGCTGTAGCCGCATATTCCTATATGTCGCTGGTTCCTATTATCCAGCCGCCTATTATGAAATTACTTACCACGGAAGAACACAGAAAAATCAAGATGGGCCAGCTTCGTCCGGTATCCAAGCTTGAGAAGATTCTTTTCCCGATTATCGTTACGATTGTGGTTTGTATGATTCTTCCTACCACGGCTCCCCTTGTAGGTATGCTGATGTTAGGCAATCTGTTCAGAGAATCCGGCGTTGTGAGACAGTTGACCGATACGGCTTCCAATGCGCTTATGTATATCGTGGTTATCCTGCTGGGTACTTCCGTAGGCGCAACCACCAGCGCGGAGGCGTTCTTAAATCTGGATACCTTGAAGATTGTAGCTCTTGGCTTGATTGCTTTTGCTTTCGGTACGGCGGCGGGAGTGCTCTTCGGCCAGTTAATGCGTATCGCCACCAAGGGCAAGATAAATCCCCTTATCGGTTCGGCGGGCGTGTCCGCTGTGCCTATGGCGGCCAGAGTATCCCAGAAGGTCGGCGCGGAGGCGGATCCCACCAACTTCCTGCTTATGCATGCAATGGGGCCTAACGTGGCGGGTGTTATCGGTACGGCCGTGGCAGCCGGTACATTTATGGCGGTATTTGGAGTATTTTGATTCATAGAAAATCGGCGGATATGCGATTAGGGCATAGAACTATTTGCAAGTGCAAAACAACCGAAAAGTGTTTTGTATGAATGTACTGGAGCATGTCTGCAGAACTAAAAATAGGAGGACTTAAAAATGGCAGAACAGGTTAAAAAACCGGTTGGAATCATGGAAACCGTTCTTCGTGACGCGCATCAGTCGTTGATTGCCACAAGAATGCCTACCGAGATGATGCTTCCAATCGTTGAGAAGATGGATAAAGTTGGTTACCATGCGGTAGAGTGCTGGGGCGGAGCTACCTTCGACGCTTCCCTTCGTTTCTTAAAGGAGGATCCTTGGGATAGGCTGAGAAAATTGAGGGATGGATTTAAAAATACAAAGCTGCAGATGCTTTTCAGAGGCCAGAATATTTTAGGATACAGGCCTTACGCGGACGATGTTGTTGACAGCTTCGTTGAGAAATCCATTGCAAACGGCATTGATATTATCCGTATTTTCGACTGCTTAAACGATTTGAGAAATCTTCAGGCGGCAGTAAACGCCACCAATAAGATAAAGACAAGAGAAGGCAGAGGCCACGCGCAGGTTGCGCTTTCCTACACTTTAGGCGACGCCTACACTATGGAATATTGGACGGACATGGCAAAGAAAATCGAGGAGATGGGCGCCGACTCCATTTGTATTAAGGATATGGCGGGGCTTCTCGTTCCCTACAAGGCGTCTGAAATGATTGCCGCAATGAAGTCCGTGACAAAGCTTCCGATTCAGCTTCATACCCACTATACCTCAGGCGTTGCGGGCATGACTTACTTAAAAGCCGTTGAGGCGGGCGTTGACGTTATCGACTGCGCAATTTCACCTTTTGCAATGGGCACCTCACAGCCGGCAACGGAGGTTATGGTTGAGACCTTCAAGGGAACTCCTTATGACACAGGATACGATCAGAACCTGCTTTCCGAGATTGCCGATTATTTCAGGCCCTACAGAGACGAGTGTCTTGCCAGCGGGCTGCTTAATCCCAAGGTTATGGGCGTTGATATTAAGACGCTGCTTTATCAGGTGCCCGGCGGTATGCTCTCCAACATGGTAAGCCAGTTGAAGGAGCAGAATGCGGAGGATAAATATTACGACGTGCTGAAGGAAATCCCGGAGGTTAGAAAAGATTTAGGCGAGCCTCCTCTTGTTACTCCTTCCTCACAGATTGTAGGCACGCAGGCGGTATTCAACGTACTCATGGGCGAGAGATACAAGATGGCGACCAAGGAGACGAAGGCGGTTCTCCGCGGCGAGTACGGCCAGACTGTTAAGCCTATGAGCCAGGAAGTTATCGATAAGGTTATTCCCGGTGAGAAGAGAATTACATGCCGTCCCGCTGATTTGATTGAGAACGAGATGGATAAGTTAGAGGCGGAGATGAAGGAATGGAAGCAGCAGGATGAGGACGTACTGTCCTACGCATTGTTCCCTCAGGTTGCAGTTGACTTTTTCAAATATCGTCAGGCACAGCAGGAAAAAGTGGATATGACGCAGGCGGACACCAAGAATGCGGCGTATCCGGTGTAATAAGAAACAGTAGCAATTTGAAACAGTTTTGTAATTTGCCCCCCATGCAAGCAGATTGCGTGGGGGGATTTATCATAGGGTAGGAAAAAGTTGGCCTCGCGCAAAGGCGCGGTGCAGGAATGAGGAGAATATATGGATAATAAGCGTTTTGCCCTGCTTATCGATGCGGATAATATTTCGGCAAAATACATAGGAGATATCTTGGAGGAGCTTTCCACCTACGGGATTACCACTTACAAGAGAATTTACGGCGACTGGACCAGCACTCAGGCAACGAAATGGAAGGGAGAGCTTTTGGAAAATTCCGTTATTCCGGTGCAGCAGTTCAGCAATACGGTGGGGAAAAATGCAACTGATTCCACGTTAATTATCGACGCCATGGACATTTTGTACACCGGGAATGTGGAGGGATTTTGCATTGTGTCCAGCGATAGCGATTTTACCCGTCTGGCGAGCAGGCTCCGGGAATCCGGCATGGAAGTGATTGGAATGGGGGAGGAAAAAACGCCCCGTTCCTTCAGGGTGGCGTGCACTAGATTTATAAATCTGGAAAATTTGGGGAATCAGGACGAGGATACTGACAATAAGGACAATCAGGATAATACCATCAGCCGCGAGGTGATATACAGCGCCATCACCAATATTATCAATGAGAATGAAAACAAGGGGAAAAGCGTGGAGCTTGCTTCCGTGGGGAATCGGCTGGTAAATATGTACCCGGATTTCGACGTGCGGAATTATGGCTACAGCCTTTTGTCCAAGTTTGTGGAGGACGCCGGTCTTTTCCTTTTGGAAAAAAGGCAGAACGTTATCACCATTTATTTAAAGGACGACGAGCAGTCCCGCGAGGAGATTATAGATTTTGTGCGGGAGCTCATTCACAAGGCGGGAAAAAGAGGCGTCGGCATCAGCGAGCTTGGCAACCTTGTATACAATAAGTTTGACAATTTTAATGTAAAGGATTTTGGATACAGCCAGTTTTCCAAGTTTGTGCAGGGGATTGGAAACGTGGAGCTGTATCAGGATAAAAGCGGAAGGAAGCGGGCGAGGGAGAGGTAGGAGCGGAAACGGAGGAGCTTGCGGAGGAGGGCTGTAGTCATATTATTTGGTATGGCATATGCTTTTGCAAAAAGAATTGTAAAGTTAAATGTAAAGTAGATAAATGCAAAGTAGATAAATGAAAAATAGATAAACGAAAAATGGATAAGTAAGCGGAAAAGGTAAAACGAAAGAGCAAAAACAATAATTTTGTAGCCATAAAACGATAAAAGGAGCAAAAAGAAAATGCAAACCTCTCATACAATAGATTATGCTTCAATAGAAGCTCTGGTGAGAAAAGCAGGAAAGATAATATTGGAGGCAAAGCTGACCGGCGGCGCGGTTCATGACAAGCAGGGACCGGCGAATTTTGTGACGGATTACGATATCCTTATTCAGCGGGAACTGATTGCCGGCTTGCGCGGGATACTGCCGGAAGCGTCTTTTTTTGGCGAGGAGGAGACGGAGGGCAGTCTTGCCGGAAGCGGCCCCCGCTACATTGGCGGGTACTGTTTTTATATTGACCCCATCGACGGCACGACTAATTTTATGTTTGATTATCATCATAGCTGCGTATCGCTGGGACTGTCTTTTGAGAGGCGGATGCTGGCAGGCTTTGTATACAATCCCTATGTGGATGAAATGTACGCGGCCGTTCGAGGAAAAGGTGCGTTTTTAAATGGGAAAAAGTTGATTCTGCCTCATACGCCCTTGGCGGAGGGAATTGCCGCCTTTGGCTGCGCCAGATATAACGACGACCGGGTGGAGGAGATATTTCAAATTGTGCGGGAGCTTTTTATGGAGAGCATTGCTGTGCGGAGCGGCGGCTCTGCGGCGTTGGATTTATGCCGCATTGCCTCCGGTAGTAACGTATGTTATTTTGAGTTGAAGCTTCAGCCCTACGATTATGCCGCCGCTTCTATCATCATTGAAGAGGCGGGCGGGAAGATTACGCAGGCGGACGGAAGTCCCATTACGCTGGATAGGCCTTGCTCTATCGTGGGCGGAACGGTAAAGGCACATGGGGAAGTAATAGAGATTATAAAGAAAAAAGGAGTTTAATAAAAAGATTTATGTAAAAATTGAAAAAGATATAGTATAAACGTCTCTTATGCGTTGCAAAACACAGCATAAGAGGCGTTTTTTATGCGCAAGGCCCGTGTAGAGGAGAGCTGTAAAGCGCGCATGGACCGCGCGGCAAGGGGGAAAAATCTTACCTACTTGATTGAATAGTGAGCCAAGCAGGCATTTGCAGTTATATGCCATCTCTTATAATTTTTGATTTTGGGGAAATTAAAATACGAAAAATAAAGCAAGGTATACCAAACAGGAACTATAAGTATATTGTTAAAAAATGGAAAAAATCGTATGGTAAAAAGGGGTATATTACAAAAATAGACAAAATAATACTATTGTTCGATAGATTAAAATTATAGGCACAAAGGAGGAATCGGTATGAGTAAGCTGCAGAAGATGATGGACAATGTTCTGATAAAACTATATAGGAAATTTGTAGAGTATGCTAGAAAAAAGGAAAATGCAAAATATGATTGGGGGAATTTTGCCAGTCTGCTTGCCCAGATAGGCGCGTTGGCGGCAGTCTGCTTGGCCGGACCTAGAATTATAGAAAACCGAGGGAAGATGATAGAATATATTTTTTCCATTATAGCCGGTGTGATTTTTGTAGTTATTTTAGTTGCCAATATCAGCGGCTTTATGGCGGGCAGAATCTATAAATACAGGGATAAACTGAAATATTTTCCAAGATACCTTTGGCAGAAAAGAATTTTTATATCAAGGGCAGCGTTTTTGATAATTCTTATTTTATTTTTTATTGGTTTGGGTATTTTTAATCGAAGTGAGACAAAATATTATTCCGCAGTGGTTGAAAAATTTGGAATTCCTGTAGGAATCGGCGCTCCGCTGACAAAGGAGGAGCGGAACAACTGCGCCGGATATTGGAAGATAAAAGATTATCCGGGAAAGAAACGTTTGATTTTGAGCTATGAAGAGCCTTACCAGCAGTTGGAGGTTATGCAGCAATATTCCACGGCTTATGGTATGAATTTGTTCCAGCCTTCGGACCATGTGGTTTACGAATACAGAAAAAATGAAGAGAAATATGCTTCTTATACCGGAGAGATATACAATGCGGCTTCCGATAATAACTTTCGTGAGACAAAGAAAGTGACTTATTATGGAAGCAATGGAAAAGAACTACTTAAGCTGGAGAGGAACGCTCAGGATAAGATGGAAATTGCAGCCTATTCGCCGGAAGATGCGCCGCAGCTATTAAATTCCACTTTGCTTAAAGTGCCGGAAGGTCAAACAGCCGAAAACGGTATCCTTTCAAAGCAGATAGAAGTGATTTACAATTCGGAAGGATTACCCTATATTTGCAAATTAAGTTCTCAGTCGAGCAATCTGTACGGAGTAAACGGGGAACGCTATGAGTATTATTCAAATGGACAGTTAAAGGAATTATGTTATCTAAACAGCGACGAAAAGCCTGTATGCAATAAAACGGGAGTAATGGTAATTGAATTTTTATATAACGACGGGGGCTATCCGCGCTGTATCAGCTATTTTAGCGATGAGGATAAAACGGTAAGAACGGAAGGGTTTAACGGCGTTTTTAGGGAAAAGTTTGATTATGATTCCCACGGTAACCTGCTTGCCCGCAGACAGCAGGACCGCAATGAGAACTGGTGGTTTGATAACAATGGAGTGTGCATTTATGAATACGAATATAATGGAAATATGTTGACAAAGGAGACGTTTTTAGGGCAGACAGAGGAGCCTGTCCGGGACAAGGAATTCCACAGCCAATGGGTAGAATTTAAGGTGAGCGGACAGGGCGACGGCCGTGAAATAAGCATTTTATTTGACCAATCGGATACAGCGGAGGAATCTTTAAAAGAGGCTGTTGAGCTTGGGAAAACGTCTGATTGGAGCAAGGAGAACTTTGAGCCCGGCGGGCAGGAAGAGGAACAAGAGCAGGACAAGGAAAATAAGAAACAGGGCAAAGAAGATAGGAAGCAGGATAAGGAGGAACAGAAGCAGGATAAGGAAGATAAGAATTCAGAGGCTTTCCAGCGGGGAAATGAAAATACAGACGTTACCCGGAATTATGCTTCTGTTTGCTACGCGCTCAAGAAGGACGGAAGCGTTTCAGAAATAAGCTATTGCAGTAAAGAGGGGGAATTGGTTGCGGTTGAGGACGGATACGCGGTAAGACGTTATCAATATGATTCACAGAAGAGGATAATCGGCGAATCTTATTTTAATGCGCAGGGGAAGCCATGTAACGTAAAAGGCGGATATGCGGGAATAAGAAATACTTATGATGAGGAATATGCGGACAAAATAAAGCGGACAGAATACTTGGATATTGACGGCAAGCTGACTTACAACAGCCTGCTTGGTTATGCTTACGTTGGTTATGAATACCGCAGTTTGGACGAGGGAACCTGCGTAATTACCTATTATTATAATCAGGAGAGCGAACCAATTTATATTTTGGATAAAGGATATGCCATATTGGAGCAGCTTTATGACGAGAGAGGCCTTTTGATAAAGGAGGCTTACTTTAGCGCGCCGGAAGTTCCCGTCTGCCGTACCGATTACAGAGTAGCGGAAATCCGGTATGATTATTCTGAGGAGGGCAATCTGGTTCAGGAGTGGTATAGGGATATAGCCGGGCATCCGGTAAATCGTGTTGATAAGGGCTATTCGTCGGTAAGGCAGAAGTTTGAAAATGGGAGGATAGTAGAAAAGCGTTTTGAGGAATATGACGGACAATCTTTCGTTAATGCATTGGATAAAGATATGGGAATTGCCATTATAAGATATACTTATGATAAGGGTCGGAAATGGAAAGAGCAGTATTTTGACAGGGAAGATAACTTAACCATGCGGAATGATATCGGATGCGCTGCGCAGGAGTTTAAATATAATGAAAAAGGGGAGCTTTGCGCCCAATATTATTATGATATGGATGAAAATCCCGTTATCAGCACAAAATGCAACTGCGCCGGTTTGGAGTATGAATACAATGAAAAGGGAAATAAAACCGATACGAGATATATAGGCTTGGACGGGAGGCTGATGATTCGCAGGGATTTGGGTTATGCTCAAGTACATTCTGAGTATGACATTTATGGGAATGAAATTAAGGCGGAGTATCTGGACACCGATGGGAAGCTTACGATATGTAAGGAGCAGGGCTGCGCTTATTTTGAGAATATATATAAAGATGGAAAATGGATAGAACAAAAATATTTTGATGCTCAGGGCAGCTTAATTTTAAGGGGAGATAAGGGTTACGCCATTATAAAAAATGAATATGACGAATATGGACAGAAGAGCCGGGAGCTTTATTATGGGACAGATAATGAGCTTATAATCAGTACGGAATATCACTGTGCGGGACGTGAGTTTGCGTATGATGAAAAGGGAAATAAAATCAGTACAAAATTTCTTGGAACAGATGAAGAACCAATGATTCGCCGGGATTTAGGGTACGCCCAGATACAGACGGAATATGATGATTATGGAAATGAAGCTAGGGTAGAGTATCTTGATGCCGACGGGAAGCTGACGGTGCAGAAGGAGATAGGCTGCGCTTATTACGAGAGTATTTATAAAGACAAAAAGTGGATAGAAAGCCGGTATTATAATGAACAGGGGGAACTGATATTAAGAAATGACAGGGGGTACGCCGTTATAAAAAATAAATATGACAAATATGGGCAGCGCCTTACGGAATGTTATTATGGAACGGATGGACAGCCGATTATCAGTACAAAGTATCACTGCGCGGGGTTCCGTTATATATATGATGAATCGGGAAACAAGACTGACACACAGTATATTGGATTAGACGGCGAACTGATGGTACGCCGTGACTTGGGGTGCGCGCAGATACATTATAAATATGACGACTGCGGAAAGAAGATAGGGGAAGAATATCGAGATGAGAGGGGGAGGCTTACGGTAAGAAAAGACCTTGGTTATGCTTATTATGAAGATTTTTATGAAAATGGGAAGTGGGTAGAAGGGCGGTATTATGATGGGCAGGGAAAGCCGACACTGACGAGCGACGGGGGATATGCCGTTATTGTAAATCAGCATGACCAGTATGGGCAGAGAAGCAGGGAATATTATTATGGAGTGGATGGCGAGTTAATTATCAGCGACAAATTTTATTGTGCGAGCCGTGAATTTATGTATGATGAAAAAGGAAATAAAATAAATACAAAATTTTTAGGAACAGACGGCAAGCCGATAATTCGCCGTGACTTGGGTTATGCCCAGACGCGGTCGGAATATGATATTTATGGAAATGAGGTTAAGACAGAGTACCTTAATATAGAAGGAGAACTTACAATAAGGAAAGACAGAGGGTACGCTTATTATGAAGATATCTATGAAAATGGGAAATGGATGGAAGGCAGGTATTATGATACTCAGAGGAATTTGACATTGCGAAGCGATGGAGGCTATGCGATTATCAGAAATGAGTATGATGAATATGGGCAAAGAAGCGCTGAGTATTATTATGGAGAGGATGAGGAGCTTATTGTCAGCACGGAACATCGCTGCGCCATTCGCAGGTTTTGGTATGACGAGAGGGGAAACAAAATACATACGGAATTTTTGGGGCAGGATGAAGAATTGATAAACCATAGCGATAAGGGATATGCTCAGATAGATTCTGAGTATGACGACTATGGGAATACGGTGCAGGAAAAATATTTTGATACCAATGGGGAGCTTACTGTAAGGAAAGATTTGGGATATGCTTATTGGAAGGATACTTACGAAGATGGGAAATGCATAAAAAATGAATATTTTGATGCTGCGGGAATGTTGGCACTACGAAGTGATAAGGGCTATGCAGTCAGGGAAAATTATTATGACGAATATGGACAAAAAAGCATGGAATATTACTACGGAACAGACGGAAAACCAATCATATCTACAGAGTATCAATGCGCAGGCCGAAAATTTTCATATGATGAAAGAGGAAATATAATAGTAACAAAATTTTTAGGGCAAGACGGCGAGATGATGCTTCGCAGCGACAGAGGCTACGCGCAGGTATGTTCAGAGTATGACGCTTATGGAAAAGTGGTAAGGAGAGAATATTTAGGCATTAACGGTGAGCCCGTTGTACGGCTGGGCACAGGATATGCCGCTTATGAGAATATTTATGAAAATGGAAAATGTGTTGACAGCCGTTATTACAATCTTGATGGCGAACTGTTTTCAGGAAACGGCGAGGGGCATGCCATTTTGAGAAAGCAATATGATGAATACGGGCAAAATATCGGCGATTTCTTTTATGATGAATATGGAGAAAGTGTTATCAGCGGAAAATATCATTGTGCCGGGATAAAATATGAGTATGATGAAAAAGGTAATCAAACTGACGTTCTTTACTTTGGCTTGGAGGGAGAGCTTATAGAACGCGAGGGTTTTGGGATTGCATCTATCCAGAAAAAATATGACGACTATGGCAACAGGATAGAGGAAGGTTACTATGATTTGGGAGGAGATTTAAAAATCCGCGAAGACTTGGGCTATGCAAAGGTAAATTTCGTTTATGACGCTAAAGGACGCTGGATAGAGACAAGATATTATGACGGTCAGGAACAGCTTATTGTAAATCCCAGCGCGGGTTATGCTCTTCTCAAACGCACCTATGACGAGCGGGGACGGCTTGCGACAATGGCATATTATGATGAGAAGGAGAGGCCTGTAGATAAAGACGGGTATGCTCAATTAGAATATACATACGACGCCGCTGGCAGCGCGCAGTATGCTGCAAGGAGAACAAAAGAGGAATTAATGCAGGAAGGGTGATTAATTAAACCGCCTTGCGAAGTAAGCTCAAAGCGGTTATAATGAGAAACGGATAAAAGTGCAGAAAAGATTGGAATTGACGGCACGGTAAATTTCGCAGGAGGGAAATAAAATGGAAAACAATTTAACAAGAGAAGAAGCATTGACTTTATTAAAAAAATACAATAAGGAGCCCTTTCATATTCAACATGCCTTGACGGTAGAAGGGGCCATGAGGTGGTATGCCGGTGAACTTGGCTATGGCGATGAGGCGGATTATTGGGCGATTGTAGGGCTTTTGCACGATATTGACTTTGAGATGTACCCGGAACAGCACTGTATCAAGGCGCCTGAGCTTTTGCGAGAGGGAGGGGCGTCGGAGGATATCATTCACTCGGTCTGCTCCCACGGGTATGGGCTGTGCTGCGATGTGAAGCCGGAGCATGAGATGGAGAAGGTGCTTTTTGCGGTGGACGAGCTCACCGGCTTGATTGGCGCGGCGGCTCTGATGCGGCCTTCAAAAAGCGTAATGGATATGGAAGCTTCCAGCGTAAAGAAGAAATTTAAGGATAAGAGATTTGCGGCGGGGTGTTCCCGTGATGTGATTACCCAAGGCGCGGAAAAACTGGGCTGGGAATTAAACGAGCTGTTTGAAAAGACAATTCTTGCCATGCGTTCCTGCGAAAAACAGATTCAGGAAGAGATGGAGCGGTTATGATTGGACTTGGAACCGTCATCAATACGGCGGCGGTGGTTTTAGGCGGGCTCATTGGCCTTGGATTAAAGAATGGAATCAGGCAGAAGTTTCAGGACATTTTAATGCAAGCCTGCGGCGTGGCAACCATTTTTATCGGCGCATCCGGTACGCTCTCAAAAATGTTGGTGATTCAGGAAGGAAAGCTGGAAACGGCGGGGACGATGCTGCTGATTTTTTCGCTGGTGTTGGGGGCTCTTGCGGGGGAATGGCTGGATATTGAAAAGAAGATGGACAGTATTGGGGAAAAAATCAAGAAGGCGGTAAAGGCGGAAAACGACAATTTGTTTGTGGAAGGCTTTGTGAACGTGTCCTTGATTATCTGCGTGGGAGCTATGGCGATTGTGGGGGCCATTCAGGACGGCGTCAGCGGGGATTATTCCCTGCTTGTTACGAAAGCAATTCTTGATTTAATTATTGTAGTGGTTTTTGCGGCTACCTATGGGATTGGCGTGGTCTTTTCGGCGGTTCCCATATTTGTCTATCAGGGAGCAATCACGCTGGCGGCGGCTTTTATGGGTTCCTTTGTAAGCGGCGCGGTTATCAGTGATTTGTCTTTTATCGGGTCGGCGTTGATTTTCTGCGTGGGCGTCAATATTGCTTTCGGGAAAAAATTCAGAGTGGGAAACATGCTTCCCGCTCTGATTGTTCCGGTGGTTTATCATATGATAGCAGGGTAAGAAAGTCAAAGGCTTCTGCAGAAGGATTTTCATAGGAGAGAAGTTCCATAGGAAAGAGTCTTTATGATAAAGAGTTCCTATAAAAGAGAATCTCTGCAAGAAAACCTTTATAGGCGAATGTCTATAAAATTTTTTATAGGATTTTCTCCATCCCTACTTTTTGGGGCTGCAGGCCGCAGGCCTGATAAAATTTCATGGCGGGTTCGTTTGAGCTCCATACGTTGAGGGTGACGTTGTAGCACCCTTGTTTTTTGGCAAAATCCAGCACGGTCTCATAGAGCTGCCTGCCGATATGCTTGCCCCGCAAGGTTTCGTCCACGCACAAATCGTCAATATACAAAGTTTTGATATCGGTTAAAATATTGTCGTTCAAATGCTGCTGAAAGATGCAGAAGGCATAGCCAAGAACCTTTCCGCTTTCGTCAACCGCGGTAAAAATGGGACGTTTCTCGTCGTGGATAATATCTCGAAGCTGGTCGTCGGTATACTTTTTCGCGCCGTATTTAAACAAATCCGGGCGGCCCTTATGGTGCACAAGGCATACCTGTAATAGCAAATCGTTGATTCCGTCCATATCCTGTTCTTTTGCAAGTCTGATTTCCATAGTTGGTTTCACCTTTCCCTTAGTAGTTTAAGCATAGCTGCGCAGGCAAACTATAACGCATGTTTTTGAAGAATTCTTGCTTGCTGTGCCAGATTGCAAGGCCTGTAAATTTTTCAGGCATTTTTTGTTTGCTTGCTGTATTTGTTTGTCATATTAAGTATAGCACATTTTGCTTGTGAATCTTATAGAATTTTTCTATAATAAGAAGAGAATAATGAGTTTGCGCCTGCGCTGTATTCACAAATTCTCCAAGCATTTCTGCTTGTGGATTTCTGCTTGTGGATTTCTGCTTGTGGATTTCTGCTTGTG
>JAMPGS010000023.1:24531-32815 GCA_023663815.1 Clostridium sp.
ATTTCTGCTTGTGGATTTCTGCTTGTGGATTTCTGCTTGTGGATTTCTGCTTGTGCATTTGTGTTTGTGTATTTGCGCGAATTAGATTTATGGAGTTGAATTATAAAAGCGGCGCGGAAATGAGGAAAATTATGAGCGGTTATGATATAGCAAAGAAATTGCAGGAAAATATCAATCAGGTTTTTGTGGGAAAAGAAGAGGTAGTGGAGAATCTTTTGATTTGTTTTTTAGCGGGCGGACATGTGCTTTTGGAAGACGTACCGGGAGTGGGAAAAACCACCCTTGCTCTTGCGCTGTCAAAAAGTATGTCCTGCAGCTTTGGGCGGATTCAATTTACGCCGGACACATTACCGGGGGACGTGACAGGGCTGTCCGTTTACAATATGAAAACAGGGGAGTTTGCCTATCAGCCGGGAGCGGTGATGAATCAGGTGCTCCTAGCCGACGAGATAAACCGGACCGCGCCCAAGACGCAGGCCAGTCTTTTGGAGGCAATGGCGGAAGGGCAGGTTACAGTGGACGGGGCGGTTCATCAACTGCCGCAGCCTTTTTTGGTGATTGCAACTCAAAATCCAGTGGAATTTTTGGGTACTTATCCCCTGCCGGAAGCGCAGATGGATAGATTTATGATGCGTCTTTCCATCGGTTATCCCGATAGGGATCAGGAAATAAAGATGGCGCATAAATTTCTACAGGGACAAACCGTGGAGAAGGTGGAGGCCGTCTGTCAGGCGGAGGATATTCTTGCGCTGAGGGAGAAAGTAACAGGGGTTACGGTTAAGGAATCGGTGCTTGGCTATGCGGAGGATATGACGGAGGCCACAAGGGCGGAGGAACGCTTTGTACTTGGGGCAAGTCCAAGAGCAATGTTAGCCTTGGTGCGCGCTTCTCAGGCAAAGGCTTTTCTTGAAGGACGGGATTATGTAAAGCCGGACGATGTGAAGGCGGTAGCCATGCAGGTGTTCGCCCACCGGCTGGCGCTTTCCTCCGAGGCGAAAATTCAAAAGGAAAATGTGGAAAAGATTTTGAAAAGCCTGATTATCAAGACCAAGGTACCCGCTTGACAGCGCGGAGGGGCTGGAAGGAAGAAAGTAAAGGTTTTGCGAGGAAGAGCTGGAAGGAAGAAAGCAAAATTTTCGCGGGGAAAGGAATGGAATGAAGGAAAAAGAAAGGGGTTTTTCCGGATTGAAGAAACGGGAGAGAAAAAAACCGGGAAGAAAAAATGGAAAGAAAAAAACGGAAAGAAAAAAATGGCATAAAACAAAGCTGCGCAGATGGATTTGGCTGTGTCTGTGGGTGCTGTCGCTGGCGGCAATCAGTTGCTACGGGGGAGCTGTTAGTTATGGAATCTTTTTTGGAATTACGCTTCTGCCGGTGATTTCCTTGACTTATCTTGCGGCGGTTTACTTTCGGCTTGGGATTTTCCAGAAAATAGAGAGCAGAAATATGGTGTGCGGGGAGGCTATGCCATATTTTTTTGTGCTGCAGAATGACGGGCATTTTGCCTTTGCAAGTATCGGGGTAGGATTGTTTTCTTCATTTTCTTATGTGGAAAAGCTGCCGGGAGATACAGAGTATGAGCTTTTACCGGGAAGCAGGTATACCTTTGAGACAAAGCTGACCTGCAGGTATCGGGGAGAGTACGAGGTGGGCGTAAAAGAAATTGTGATGACGGATTTTTTTCAGCTATTTCGTATCTGCTATCGGCTGCCCAGCACTATCCGGGCGCTTGTGCTTCCAAAGATTGTCAAGGTGACAAAGCTAAACAGTATCGATAATTTCACCGCTCTTTTGCTGAGGGAGGGCTTGCGGGAGCGGACGGAGCCCGATGCGGCGGTTAGGGATTACGCGGCGGGCGATGCCTTAAAGCAAATTCACTGGAAAGCCACGGCGCGTGAGCAGAAGCTAAAGGTGAGGAATAGGACGGGGGAGGAGAAACAAGGAATTTCTATTTTGTGGGATACGGAAAGGCCCGGACGGGAAATGCGGTATTACCTTCCGATAGAAAATAAAATTTTGGAGATTGCGCTGGCAATCGGTTATTTTTTGGCGGAAAAAAACATTGGCTTTTCGGGATATTGGAAGCAAGGGAGCATGACAAAAATCCATGTGGCGTCTATTGGGGATTTTGATGATTTCTATAGGCAGGTCTCCGACGTGGTTTTCAGTCAGGAGGAGAGCACCGAGAAAATACTTTTGGAAGCCGCGGAGAGCGGGAGTTTTCTGCAGAGCAAGGTGCTTTTTTGTGTTTTGCATAAATTAAATGAGGATATAATAAAAATTTCGGAGCGTTTTGAGCAGGCGGGCGTTTTGACTGTTTTTTATGTGGTTACGGACGGAAACGTGGAGGATTATTTGAAGCAGGGAAACCAGCGAAGAAAGATAATTGCAATCCCCACAGAGGCTGAGCTGGAGGGAAAATTGTGATGAAAACTTATCATTTGGACAAAAGCGTACTCTGGCGGATAATAAACGCGGGACTGCTTGCAGGAATCAGCTTGTTTGGAATAGGGGAAACAATGGGAATTTCCTCGCCGGGGGCGGCGCACGCGCTGGCAGTTTTTGGCGCGCTGGCGTTTTTGTTTTGGTTTCAGTGCGCAAAGCTGCGGGGACGGATTTTGTGTCTGACGGCAGGCGCGGCTTTGCTTTTTGGCGCGGGAACCCTTATAGGAATACGCGATTATTTTTCCTTTTTTAAATCCTATGTTTCATGGATTTTGGGCGTTTATCCATGGCAGGAGGAATGGATTGTAGGCTATGAGCTGTTTCAGGTTCTTTTTCTCGCGCTTGTTTGTTACCTGCTGCAGCTAGTGATAGAAAAGGATTTCCGGTTGAAAAT
Source organism: Clostridium sp. (assembly GCA_023663815.1). Classification (GTDB taxonomy): domain Bacteria; phylum Bacillota; class Clostridia; order Lachnospirales; family Lachnospiraceae; genus Suilimivivens. Next base: position 27,371 of record JAMPGS010000023.1, read on the forward strand.
GGCGGTTTTTGTTATTGTCTTGGCGGTTCTGCTGTACAGTCTTTTTGCGGAGCGGAAGATGCTTCATGGGGAGGCCGCTTTTATTTTATTCTATCTAGCTTTAATTTTTGCAGAATGGACCCAGAGGCGATGGAAGAAGGAGAAAGGGGACGACACTTACGCTTATATGCTGTGGATACTGCCCTTTTTCATACTGTATTTCCTGTTGATGATGCTGACGCCTGTCCCGGAAAAGCCATACGACTGGCATTTCGTGAGAAATATCTATCGGCAGATCAAGGAATCCTTTCTGGAAATTTTACAGCAAATTGGGAAAAACGGGCAGGAGGACTATGATTTATCTCTCAGCGGCTTTACGGAAAGCGGGGCGCTGGAGGGCGAGCTTGGAAGGGACGACCGGGAGATTATGACGATTGAGAGCGGCTTTGCCTTGAACTCTAACGTTTATTTGACGGGAAAGGTGTACGATACCTTTGACGGCAGGCAATGGCTACAGGAAAATGAGGATACTTCCAAGGAAAGGTATTTAGACACGGTGGAAACGCTGTATGCCCTGCGCAGGTATACGAGGGAGTATGAGGGGGACTATTTGTTTCGAGCAAGGCTGAAAATCAACTATCGGTATTTTCATTCGGGCTTTCTGTTTGCCCCCTTAAAAACATGGTCTTTGGAGCAGGACGGCGGGAGTATGGCTTTTCGAGAAAGCGGAGGGAGCCTTTTCTTTGAGGAACCGAAAGGCTACGGGACGGAGTACGAAGCTGTTTTTTATCAAATGAACGCGGGGCAGAGAGCCTTCGACAAGTTTTTGCAGGCGGGGCAGGCAATGGACGGGCGTATTCTTGGGGAGCTTCTAAAGGATTTAAGGGGAATGACCGGGGAGAACGTGACAGAAGAGGATATGGAACGCCACAGGCAGGAGGTTTATGAGCATTATTTGGGAGAAGCGCTTCTTTCCCCGGAGGCGGAAGCTTTTGTGGAGGAGATTACGCGGAACGCAGGGACGGAGGTGGAGAAGCTGCGGGCCATTGAGGCGGCTTTGGCTTCGCTGACCTATACCCGGACGCCGGGTGAGCTGCCCCAGCGGATTACGGACGGAAGTCAGTTTCTTGACTATTTCCTGCTGGAAAATCCGCAGGGCTATTGCAACTATTTTGCCACGGCCTTTGTCCTTTTGGCACGGGCCGAGGGGCTGCCTGCCCGGTATGTACAGGGCTTTTGCGTTCCCATGAAGGGCCGGAAGGAAGCGGTAGTTTATTCTTATATGGCCCATGCGTGGCCGGAGGTTTATCTTGAGGGAATCGGATGGATTCCCTTTGAGCCAACTCCCGGATTTTCGGGGATGCGTTATACGCCATGGGATTTGAAGGACGGAAACGGAGATATTTCCGATGACGGAGCTCAGCTGCAATGGCAGACAAAAGGGGAAGACAGCGACGGTAAATTGCTGGAGGAAGCGCCGGAAGAGCTGCGTGGGGAGGCGGCAACAATAAATAACGCATGGTATTTTTTGCGGATTGGAGCGATGATTGCCGTTGTTATTATAATTGCGGGTATCCTTATCCTGATATTGGACGCATGGATTGTCAGATATCGTTATAAAAAAATGAATGTAGCCGAAAAGTTTAAGGCCCGGATAGAAAGGAATATGCGGCTGCTTGCTTTAATGGGAATCAGGCGAGAAAGCGGGGAGACGCTGGCAGAGTTCGCGGACAGGGCGGGCAATGCGCTGGAAAACAGGGAGGTTATGGATTTTGTGGAAAGTTACGAGGGCTTTTTATATGGGGATAAGGAGATTACAAAAGAGCTTGTAGAAAAGGTAAAGGGGCGGCAGAGGGAGCTTGAGGAGCTTTTGCGGAAGAAAAACAGGTGGGCCAGCCTCTACTACCGAATTTTTTCCGGGGCCGGGCGGTAGGCAAATATGGAGACCATGCGGTAAATTAGCGTCTTGACTTTTATAGGCGGTAAAGATACAATTCATATTAAAATAGTGGGAATACAATGGCAGGACAGCGGGGCTTTCTTTAAAAAAGTCCTGCGGAAGCGGGGAATTCTATGAAGATATCTACAAGAGGAAGATACGCCTTAAGGCTGATGCTGGACTTGGCGGTCTACAATACGGGGGAGCCCATAAGCTTAAAGGATATTGCAAGAAGGCAGCAAATTTCCGAAAAATATTTGGAACAAATTATTTCCATGCTGAATAAGGCCGGGTTTGTGAGAAGCATCCGGGGCGCGCAGGGGGGATATATGTTACTCAGGGAGCCCTCAGAGTATACGGTGGGCATGATACTCCGTCTCACCGAGGGGGACTTGGCTCCGGTAAGCTGCGTGGGAGAGGGCGGCGCGGACTGCGGGCGCAGACAGGAATGTGTGACAATCAGGGTTTGGGAAAAGATTAACGATGCCATAAATCAGGTGGTTGACAATATCACCTTGGCAGATATGACCGGGTGGCAGCAAGAGAACGGCGACCAGTACAGTATTTAATATAGAAGGCAGGGGGAAAGTGTGGAGAAGTTTTCAAGAACGGAAATGCTTTTAGGAAAGGAAGCTATGGAAAAGCTGGCGGCCTCCCGCGTTGCGGTCTTTGGAGTGGGCGGCGTTGGCGGGTATGTGTGCGAGGCCCTTTCGAGAAGCGGTATCGGAGCCTTTGATTTGATAGACAAGGATAAGGTGAGCATTTCCAATTTAAACAGGCAGATTATTGCAACGGAAAAGACCATAGGCAGGCTCAAGGTGGAAGTAATGAGGGAGCGCATTTTGGAAATCAACCCGAAAGCGGCGGTGAAAATTTATCCCTCCTTTTTTCTGCCGGAAAATTCCGGGGAGTTTCCTTTTTCAGAGTATGATTATATCGTGGACGCCGTGGACACCGTGACGGCAAAGCTTGAGCTTGTAATGCGGGCAAGAGAAAGTAAAATTCCCATTATCAGCAGCATGGGAACCGGGAACAAGCTGGACGGAAGCCGGTTTAGGGTGGCGGATATTTATGAGACGAAGGTCTGTCCCTTGGCAAAGGTGATGCGGCGCGAGCTGAAAAAAAGAGGCGTGGAGAGGCTGAAAGTGGTTTACTCTGAGGAGGAGCCTATAAGGAAAGGGCCCATACCGGGAAGCACCGCCTTTGTGCCGCCGGTGGCGGGAATGATAATCGCCGGCGAGGTGGTGAAGGATTTGTGCTTTTCGGGCAGGGGCAAGGAGAATGAGTGAAAATGCAAAAATTTCAGAGATATTGCAGAACAAGGGGAAAGTGTGTATAATACAGATGTTTACGAAAGTTAAATATAATGCAGAAACGAGGTAGATTATGGTACAGTCAAGAACGCACACATGCGGCCAGCTTAGAATCGGCGACGTAGGCGCGACAGTCACGATTACCGGCTGGTATGATAATATGAGGAAGGTCAGCAAAAACCTTGGTTTTTTAATTTTACGCGATTTTTACGGCATTACCCAAGTGGTGGTGGAGACGGAAGAAATGATGGCGGCCCTTTCGGGGGTCAACAATGAATCAACCCTTTCCATTACCGGGACGGTGAGGGAGCGTTCCAACAAAAACCCTCAGCTTCCTACCGGCGAGGTGGAAGTTGTTCCAGAAAAGATTACCGTCCTTGGGAAATGTATTTATAACGAGCTTCCCTTTGAGGTGAACCGTTCCAGAGAGGCGGATGAGGCGGTTAGACTGAAATACAGATATTTGGATTTGCGGAATCCCTCCGTGAAGGAAAAGATTGTGCTGAGAAGCAGAATTGTCTCGGAAATCAGAAAGCAGATGACGGAGCATGATTTTTTGGAAATTACAACGCCGATTTTGACCTGCTCTTCGCCGGAAGGGGCGAGGGATTATTTAGTGCCCTCCAGAAATCATCCGGGCAAGTTTTATGCCTTGCCGCAGGCCCCCCAGCAGTTTAAGCAGCTTCTTATGACCTCCGGCTTTGACAGGTATTTTCAGATTGCTCCCTGTTTCCGCGACGAGGACGCAAGGGCGGACCGTTCCCCCGGAGAGTTTTATCAGCTTGACATGGAGATGGCTTTCGCCACGCAGGAGGACGTGTTTGGGGTGATTGAGGACGTGCTTCCGCCTATTTTTGCAAAGTACGGAAAGTACCAGACGGCCTCCAAAGCGCCTTTTGCAAGAATTTCTTACAATGACGCTATGGAAAAGTACGGCACGGACAAGCCGGATTTGAGAATCGATTTATTGGTAAGCGACGCCACCGAATGTATGGCGGACTGCGGGTTCGGCCCTTTTGAGGGGCAGACGGTGAAAGCGATTGTGGCGGATAACTTTGCGGCTACTAGAAAAGTAATCGATAAAATTTGTTCCGACGTGGAAGTGCAGAGCGGACAAAAGGCCTACTGGTTTAGGGTGGACGAGAACGGCAATTTTGTAGGCGGCGTGTCCAAATTTTTGCAGGAGAGGAAAGAGCAGGTTATTACGGCCCTTGGCTTGAAGAAGGGCGATTTTGTGGGCCTAACGGCGGGCAAGCGGCTGGATGCTTTGAAAACGGCGGGCGTGCTTCGAAAATTCCTCGGAAACGCGTGTCCCCAGCATATGAAGCAGGAATGTTATGAGTTTTGCTGGATTGTTGATTTTCCCATGTATGAAATTGGGGAGGAGTCGGGCGAATTAGAATTTTGTCACAATCCCTTTTCCATGCCTCAGGGCGGCATGGCGGCCCTTCTGGAGAAAGACCCGCTGGATATTTACGCGTACCAGTATGATTTAGTGTGCAACGGCGTGGAGCTTTCCTCCGGCGCGGTGCGGAACCATGACCCGGAAATTATGGTAAAGGCCTTTGAAATTGTGGGGCTTAAAGAGGAGGATGTGAAGGCAAAATTCCCGGCAATGTACAATGCTTTCTGTTACGGAGCGCCGCCTCATGCGGGAATCGCGCCCGGCGTGGACAGGATGGTTATGCTGATTGCAGGGGAGGAGAGCATCCGTGAAATTATTCCTTTCCCGATGAATAAGACGGCGCAGGACGTTATGATGGGAGCCCCCTCGGAGGTGGATGAGAAGCAATTGAGGGATGTGCATATTAAGATTGACTTGCGGGAAGAGTGAGCAGAGGCGATGGAAAGTTGATGTTTGCGGATTGCTATGCAAGAGCAAAGTAGGTCGAAGGGGAATGATAGTTGTAGTAAAATAGCAGATGTTATTAAGTGGGAGCGCTTCGGCGGGGCAGATATGCCAACGTCGCCGCGCTCTCGCTCTATAAAAACATAACAGCGCTAAACTCGAAAAAACTTCGTTAAGCGCTGATGTTTTTATAAGAGCTCCTTTTGGCATGTCTGCCCCGCCGAAGCTGTGTGAAATTTGGCTTATCTCATTAAATATAGGCTGTATTCATAAGAATCGCCCTGGTATTCTTCCTTCTTTCTGAGCAAGCGCGAGACCGTTTCAAGTTTTGTGTAAACTCAAAAAACCGATATAAGATTTAGTGA
>JAMPGS010000024.1 GCA_023663815.1 Clostridium sp.
CGCTGACCGACTGAATTTCAGGGGTTGTGATTCCGCACACGGATACCAAAACCGCCGCCATCACGTAGGCAAGAATGAAATTAAAGAAAGGCCCCGCAAAAATCGTCGCAAACCGCACCCACACGGGAGCATTGGGAAAGGCCCGCTCGGACAGCTCCCCCTTTTCCTTCTCCAATCCATCCTCCCCCTCGAACATGCACGCCCCGCCGATGGGCAGAAGCTTTAAGGAGTATTTTGTGTCCCCTTTTTGAAAGGAAAACAGCGTCGGCCCCATACCGATAAAAAATTCTACCACATGAATCCCGTTTTTCTTGGCGACGATAAAGTGGCCGAACTCATGGGAGATTACCACCACAAAAAAGATAAGCAAAAATAAAATAATAGACACAGTCCTTTACTACCTCCTGCATACAATTACATATTTATATCGAATTTCCGGTCAATAAATTCATAGGCTTCCGCCTCGGCCTCAAGAATCTCCTCCACCGAAGGCGCGGCTATAGGTTTATGATTCCCCATTGCCCCCCCTATCAAATCATAAATTTCAGGAAATTTGATTTTTTTATCAAGAAACAACGCCACAGCCCTCTCGTTTGCGGCATTGAAAACCGTCGGCATACTGCCCCCAGCCTGCGCCGCCTTGTAGGCCATTGCAAGGCCCCTAAAGGTTTCCGTGTCCGGCTTTTCAAAGGTAAGGGAGGCAAGCTCGTAAAAATCCACTCTTTTGCCATTCATGGGACGCCTGTCAGGATAAAACAGGGCATACTGAATGGGAAGCTTCATATCCGGCGCGCCAAGCTGCGCCATAATTCCGCCGTCCACATATTCCACCATGGAATGAATGATACTCTGGGGATGCACAATCACCTGAATTCTTTCCGGCGGCATATCAAACAGCCACTTTGCCTCAATTACCTCCAGCCCCTTGTTTACAAGAGTGGCGGAATCCACCGTAATCTTTTTTCCCATGGACCAATTGGGATGCTTTAAGGCGTCCTCCACCGTAATGTCCGCCAAATCCTTTTCTTTCCTTCCCCGGAAAGGGCCTCCCGACGCCGTCAGCAGAATCTTGCTCACCCGCTGCCTGTTTTCCCCGTGCATGGACTGAAAAATCGCGCTGTGCTCGCTGTCCACCGGCAAAATGGGAACTCCTTTTTCCTTTGCAAGAGGCATAATAATATGTCCGGCCGTTACCAGCGTTTCCTTGTTGGCAAGGGCGATGGTTTTTCCCGCGGAAATAGCCGCTATGGTGGGCCTTATCCCTATCATACCCACAATGGCGGTCACCAAAATCTCCATCTCCTCCATAACGGCAATTTCCAAAAGCCCTTCCATCCCGCCAAGAACCTTTGTATCCGTGTCGGCCACTTTCGCCCGCAGCTCTCTTGCGGCCTCCTCGTCGTAAAGCGCCGCCAGTCTTGGCGCAAACTCCCGGATTTGCTCCTCTATCTTCTGAACATTGCTCCCAGCCGCCAGCGCAGCCACCTGCAAATCCTTGTTGTTCCTGACAATTTCCAGCGTCTGCGTACCAATAGAACCGGTGGAACCCAAAATTCCGATTTTTTTCATCTTTCTCCTCTCTTGCAAGCCTTTCCTACCCATGTATCAACAGCACCACCAAAAAGTAAATCATCGGCGCCGTAAAAATCACGCTGTCAAACCGATCCATGACCCCGCCGTGGCCCGGTATCAGCTTCCCGTAATCCTTAATCTCATGATTCCTTTTGATGGCGGAGGCCGCCAAATCCCCCACTTGGGAAATGACCGCCCCAACTCCGCTGATTAACACAAAAATCCACGTAATCTCCTGCCCGCTGACCGCTTTTTCCACCACAAAATAAGCGTAAAGAGCCCCCACAAGCGCCGAGCCTGCAATCCCGCCAAGCGCGCCCTCCACAGACTTTTTAGGGCTTAAAACCGGAGCCAGCTTATGCTTTCCAAGAAGCATCCCCACCACGTAAGCGCAGGTGTCGCAAATCCATGAGCTGATAAAAATCATCCACACGGAATACACCCCGTAGGGCAGGCTCCGCACCATATAGATAAAGGAAAGCATCACCGGCGCATAGGCCACGCAGAAAAAGGCGCACATAATCTGCTCCGCCCTATATTTCGGGAAGGTAAACACATACAAAAACATGAACGCCACCAGAATACCAATCAGCGCAAGGAACAGATAAATCCGCTCCTCCGTAAAGGTCATCAGCAGGTAATAAATGATAATTCCTCCATAGCCTATGATTTCAAGGCCGCCGGGCTTTTTTTCCCCCGCCAGCCTGCAGGCCTTCATCAATTCCCGAAAGGCGGTAACGGCAAGAAAAAGCAGAACCGCCGACAAAAAATATCCGCCGCTTATAATCGTAACCAGCGCCAGTATCACAAGAACAATGCTGCTCATTAATCTTGTCGCAAACATGACTTTAGTCCTCCTCTATCCGGCCATATCTTCTGTCCCTATGATTATATGCTTCCACGGCTTTTACCAATTCTTCCTTTGAAAAATCAGGCCATGCCAGCGGAGTAAAATAAAATTCCGTGTAGGCCAACTGCCACAAAAGGAAGTTTGATATCCTTTGCTCATTGCAGGTTCGGATAAGCAAATCCGGTTCCGGCAAATCATGGGTATCAAGCAGACTGGAAATATAGTCCTCGGTGATTTCCGCTTCCGTTATCTCCTTATCCGCCGCTTTGGCGGCAATCCTTTTCACCGCCCGGACAATCTCATCCCGGCCCCCATAATTTAAGGCAATCTGAAAATGCAGTCCGTCGTTGTCTTTAGTTGCCTCCTCAAGCTGGGCTATCCTGTCCCTGATATCCTCGTCGAGACCGGTCTTATCCCCTAAAACCCGCACGCACATGCGGTTTTTCTTGGCCGTGGATAAACAGGTTTTCATATAATTGCGCAGCAGCTTCATGAGGGCGTCCACCTCGTCCTTGGGCCTGTTCCAGTTTTCCGTGCTGAAAGCGTAAACCGTCAGATATTGGATACCCATTTTGTAGGCTTCCTCACAAATCACTTCCACATTCTTTGCGCCCTGCACATGGCCGTAATTTCTGGGCATCCCCTTGCTCTTTGCCCACCTTCCGTTTCCGTCGAGAATAATCGCCACATGCTCCGGCATTTTCAATTCTTTTTGCTCCGCCATAAATCATTACCTTTCTTACAAGTAAAGAGGGCCCTACGATTTTGTAATCGCCTGCCCCTCCTTCCATGACAGCAGTCCGGCTAAGAGCCGCCGCCATTTATGACCTATACAGTAGTGATTATACTGTAAGAATTTCTTTTGATTTTTCTTCCATCAGCTTATCAATGTCTTTGATATACTTATCCGTGAGCTTCTGCAGCTTATCTGCAAGCTCCTTTCCCTCGTCCTCGGAAATTTCGCCCTTTGAAAGCTTCTTAAAGGCGTCGTTTCCGTCTCTTCTGATATTGCGGACGGCAACCTTACTCTCCTCAGCCTTCTTCTTCACATCCTTTACCAAGGATTTCCTGCGCTCCTCGGTGAGTTCGGGAAATACCAGCCTGATAACGGAACCGTCGTTGGAAGGATTGATTCCAATGTCGGAGGCCATGATTGCCTTTTCCATCTCCTTAATTAAAGACTTTTCCCAAGGGGCAATTTGAATCATTCTTGCCTCAGGAATGGTAATGTTTCCAAGCTGTGCAACAGGAGTCGGCGTTCCGTAATAGTTCACTTTCACCTTGTCGAGCACATGAGGATTGGCGCGCCCCGCCCTGATTCCCAGATAGTCGCTCTCCAAAAACTCATACGTTTTCCGCATTTTATCATCATAAACCTTTAATCTTTCATCCATACCGCTATTCCTCCGCCTATACCGTTATCTTTGTTCCTGAAAACCTTCCGCCGACAGTGTTTACAATGCTGTCCTTTTCATTTAAGCCGAACACCCACATGGGCATTTGATTGTCCCTCGCCAATATGGAGGCCGTCATGTCCACCACCTGAAGATTCCCGGCAATCACCTGGTCGATGCTAAGCTCGTCGTATTTTTTTGCCGCTGGATTCAGCTTCGGATCGCTGTCGTAAACGCCGTCGATGGATTTCGCCAGCAAAACCACTTCCGCTTCTATCTCCACCGCCCGCAGGATTGCTCCGGTATCGGTGGAAAAATACGGGTGCCCCGTCCCCCCAGCAAAGAAAATCACAGCTCCTTCGGCAAAATACCGGTTGGCCCTGTCCTTTGAAAACAATTCCGTAAAGGACCCACACTCAAAGGGCGTGAGAACCGCCGTTTTCATTCCCACGCTTCGGAAAATCTCGGATACATAAATACAGTTCATCACCGTCGCCAGCATACCAATCTGATCCGCCTTGGTCCTATCAATGTTTTCGCTGGTTCTGCCTCTCCAAAAATTTCCACCGCCGGTGACGATACCCACCTGAACGCCGCTTTCCGTAAGCTGCTTTACCTGAAGGGCAACCTGCCTTACGGTCTCCTCGTCAAATCCGGTTTTTTTGTCGCCTGCAAGGGCCTCCCCGCTTAATTTAAGCAGAAGCCTTTTTATTGTTTTTCCATCATGCGCAATATCCAATGTCATGTTATAATTGCCGCCTTACTTTATTTTTTCTTTTCAAACCTATCAAAGAAGGATGTGGGATTTACATCCGCATAGCACTGAGAGCACATACCCTCAATCACCGCGCCGTTATTTATCTGCACGGACTTTGACTTGATATCTCCCATAACGATGGCGGAAGCATCCAAAATCACGGGGCCCTTTACGTCGATATCGCCCTTCACCGCGCCTGCAACCACCGCGCTGTTTGCATAAATATTGCCGATAATTACCGTGCTCTGTCCGATTTTAACGCTTCCCTGACTGCGAAGCTCGCCCGTCACGTTTGCATTTTCCGCGTAAATCTCGGCCGCATGGGAATTTCCCTCGATGGTTCCCGTAATATTTAACTTGCCAAGAGCCTCCACGTTTCCTACTACATGGCCTCTCACTTCCAGCTCGCCCTCTGTGGCGACGTTTCCGTTAATCAGCATGGATTCCGTGAGCACCGATATCTCGCTTCCCGCTTTGGGAGTATGTGCGGCAGGGGCGGCGGGAATCTCCTTCGGCTCAGCCGCAGCCTCTTCCTTAACGTCCTCCTCCGGCTCCTCTTCCTCCTCGGCCGCCGTATCCTCGCTTAAATCCTGCGTTTGAACCTCGTCCACCCTGTCAAGCATACGGCTTAAATTTACCTCAAAGCCGTCCCCGGAATCCTCTGCATCCTGATTTTCCTTCTCCGCCGAAGCCTCCAGTTCCAGCTCGTCTTCCGGCAAAAGCTCATTGACCGCCTGTGACAAATCATCCTTTAAATCTGTAAAAAAACCCATTTTTAAAACCCTCCGTTTATCTATTATATGTTTTCCGCAGCTATAAGCCTTGACATAGGCAATGTCAAAAGCCATAGCGGGTTGCTGCCTACTCCTCTATCTTTACATGCTGAATCGGCGTCGTCTTGTCGGTAATCGGCAGTATCACCGCGTCTCCCCTAGCCTGAATCTGCTCGATAATCTCAGGGAGCGCCTCCACGGTGGTGGGCTTGTTGCCCGCGTCGTGCATCAAAATCATGCACACGTTTTTGCCGTCTATCCCGCCGATGCAGTTTTCCACAATCGTATCCTTGTCCAGCAGACGGCTGACCGCGTCGCCGGAAGCAATATTCCAGTCAAAATAAGTGATTCCGTTTTCCGTCAGCCATGAAATCAGCTCGTGGGTGTCCACGCTGCTTACCGTATTGGAACTTCCCCCCGGAAAGCGGTAAAAGGTCGGCCTAACGCCCGTAACCTCATACAGATAATCCTGAATCTTCTCCACATCCTCTATAAAGCTTTCCTTTGAGCTGTAAATTTCATCGTATTTATGGCTGAAAGAATGCATGGCAAGTGTGTGCCCCTCGTCAAGAATTTTTTGATAGGAGCTCACCGAGTGCTCGTCTGTCTTTGCAAGCACAAAAAAAGTAGCTTTCACATCGTACCTGCGCAGTATATCCAGAATCTCATCCGTATTTTTACTCGGCCCGTCGTCAAAAGTCAGATATACCTTCTTTCGCCCGTCCTCTATTTCCTCCGCATCGGTATCCTCAGGAAAAGTCTTTGCCGCCATCACGTCCTGCGAAGCCTTCACGATGGCGTTGGCCGCAAAAACGCTTTTTACCTCTTCCTTTTCTTCCGTTTGAAATACAAGTTTGGCCTCCAGTTCTCTAACTTTTTTGTGGAGCTGTATGACGCGTACTCCCAACACAATACTCAAGATAACGGGAATGACAATTGCCGCCGCAATCGTGTAGAGTATTATCTTTTTCAGCCGCCGGATTCTCTTTCTCCGGTCGTATGTCCCCTCCATGAACTGCAAACTCCTTGTAAATGCTTTGCTACTATTGTAACACAAGATGCTTTATGGGAAAAGAGATAATTTAAAAGACCCGGAAAATATTTTCCGGGCCTTTCAACGCGAGGGCCAAAACTCCCGCTATTCCATGCCATAAACACTTTAAACGCTTATGTTTTACATACCTGCCTGAGCCGCAACCTCGGCCGCGAAATCATCTACTTTCTTTTCGATTCCCTCGCCGGTCTCAAAGCGGACAAACTTGGTAATTTTAAGGTTTGCGCCGTTTTCCTTTGCAACCTGAGCCACATACTGAGCTACCGTCTGCTTGCCGTCCTCAGCCTTCACATAAACCTGCTCTAATAGGCATATTTCCTTTAATTCCTTGTTGAGACGTCCCGTCACAGCGCCCTCGATTACCTTTTCAGGCTTGCCCGCCATCTTAGGGTCGTTGGCAATCTGCGCCATAAGAATTTCTTTCTCATGAGCCTTGTATTCCTCGGAAACATCCGCAGTGGATACATACTTAGGAGAAAGAGCCGCTACCTGCATTGCAAGATTTGTCAACGCTTCCTTAACCGCGTCGTTTACCACGTCGGTATCCGCCGCAACCACAACGCCAATCCTTCCGCCGCCGTGAATATAAGCCGCAAGGCAGCCGTTTTCAGCCGTCACCTTCTCAAATCTTCTGATATTTAAATTCTCGCCAATTCTGGCAATCTTCTCCACCAGCGCATCCTTTACCGTCTTGGAGGTATCGGGCTTCCAAGCCTCCGCCATGAACGCATCCATATCGGCCGCGTCAGAATCAACCGCCTGCTCCGCAACAAAAGTGACAAAGCTCTGGAACTCTTCATTTTTAGCGACAAAGTCTGTCTCGGAGTTTACCTCCACAACAGCCGCCGTCTTATCATCCTTAACTACTACCTTGCAAAGACCCTCCGCGGCAATTCTGCCGGCCTTCTTCTCAGCCTTTGCCTGACCGTTCTTGCGCAGAAACTCAACGGCTGCATCCATATCGCCGTCCGTCTCGCCGAGGGCTTTCTTGCAGTCCATCATGCCCGCACCGGTCATTTCTCTCAGCTCTTTTACCATAGCTGCAGTAATATTTGCCATTTTATTTTCCTCCATCTATCGAACAATTATATAATTTACTCTTCCTGCGCCGCAATCTCCTCGATATCCTCAGGAGCCGCTTCGCCCGCTGCCTCTTCCATCTCGGCTTCCACGTTCTCTTCTCCTTGATTTGCCTCGATAACGGCGTCGGCCATCTTGGAAACGATTAATTTCACAGCTCTAATTGCATCGTCGTTGCCCGGAATAATATAGTCAAGCTCTTCAGGGTCGCAGTTTGTATCGCCGATACCAATCAGCGTAATGCCCAGCACATGGGCTTCCTGCACGCAGATTCTCTCCTTCTTGGGGTCTACAACAAAAATCGCGTCGGGAATTCTGGACATATTCTTGATTCCGCCAAGGTTCCTTTCCAGCTTCTCCCATTCTTTTCTCAGGGCGATTACTTCTTTCTTGGGAAGCACGTCAAAGGTTCCGTCCTCCGACATGGTCTCGATTGCGCGCAGCCTGTCAACTCTGCTTCTAATAGTCTTAAAGTTGGTGAGCATACCGCCTAACCATCTCTCGTTGACGTAGTACATTCCGCAGCGTTCCGCCTCCGCCTTAACGGCGTCCTGAGCCTGCTTCTTGGTTCCTACAAAAAGAATCGTTCCTCCCTGCGAGGCAATCTCAAATACCGCCCGATAAGCCTCGTCCACCTTGCCCACAGACTTCTGCAGGTCGATAATGTGGATCCCGTTTCTCTCCGTGAAAATGTAGGGAGCCATTTTAGGGTTCCATCTTCTTGTCTGGTGTCCAAAGTGAACACCCGCTTCCAATAACTGTTTCATTGAAATAACGCTCATGTCTTTTCCTCCATTTGGTTATTCTTCCGCATATTTTTCTCTCTCCTGCACACCTCCGCGCTCTTATATTTAAAGGCCGCGCCGAAAGCACCGTCAGTCAATGAATATGCGTGTTTTATAGTCACAACTTGAAATTATAGCATAGAAAAATCCCTCTTGCAAGGGATTTTTACACTCAATTTCATCAACTTAATTTCCAACCTACCCCAGCCTCGCAATAATCCGAGCAATCTCCTCAGGCGTCGCTCCCACCGGTATCTCGTAAGTTCCCACGTTTATCCGCTTGTCATAGCCGTTCTCATACAAATACCTGTCAAATGCGGAAGCTAACGGGATAAGTCCCGCGTCCTCCAGCTTCTGGCACACGATAAAAGAGCCCTCGCCGCTCTCCACCTGAATCGTCACGCTTCCTCCGGGAAGCTGCTGCTCAGAATCCGCATCTGCGCCTTCCGCCTCTTCTGCGTCCTTGCCTTCCTCCGCGCCTTTTCCCTCTTCAGACCTCTCTCCATTCTCGGACGAATCCTCCGATTTCTCAGGCTCCGGCGAGGCTTTCTCCTCCGGTTCCGGCGAAGCCTTTTCCGCATCCGCGGACTGCGCCTCGTTTTCCCCCGATAAGCCGTCCTCTCCGCCCTCCGGGAGCGTTCCCGCCGCGGATAAGCTCTCCGTCAGATTCCCTTCCTCCTGCGAAGCGGTAGAAGCTGGCAGAAGCTGGCTTCCCTCCTGCTTTCCGCCCTGCGCGCTTTCCGACAAGGAACCGGCTTTTTCTTCCCCTAAAACGTCCGCAAGCACGTCGCTTTCTTCCGTCATTCCAAGCGCCCTTGCGCGCGCCTTTATCTCCTCGTCGCTAAGAGTTTTCCGGGAATTACCGGCGGCAATCCCCATAATCAGGGCGGTTACAATCACGCCAATACCAAGTCCTCTCAGATAATATTTTACGTTCATCATTTTCCCTGTTTTCCTTAAACTCTCTCAAATAAGTCGATTACCAGCTTTACCTCGCCGATTCCAAGGCCTAACTCTCTGGCAATCGCCATGTTGGATTTTCCGGCTCTGTGAAGCTCCAAAATCCTTTCGTTGTTATTTTTTCCGTTCTCCCCGCCCGTATGCGTCATTGCAATATCCGGCACCTCCGAGGAAGCGGCAAATATCCTTCCGGATGCGTCCTCCGCCTCTTTTCTTTCCTTTCTGACAGCGCGGGGCGCACGGGCTTTCTTCTTTTTACTCTCTTCCATGGGAGCAAAAGCCTCTCCGCTTTCCGCCGGGCTCTCGCCTCCCAAAACCGCCATATCTTCCGGCTGCCCCAAAACATCCACCTTCTGGACTACAATGGGTCGGAAAGGGGCTTCGTCGTCCGTTCTCTCATAATTTACCGCAGGAATCACCGGCTCGCCGGCCGCCTCCTGCATCTTTTCAATTTTATTTTGGGCAAGGCTCACCACCTCGCTCATAGACTCCTGCACTTCCCTAACCTTCTCGCTGGCCTCCCTTGCCGTCACCTCGGCGTCCTGAACCGTCTGCCTTATTTCGCCGGCGGTCTTGGATGCCTCGCTGACCGTGGACACCAAATTTTCATGCTTATCGTTGAGCATATCGTACAGGAACACCACTTCTTTATGGTTCTTGTTGATTTCGCTGAGCACCGTATCTGAATACTCGTTGATGGCAAGCATTTTCTCGTTCGTTATCCGCTCTAGGGAACGCTCCGTTTTTTCCATGGAATAGGTCACCGTCTCGTCGGCAATCTCACTGATTTGCTCCCGGACGCCCGCAACCTCCTTTTCCAGCATTTTATGAATTTCCTCGTCGCTTATCTGCGCGTTCTCCTGCGCCGCGCCGGTTTTCCCCGTCGGCAGCAAAAAGCTGACGATAAATACTATAATTCCAAGAATGATAAGAACTACTTCGATAACTTCCATGTTTTCACCCGTATACCTTTAAATTTTAATGTCAAAGCCTCCCCGTCCCTTTTGAACCACTCTGCCATCCTTTTCTTCTCTCCTGCGCCTTCGTCCGCCGTCTCCCGCGTAATTTCCGTTTCCCTTTTCCTTTGCGTCAAAACGCTGACCCGTGTTGTCCGCATCGTCCTGCTGGCGCACCTGACGGGTTTTATTTTCCACAGTCTGGTCGAACTGACGCTGAAAATTCATCTGATCCACCATGCCCTTGTTGTCCTCGTTGTGCTTGATGGTCGTAAAGTCCTGCGCCCTTGCAACTTGTCCCTGTAATTCTACCCGGCTGATTGTCATAAACTATCACACCCTTTCTACGTGGAAAATATTCCCATATAATTCCCCATCCTCTTCCTCATTTTCTGAAGCGCCCTTGTGTGGAGCTGCGATATTCTGGACTCGGAAACCTCCAGAATATTGCTGATTTCCTTCAGCGTAAGATCCTCATAATAATAGAGAAAGATGACCTTTTTTTCTTTTTCAGTGAGAAGCTCCAAAGCCTTTTCCAAAACCCGTTTCAGCTCTTCCTTCTCAATCACTTCCTCCGGGCTGTCAAACCGGCGCTGGGTGCTCTGGTCCACAGGCACCTCGCTTCCGGAATCCGTAAATTCGTTTAAAGACACCACGTTGGTAATCTTCATCTGCGACTGCCACGACAGATAATCGTCCTCCGAGATGCCAAGCCCGGCGGCAATCTCCTCGTCCGTGGCCATGCGGCCCGTATTCGCTTCAATTTCTTTCATCACAGCGTCGATTTTTTTCTGCTTCTGCCTGATTGTCCTTGGAATCCAGTCCATCTTTCTAATCTGGTCAAGGATTGCTCCCCGGATACGGAGACTTGCATAGGTCTCAAATTTAACGGCTTTTAAGGTGTCAAACTTATCTATGGCGTCAATCAGGCCGAATATGCCATAGCTCACCAAATCGTCGTACTCCACGTTGTATCCCAGATACATGCTCAGACGTCCTGCTACCAATTTCACCAAGGGAGCGTATTCCAGTATGAGCGTTTCTCTTATTTCAGGAGATTTTGTTTTTGCATAATTTTCCCAAAGCTTATTTTTTGCTGCCTCGTCCATTCCTTCCTCCATCGCCTGAATAATTAATTATACTCCTATTCCCCACTGTTTTCTTCTTCAGTTTGAATTTCCCCCTCGGCTGCCTCCTCCTTGGCCCGCGCGGCCTCAGCTTCCCTTTCCAGCTCCTCTTCTTTTTCCCTGATTTGATTCACAAAGGCAAGCACTTTCTTCTGGATAAAAACTCCCGCCGCATAAAAAACAAGAAGTACCGCCAAAAGTCTGGGCAGCATCTGTCCTGTCGTATAATGAAATCCATACATTGTAATACTTGCGACTGCCCCCGCAAAAAGCATTAAAAACGGCGCAAACAACCTGCTCTTTTTCATATGATTTTCTCCGGCATCCCTATGGAACGAATATGGAAATCCCCGCTCTTGGGATAAAAAACAACAGTCCGTCCGTATGTACTTCCTGTGTCCGAGGCAAGCAGCGGTATTTTAAGTTCGGCAAGCTTCTTTTTGCTGGCGAGCACATTGCGGTCTCCCACACGTATCGTGTCATTTTTCCCTACTCCCGCAAACATTTGAGCTCCTCCGGCAATCTTCGCCACAAGCCGGAACCGGCTTGCCCCCATGCGCACGATTGCGTTTACCATATCCTCAATCCCCGTATCTGCAAATTTAGGTCTGTTTGAACTGTTGACACTTTCTTTACTGTCCGGCAGCATAATATGCGCCAGACCGCCAATACCTGTCGCTGGGTCTCTGATGGCAATTCCAACGCAGGAACCGAGCCCTACTGTAATCACTCCATCGTCGCCCTTGCAGGTTTTCCAATCGGCCATTCCAACTTTAATAATTTCACTCATTTCCCATCAGTCTCCTGCTATTTTTTTTCTGACGCTTACATAACCCCAAGGGACGTCAGAATTTTTTCATAAGACTCTATATCTGGAATTAGAATAAAATAACCATCCAATTCTACGTCGTCGGAAAACTTTGTTTGAATTAACAGGATATGGTCTCCCATCACTCCAAACTCAACTGCCGGAACGCTCAGCAGCGCTCCCGCCATGTCAATGCCTATCTCCGGCACTGACGGCACAATCCGCAGGTTGGTAATTCCCGACAATGCATTCAGATAGGAGCCGGTTATAATATTGCCCACTTCCATAACGGCTGAACATTCCATCTCGCCAAACACATGCTCGTCGGCATTTTCCTCGTCGATGACAAACATTCCGGCCATCAGCTTATTCACCACATGGGCGGCCGCCTTCTTGTCGAGAATGAACATCATGCTCCCCTCGATATCCCCTTCCACCTGAAGGTAAATACCCACCATCAGCTTTTCCTCGCCGCCGACAATATCGCCCACCTCGTGAAACTCCAGCAGCCGCACCTGAGGCACGGACATGTCAATCTTTCCGCCCATCATCTGCGCAAGCGCCGTGGTTGCGTTGCCCGCCCCAATATTTCCCAGTTCCTTCAACACGTCAAAATACTGACTTGTTATTTGCTCCATACTTAGGTCGCCCATATAAGCTCCTTCCCATTCGCTTTTTTGCTATACTTTTAAGTTATACTTTCAAGTCATACTTTCAGTTATACTCCCAAGCCATGCTTTCAGTTATACTTTCCGTAACGCTTTTAGTAATATTTTTATGCTTCTCCTTTAGTATACCACAAAAAGCTCTCTGCGTAAGTGAAAAATAGTAATTTTACAGTCCTTTTTTCCGCTTCCTGCGTTTTCTCTCCTCGTCAAAGATAAAGCGGATAATTTCTTCCCTCTCAACGGTATCCATATTGATGTACTGGGCCCGATATTCAAGGACGTCCGGCCTATCCTCCACCTCTTTAATATAGAGCACCTTCGCTACCAGCATATATATTTTCGGCTTATCCTCCGTCCCCAGATTATACTGGCAGTAAATTAAATCCCCCGGCTGATAATTAAAACTGCCCACAAACCGGATACCGCCGCCGCTGATATCTACGATAGTCCCTCGCTTTAACGGAAGCTTTTTCGCCAGAAAATCGTCGTTCCGCACAACCGCGCTGATTTCCTCGTTCTCAAGGGGCCGCGTGAACATCTCCACCGCGCACTCCAAACGGTAAAACTCTCTCCGCTGGAATTTTCTCAGCTCCTCCGTGGTCTCAAAAAGAAGCACAAAATTCTTGTTCGACTTATAAACGTCCAGCGCGTTGGCATGGCACCGGTACAGTCCCGACGGCGTAAAGAAATACAAGTCGTACTCCATATTTACCGGAAGCGATATCAGCCTGCTCTTCTCCATAGGAAGCAGCACCTCCAGCCTGTCGTCCGACACAATGTCGTATACCTGACTGTGATATACCTTTTTCTTTTTTTCAATTTCTTCAATATATTCCCCTTGATCCGCCGCTCTTATTTCCAGCTTGTTCCCCGGAAATACATATTCTGAAAGCATTTCATCCCCTCCTGTCTTACTCTTTATCTATTACGGTTTATGAAACGGGACAAAAAAGCCGACATGCCCCTGCTCTGCGTTTTTGCTTCCTCCTCGCCCAAAAGCGCCGTCGCAAGCTCCTCATAGGCCAGCGCCGACTTTGCCAAAGGCGCTTTTATGGATACAGGCTGCTGCTGCATGACCGCCTTGGAGAGCTGACCGTCCTCCGGCACCGAGCCAAGGTAAGATACAGGCAGCGGCAGATAGCGGCTTATCACCGAGTTTAACTTGTCATAAAGCATTTCGCCTTCCTTCGCCGACGTTACCTTGTTGGCAATCAGCCCGACTTTTGTGGTTTCGTTTGAAAACCTGTGATGCTTGCTTAAAACCTTCAACAATGAATACGCGTCCGTAATGGACGTGGGCTCCGGCGTCGCTACCAGCAAAATTTCCCCGCTGGCTACCAAAAATTCCATGACCGCATCGGATACCCCGGCCCCCGTGTCTATGATAATGATATCGGCAATCGAATCAAGCTCTGAAAGTCTTTGAATAATATAGGTCAAAGAATCCCTGCTCAAATTTGAAAGCCCCGTAATTCCCGAACCTCCTGAGATAAAGCCCACCTCCATGGGCCCCCATGTGATGATATCTCTAATATTTTTCCCCTGGTAAATCAAATCGCACAAATTATATTTCGGTACTGTTCCAAACATAATTTCAATATTGGCAAGCCCAAAGTCCGCGTCCAGAATAATCACTCTTTTGTTCCGCTTTCGGAACTGGATTGCAAGATTAATCGCCGTATTGGATTTGCCCACGCCGCCTTTACCGCTTGTGACTGTAAAAACCCTCGCCAGCGGCCGGTTCAGGGATACTGTACCCGCCTTGATTATTTTTCGTAAATTTTCAGCCTGATCCATTTATCCTCCTTACTTCTCTTACGTTAATCATGACAGTACTTTTAACCTTTCTTCCCGCCTAAAAGCTGTTTCACCGTTTTCTGCGGATTAAAGTTTTCGATGTCGTCGGGTACGTTCTGTCCGCAAGTGACATAAGATAACGGCGCGCCTGTGTATAACTTTATATTTAACAGATTCCCCAGACTTGTAGTCTCATCCAGCTTGGTAAAAATAAGGGCAAATTCCGTCATCGCCATATAAGTATCCGCAATTTTCAGCAAATCCCTGTATTTTGTGGTCGCGCTGAGCACCAAAAAGACTTCCTTCTCCGCCGCATCGTCCAGAGAACGAAGCAGGGCGGTTGTGTTTTCCCTCTGCTCCTTATTCTGGTGGGAATGTCCCGCCGTGTCCACCATGATAAAGTCGTACTCCCTAAAATCCTGCAAGGCCTTTTCCATCTCGTCTGCGGAATAAATCACGCGGAATGGAATTTCCAAAATATTGGCGTATGTGCGGAGCTGCTCCGTGGCGGCAATCCGGTAAGTGTCCGCCGTCAAAAGCACGGTTTTTTTCTTCTCCATACTGAATTTAGAGGCGATTTTCGCGATGGTAGTAGTTTTCCCAACTCCCGTGGGCCCCACGAAAAATACCGCCTTCGGCCCCTTCTTGGCCGGCGTAATCTCCACAGGCTTCCCAAACTTCAATATCATTTTCTGATAAATGTTTGCCAGCACATAATCAAAGGGAAGGTTCTGCTTGCTGATTTTTTCCATCTCGTCGATAATCTGATTGGCGTACTGCTCGCTCACCTCATTGTCAAGCATGGTATTATAGAGTAGCTTCATAAAGCGTTCCAGCTCGCTTTCCTTCTCCTCCTCAGCCGCTTCCGCCTTCGGCTCCTCCGGCTTTTGAAGCTGCTGTTCCAAAAGGTCGTGGAGACTGTCCAGCTTTTCCTGAATAACGCTGTTATCTTTCCACTCTTCTCCCTTATTATTCGCCGTTTCCTCCACGCGGGCGGAGGACTGTCTGGCAAGACGGGCAAGCCCCGTGTTTTCCTGCAGGGGCGGAAGCTGATCCCTTATGGCGGATAAATCCGCGGTTGTGCTGCGCTCTATGGCCTCCACCAAGGGCTTCGGAATCAAGGCCTCTTTTTTCACAGCCGCGCGCTCCTCTTCCTCCTTGGCTACCGTGATTTCCGTCAGTTGCGGCAGAAAAAGACTGAAAGCTCCCTTGCGCTTTACGCTGCGGACGTTCATGACTACCACGTTTTCCCCCAGCTCTTTCTTGGCTGCCTCAACCGCTTCGGCTTCTGTTTTTCCCTGAAATTTTTTGATTATCATGCTGTCACCATCCCTACGGATTGTAATTCAATATTATTTTCTATTTCATTATATGACACTACAATTAAATCTTTATAATAATCCTCCGTCAGCCGTTTAAAATACATACGCACAATGGGCGACGTGATTACGATGGGGCTCTTTCCAAGATTTTCCAGCTTTGCAATCTCGTTGCCTACGGAATTCATGATGCTCTTTGTCTTTTCCGGATCCAAGGTGAGATACGCTCCCGTCTCCGTCTGCTTGACGCTTCCCATAATCTCCTGCTCCACTTTTGGATCGAGGGTCACCACGCTTGAAGTCTCGTTGGCGGGGAAAAAGCGGTTGGAAATTGCCCGCTTTAAGCTTTGGCGCACATACTCCGTCAAAATATCCGTATCCCTTGTGGTGGGCGCATAGTCCGCAAGGGTTTCAAAAATCGTGAGAAGGTCGCGGATAGAAATGCCCTCCTTTAAGAGATTCTGCAGCACCTTTTGGATTTCGCCCAGCCCAAGAAGCTTGGGCACAAGCTCCTCCACAAGCGAAGGATTGCTTTCTTTTAGGTTGTTTACAAGGTTCTGTACATCCTGACGGGTGAGCAGCTCCGAAATGTACTGCCTGATAATCTCCGTCAAATGCGTTGCGATAATCGACGGCGGGTCAACCACGGTGTAGCCCATGCTCTCGGCCCGCTCCCGCTGTCCCTCGGTTATCCAGATGGCGGGCAGATGGAAGGAAGGCTCAAAGGTGGGAATACCCGTAATTTCCTCCTCCACATATCCGGGGTTCATCGCCATATAGTGGTCGAAAAGAATTTCCCCCTCGCTGACCTGAATTCCCTTGATTTTAATGATATACTGATTTGGGTTTAGCTGAATATTATCCCGAAGCCTGATAATCGGCACCACCGTTCCAAGCTCCAAGGCAATCTGCCTTCTAATCATTACCACACGGTCTAAGAGGTCGCCGCCCTGGTTCACGTCGGCTAAAGGAATAATTCCATAGCCAAATTCCAGCTCTATAGGGTCTACCTGCAAAAGGCTGTTTACATTTTCCGGCTGGCGGATTTCCTCCGCCGCGGCCTCTTCCGCGCCAATTTCTCCCTCAATCTGGGCCGTCTCAAGATGCCCGGCCATGATACGTCCTACCACAATAAAAGTAAGCCCTAAGGTTATGAAAATTAAATTCGGAAGGGGCGTCACAATTCCCAAACCGGCAACCACCGTACCCACAAGGTAACAGACCTTTGGCACGCCGAAAAGCTGGCTCACCAGCACCGTACCGAAATCCGCTTCCTTGGAGCCCTTTGTCACAAGAATACCGGTGGAAAGCGAGATAAGCAGCGAGGGAATCTGGCTCACCAGACCGTCGCCGATGGTTAAGATGACATATCTGTTTAAGGCGGTCATGATATCCATATTCTGCCATACCATGCCTGTAATGATACCGCCCACAATATTAACCACTGTGATTAAAAGGCCCGCCGTGGCGTCTCCCTTTACGTACTTTACGGCGCCGTCCATGGAACCGAAGAAGTTGGCTTCGTTCTGGATTTTTTCCCGGCGCTCCCTTGCCTCCTCGTCGGTAATGGCTCCCGTATTCAAATCCGCGTCGATTGCCATCTGTTTACCGGGCATAGCGTCCAAGGTAAATCTTGCCGTTACCTCCGCCACTCTCTCGGAACCTTTGTTGATAACCATAAACTGTACGATAATCAGAATAATAAACACGATTGTTCCAACCACAAGATTACCGCCGCCTACATAGCTTCCGAAGGTCTCCACCACCCGGCCGGGCTGGCCTGTCACCAAGATTAATCTAGTGGACGAAATGTTCAGGGAAATTCTAAAAATAGTCGTAAACAGGAGCATGGTAGGATAAAAAGACATATCCATAACTTCCTTAGAAAACATCGTCCCGAAAAGTATGGTAAACGCTACCGCCATGTTGCAGGCAAGCAGCACGTCCAAAAGGCCGCTGGGAATCGGCACAATCATCATCACAAATGCCGATAGTACGTATGCCGATACCGCAATGTCCGCTTTTTTCATGCCGTCTCCTTTCCCCTTTTATATCTTACCCTTTAAATGATATACAAAGGCCAAAACCTCTGCCACCGCCTGATAAAGCTCCGGCGGAATCAGCCCCCCTACCTCCACGTTCGCGTAAAGCATACGGGCAAGAGGCTTGTTCTCCACAATCTCAATATCGTTTTCTTTTGCAACGTCCTTGATACGCTGGGCCAAATAATCTTCGCCCTTGGCAATCACGTAAGGCGCGTCGTATTTCTCCGCGTCGTATTTGATAGCTACCGCATAATGGGTAGGGTTGGTGATTACCACATCGGCCTCCGGGAGCTGCTGCATCATACGCCGCATGGAAGCCTCCCGCATTTTTTGTTTCTGCTTGCTCTTAACCTGCGGGTCGCCTTCCTGATTCTTATATTCGTCCTTTACTTCCTGCTTCGTCATCTTCATGTCTTTCTTGAACTTGCGCTTTTGATACACGTAATCCAGAAAGGCGATTGCCATGTATACAATGGCAATCCTGACGCCAAGGTCTGTGACGACTTTTCCAATCAGCCCAATGGCTTGGTTCATGGATATATTATACAGAATAAAAATCTGGCCGATTTCGCCTATAATGTATTTGTAAACCACATAGCCCACGACGGCAAGCTTGAGAATCGACTTCACCAGCTCCACCAGCGAATTTACAGATAAAAATTTCTTAAAACCGCTGACAGGGTTCAGCTTGCTAAATTTAGGCTTTAACGGCTTTGTGGTCGGCCTCCATTTTACTTGAATAAGATTGCACTCAAAGGCCACTATCACGCCCACAATGAACACGGGGGCGACGATAATCCCCATCTGGAGCATCATTCCCCGGATAAGAGCTAAAATTGACCTTACAGGTATCTGGCCGTCGTACATTCTCACCACTTCGGAAAAATTCCCGTAGACGCTGTGGAAGCATCCGATAAACCTATTCCCAATGGTTCCAAGATATATTTTTAATAAGATAAAAAGCGCAAGCATACCAAAAGCATTGGAAATTTCCTTGCTCTTGGCTACCTGACCGTCCTTTCTGGCATCCGACAGCTTCTTGGCGGTTGGTTCCTCCGTTTTTTCACCGCCCGGCCCATCCTTGGCAAAGAACTGCAGATTGTACGAAAGGACAAGTCTTTCGGAAAAGACAAGCTTTTCAGAAAGGACAGACCTTTTGGAATAAACCAATCTGTTTTCTACCATTTATTTCACCTTGCATTTCTTTTTATACCTAATAAAGCGTCTCCACAAAAACAACTACCATATGCTTCATTTGGTCGTAAATAAAATTGGCGGCGTCGGGGAGCATGGAGGTTGTCACAAATAAAATCGAAAGCCCCACCAGCACTTTAAGCTGCATACCAACCGCAAACATGTTTAGCTGTGGCGATATCTTGGCTAGAACGCCCAGCACCGCATTTAAAATAATCATAACCGCAAAAATCGGCAGGCAGATGCGGAAGCCGATGATAATATAATCGGATAAAAATTCCAGCATGGCCGCCAAGAGCTTTTCGTTTTGGAACACCGCCCCGTTTACCGGAATCAGCGTGTAGGTCTCGGCCAAGGCCTTAATAAAATACCTGTGCATCCCGGATATCATAAGCATAAGCAATACCATGTAATTGTAGTAAACCCCCGTTACCGTGGTGTTTTCTCTGGTGGTGGGATCCAACATGCTTGCCATGGAAAGGCCCATCTCCATGCTGGCGATATGCCCCGCGAAAGCCACAATGGTACTGCACAGATTGGCGGCAAAGCCAATCAAAAGCCCCGTCACCGTCTCCTTCAGCACAATCACCATGTATCCAATTAAGGAATCATATTCTACCGCTTCTCTGGGGACGGAATAAGAGAGCAGAACCGCCACAAAAAAGCTGAGCCCAATCCGCACGTTCCTCGGCGTGTTCGTCATGCTGAAAAAGGGAGCCACAAACATAAAGGAAGCAACCCTCATGAGTATCAGCAAAAAATATTCCAAATCCCCATAGGTAAACGTATATTCCAGCATAAGCCTTACCTTACATAAATGCTGAAATCAGACCATAAGGTCTCCATAAAGCCGGACATTTGATTTAACATCCAATGCCCTATTAAAATCAACGTAAGAAAAATTGCAACCACCTTTGGAACAAACGTCAAGGTCTGTTCCTGAATGGACGTAACCGTCTGAAAAATACTGACTATCAAACCAACCGCAAGCGATACCAGAAGCAATGGAGCGGCCACCTTGATAATCAGAAACAGCGCCGAACTGGCAATTGCTGTAACCTCGTCAACTGTCATATTCTTTCACTCCTTCTATTCTCCCAGCTAATAGAATGTCCTAACAAGCTCCGTAATAATCAAGTTCCAGCCGTCCGCAAGCACGAACAGAAGAATCTTAAAGGGCATGGAAATCGTGGTGGGCGGGAGCATCATCATACCCATACTCATCAAGGTAGAGGCAACCACCATATCAATCACAATGAAAGGAATATATATCACAAAACCAATGATAAACGCCTTCCGAAGCTCGCCCACAATAAAGCTGGGCACCAGCACCGCTAGAGGAATTGTCTCTAACGCGCCGTCCCACTCCTCCCCTGAAATATCCAGAAAAAGCCTCACGTCCTTTGTCTGGGTCTGATTGTACATAAATTCACGAAAGGGCTCTATCCCGGTTCTTAAAAACTCCTCCTGCGTAAGCTCCCCCGCCTCATATGGCACAATCGCCTCCTCGTAAACCGCCGTCAAGGTGGGCTGCATGATAAACCATGTCAAAAACAAAGCTAACCCAATCAACACCTGATTTGGCGGCGCTGTTTGGGTATTTAAGGCAGCTCTCGTAAAATGGAGAACAATGATAATCCTGACAAAAGACGTGAGCATAATCAGCAATATGGGGGCCAGCCCTATCAACGTCAATGTAATCAGAATCCGCAGCGTCCCATTAATCTGCCCGTTACCGTTGTTTAAGGTAACGGTCAGACTGTTTGCAATATTCAATTCAGATAAATCTTCCCTAGACTGCGCGCTGCCCGGCTCTTCCCTGTAGGTTCTCTCCTCCGTCTCACCGGCAAGCTGCGAGTCAAGCGTGGCCGCGCTTACACTCATCCGGGGAATAACACACAATATGCCCACCATAAAAAGCAGGCATATCATTTTTGTCATTTTTTTTACGGAAAAATTTTTCCACATACCATTGCCTTATTCCTTATCTTTTTCCTTCAGCTTTCTCACTTTCTCAAAAATAGCCGCAAAATCCATGGGCTGTCCCTCTCCTTGCGGAAAACTGAGTCCATCGCCGGAAATTTCCGAGAGCATATGCACCTCGTCCTTTCCAATGGCAATCACCAGATATTTATCCCCTGCCCTCACGATTTGTATATATTTGTTTGAAGCAAGCCTGCAGGTCTCGATAACCTCAAGATTACCGATACCCACCTTTTCTTTCTGGTATCTTGCAATCCATCTGGTAACAAGATAGGTAATAGCAAGCACAAAAACAAAGAGAAGCAGTACCGTCATAAATTGAAGATAACTGTCCGCCTTTGTCACAATCGAAAGAAGCATGTCAGCCGATTACCTTCTTTACCGCTTCCAGTACACGGTCGGCTTGGAAAGGCTTCACAATGAAATCCTTCGCCCCGGACTGAATCGCTTCGATAACCATCGCCTGCTGTCCCATAGCAGAGCACATAACTATCATGGCATTAGGATCCGCGCTCTTAATCTTCTTAAGCGCTCCGATGCCGTCCAGCTCCGGCATGGTGATATCCATTAATACCAAATCAGGCTTTAATTCGTTGTACTTCTCGAAAGCCTTCAAACCATTTTCGGCCTCTCCCACTACGTTATAACCGTTTTTTGTGAGAATGTCCTTAATCATCATACGCATGAAAGCAGCATCATCAACAATCAAAATATTTTTTGCCATTTTTTACTCTCCTACTTTTTATTTTACTATTTCTGTTACCCGTACTCCAAAGTTTTCTTCGATTACCACGACTTCGCCTTTGGCAACGAATTTACCGTTTACAAGTACATCTATGGATTCACCGGCGATTCTGTCAAGCTCGATTATAGTTCCCGGTGCGAAGTCCAATATGTCCGATATGGATTTTTTGGTTCTTCCAAGTTCAACCGTGACGTCAAGCGGTACGTCCCTGATAAGGCCTATATTTTCCTGCCCCGGTACTGCGCTTGCATCGCTGCCGAAATTTTGGAATTGAGCGGGCTGGATATTCATCTGCGGCATACCCATTCCCATGCCCATATTCATAGGCATACCCTGCATCGGCATACCGTTCATGTTCATTCCCATGCCGTTCATCATGGGCATCCCTTGCATTGGCATACCCTGCATATTCATGCCCATACCGTTCATCATGGGCATACCCTGCATCGGCATACCGTTCATATTCATTCCCATATCGCCTGCCGGCATACCCTGCGGCGTCTCTCCCATACCCGGCTGGCTGGCTGCCGCGGGTATTTCCGCCTGCGGAGGCGTATAGGGTTCCGGCTCCGAGGAGGGCGTGCTTATTAGCTGCTTCTCGATAAAAGTCGTATAAAGACTTTCCGCAAATTCAACCGGATAAAGCTGCATGATGGAGCTGTCAACCAAATCCCCAATCTGCATCCTAAATGAAATTTTTACAAACTGCCCTGCAAGAAAAGGTGCAATATCCCCGCCGCTCTGCAAATCATTCAAATCAAGGACGCTGGCTTCCGGGGGGCTGATATCTATCATTTTGCCCATCATGGTGGACAGGGAGGTTGCCGCCGCCCCCATCATTTGATTCATGGCTTCCGATATGGCGCTTAGATGGAGCTCGCTTATTTCCCCACCCGTATTACTGCCGTCGCCGCCCATCATCAAATCGGTAATCACCTTCACATCATGCTCTTTCAAAATCATGATGTTTGTACCGTCGAGCCCTGAGGTGTAATGTATTTGAATAAAAACACAGGGTCTTTCATAATCGGCCACTACGGTTTTCCAGTTGGCCATTGTAACCACAGGCGTCGTAATGTCAACCTTCATGTTTACCAGCGAATACAAAGTAGTTGCCGAGGAGCCCATACTGATATTGGCTATCTCGCCGATTGCATCCTTGGTCGTTGCGGAAAGCCGGTCCTCCATGACAGCATCAGCGTCGGCTTCGGCTGGCTGTCCGGCTTCCCCATCGTCGGATCCCATTCCTGCAAGCAATGCATTTATTTCGTCCTGTGAAAGCATCTCGTCCATGCTTTACTCCTCCTCTCTGATTACAGATGTTACCCTAACCGCATATTTGTTATCCTTACTGGAACCGGGCAACGCAGTAAACTTTTTCATATTCCCCACAAATATATTCATATCGGAGTCTATTCTGGTATCCAGCCGTATAATGTCTCCTACCGCCAGATTCAGGAAATCGTTTACAGATACCTGACTTCTGCCGAGGACGGCCTTCACCGGCACATCCACTCTCTTAATCAGCGATTCTATACGCTCTTCATAATCAACTGTATCAGCCTTCTGCAAGGTGGAATACCAGTACTTGGTATTTAGCTTATCCATCACGTCCTCCAACGTAAAGAACGGGAGGCATATATTCATCAGGCCCTCTACATCGCCAATTTTGACGTTCATGGATACAATTGCAATCATATCGCTGGGTGCGATAATCTGGGCGAACTGGGCGTTTGTCTCAATCCGCTCCATCATGGGCGTTATCTCATGAACGCTCTTCCACGGCTCGCTCATAAGCTGCATACACAGCACCAGCATCTTCTCAAGAATCGTCATTTCAATCTCGGAAAATTCCCTGTTTTTTTCTAGGGGCTGCCCCTGTCCGCCCAGCATCCTGTCTATCATGGTAAAACCAATGTTGGGCGACACCTCCATAAGAATATTCCCCATAAGCGGCTGAAAATTGATGATTCCAAGTATCACCGGATTTGAAAGGGCATTGGCAAATTCCGAAAAGGTTGTCGTCTCCGAGCTGGCCACCGTTACCTGAACCGTCTTGCGGAGATATACCTGCAATTCATTGGAAACCAGCCTTCCATAATGCTCATATATAATTTCAAGCGTCCTTAAATGCTCCTTGGAAAATTTGGCAGGCCGCTTAAAGTCGTAATCCTTTATCTGCCTTTCGTCATTTTCCTGAATTTGATTTACATCCAGCTCACCGCTGCTCAACGACGCAAGTAGATTATCTATCTCACTTTGCGAAAGTACATCGCTCACAAGCCATCACCTCCTTCGTTTCCGCCGTATTTTTCACAGCTTTTATAAATACGGTATCTACATATAGAGCGGGTTGACAAGCGTCACTTCAAAGATGAAATTCGAGTCGAACAAGCCCTGAACACCGTTTAAGATATCGGCCGAAATTGCCTGCGTGTTCTGCTTTGCCTCCTCCAATGTGTATTTGCTCACCGCATCGCTGATACGTCCTTTTATCAAATCCTCCCTGCCGGACAAGTCGCCGTTGTAGGTTGCGTAATCGTCGTGCCTGTCGTCCATGGAAAGCACCACTGTCACCTGCATGTAGTGATCCTTCGTATCCGTCTCGTCCGCGCTGTCCTTCAAAAGAATTGTCATATCGGCAATCGTGTAAGTCACGGTGTTCTCAAGGGGAACTGCCTCCGCCTCCCCGCGCATCCCTTCAATGTCAAGGCTGATTGCCGCCGCGATATCCGTCACAAGAGCCGCCGTCTTACTGTTGGTGCTCGTCACGCTGAACATCATAATCGCCGTAAGCACAATATTTACTATAAGAAGCGCCAATATTAATATTGAAATTAGATTTCTTTTCATAACAAGTGTTACCTCTTTTCATTTTAATAAGAACTAAGCGCATTATATATCTTTATCTCAACCCTTCTGTTCTGGGCTCTCCCCTCCGGTGTGGAATTGTCCGCAATCGGCTGATATTCCCCTCTTCCCGAATGTTTAATCTGTCCCACATCTAAAGTTGTATTCTGTTCCAGATAATAAAATACCGACAATGCGCGTCCGCTGCTGAGCTCGTCGTTATTGGAATATTTGGAGCCCGACATAGGTACGTTATCCGTGTGCCCTTCAATCTCAATGGTTCCCTGACTGAAACGCTGCAGGATAATCCCAAGCTGATTCATAAGAGGCATCGCCTCCTCCTTAATCTCCACGCTGCCCGAATCAAAAAGGAGCGCGCCATTTAAGGTAAGCTGCACATACTGTGCGGTAAACTCTATATCAATTTCTTTTTCGAGGTTCTTTTCTTCCAGAACCTCCTCTATTTTCTCCGCCATCTCCTCGGATTCCTGGAGCTTGGCTTCATCCAGCATTTCCGCCGCCTCCTGCAAATCCTCAGGAAGCTCCTCCCCTTCGGGGTTCTTGCCCGTGCTGTTGATATAATCGTCCAGCTCGTTTAGCTGGCTGACGCCCATTCCAATCAGGAAGCCGTCTCCGATGGCCGTCGCCCCCGCCGAAAAAACGCTAAAGGTCTGGTTAAAGGACGCCGCCACCTGCTCAAACTTCTGAGCGTCTATGGTTGACATGGCAAACAGCATAACGAAGAAGCAAAGAAGCAGGTTCATAAGGTCCGAAAAAGTGGACATCCATGCTGGCGAGCCTTTGGGGGGCTCTTCCGGCTTCCTTTTAGCCATCTTCCTCACCTCCGCCTTCTCCTACGGTTCTATCGTTAGGAGCCAAGAAGGATTTCAGTTTTTCCTCGATTACTCTTGGGTTTTCGCCTGCCTGTATGGAGAGAAGCCCTTCTATCATGATTTCCTTCACCATGACTTCGTTGGCGTTGTTTGCCTTCAGCTTGCCCGCTACCGGGGAGCAAATCCAGTTTGCCAGCAGGGAGCCGTACAGGGTTGTGATAAGGGCTACCGCCATGGAAGGACCGAGGGTGGAGGGGTCATCCATTTCATAAAGCATGTTTACAAGACCTACCAGAGTACCAATCATACCCCACGCAGGCCCCATGGTACCCAAGTCCTCCCAAAAGGAAATTTTATCCTTATGTCTGGACTCCATGCTCACAAGCTCCGTCTCCATAATTCCCCGTACTAAGTCGGGGTCGGTGCCGTCAACGATAAGAAGAATTCCCTTCTTCATAAAGTCGTCGTCCAAATCTCCCGCAGCTTCTTCCAGAGAAAGGAGACCTTCCTTTCTGGCAATATTGGACAAATCGATGATTTTCTGTATCATCTCTTTCACATTTAACGCGGGGGCCTTAAAGATTAACAAGAAACTCTTAAGTCCCGCAATATAATCGGACAGGGATTTGGATGCAAGAACTGCAAAAAACGAACCGCCAAAAGTAATAATCGCAGAAGCCAAATCCATGTAGCGGTTCAAATTAGCTATACCCGCCGCATTGATAACACCGAACGCAAGCATACCAAAACAAAGTAATAAGCCAAGAATCGACGCTAAATCCACAACTTTTCACCTCTTCTGCGTTAATCCGCAAAAATTTCCTTTCTGTATGATTTTACAAGATTTTTTACCTCTTGTCTACCTTCTTTTATAATTAATTTTCTTCCCGTGGTAAAGGCGACTACCGTGTCCGGCGTCTCCTCCACTATCTCTATTAAATCAGGATTTATTAAAACTTTACTTCCGTTTATTCTTGTAACTTCTATCATATAATATCACTTTTTTCCCCCTTTTTCCACATAAATTTCCATTAATACTTTATAAAAAACCGTTTTATTCACAGAGAAAAGGGAACTATTGTTATCCAGTTCCCTTTCCATCCATAAATTACTATTTCATACATTAAATGCAAATTTATTTATTATCGCTTCAGATTGGTAAGCTCTTCAAGAAGCGTATCCGAAACAGTGATGATACGGCTGTTTGCTTGGAAACCTCTCTGGGTGGTAATCATTTCCGTAAACTCCGCCGCCAAATCCACGTTACTCATTTCAAGTACGCCGGATTCCATGTAGCCGCCGTCCGACGTGATGTCGATACCAATGCCGTCGAACTCGCCGGAGTTCATAGTTGAGGAATACAGGTTATCACCCTCTTTTGCAAGACCGGAGGGATTTGCAAAGCTGGCCGCCGCAATCTGTCCGAGCAGCTTTCTCTGACCGTTGTCGTAGGTTGCGTAAATCTTGCCGTCCTTCTGAATGGTAACGCCGCTCATTCCGCCTACCTTTAAGCCTGCGCCAAGACCTTTTTTGTCGCCTGCAAGAGCTCCCATGGTGGAAACGCCGTTTTTATTGAAGTTCAGGCAGCCGGAGAAATCAATGTTAATCTGTTTTGCTGTTTTTCCTTGTGGAAGATCCTCTCCATCAAAATTTGGACTGTCAATTTCTAAAATTGAAATTCCCTCTGTATTTCCATCATCATTGAAAGTAAAAAGGCCCGTTGTGTTATCATACGTGACTGTACCTCCTACCGCGTTAAATGTACCTTTACCATCTACAAATGTCAAAAGAATTGCATTTTTATCCGTTATGGCAGTTCCTTTATCATCTACACCAACCTGTATTTCGCTACCAAACTTAACAATACTAGTATCAAGTACCTTTGTTCCACCCTCGTCCTTTGTATAAGCCGGGTCGCCCGCCGCATCTTTAATTCCGTCAAGCCGTACATAAAACTGCCCGTGCTCCCCGTCAATCTTATGCACACTAAATTCCACCGTGTATTTATATCCTTGGTTGTCAAAAATCTCCAGATTCATAATCCGGCCTTCTTTTGTATCCAAGTCCGTGTCGAACCTATCGATGATACCGTCAACTACCGCGTCGGTAGTCACCTGCGGATTATACGTCATGTTCTCCGTGGTCATGATTTTCAACGCCTGAACATTCCCTTTTTGAATCTCGCCCGTTTCTTCATTGACGCCCCAGCCCATCAAATTGTAACCGGTGCTGGTCATAACCAAATTGCCCGCGCCGTCAATGTAGAAGGAACCGTCTCTAGTGAAGAAGTTTTCCTGCCCGTTGTTTACAATGAAGAAGGAACTTCCGTTAATCATAATGTCGAACGGGTCGTTGGTGCTTTGAGCCGCGCCCTGGCCGGAAATTGCGGTCTTAATGGAGCTGGTCTTGGAACCAAGACCAATCTGCCTTGCGTTGACGCCGCCCACCCCTGTGGTTGCGTTTGCGCCGGAAGCGGCGCGCGTTGTCTGATACATCAAATCACTAAATACCATAGACTGTGATTTGTAGGCCGTTGTATTGACGTTGGCAATGTTATTACCAATAACGTCCATTCTTGTCTGGTGTGTTTTCAGGCCCGCCACACCAGCAAACAGTGATCTCATCATAGTGAAATGACCTCCTTACTAAATCGCCGCAGCCCCTTCTGTCAGTCTGGGGCTGTAAGCCTCCCTTAAGGTCCGGCTAAATTATTACGGCTCCGTCAATGTTTGTAAAAATGTTCTCCGCCGTGTCGCCGTGGTTCATCGCCGTTACTACCGTGCTGTTTGGAATGTTCACGATAAACGCCAGTTGATCCACGATTACCAGCGATTCCCTGATTCCTTTTTCCTGCGCCTTCTGCGCTCCTTCCTGCAGACGCGCCATCTGACTGCCCGTAAGCTCGATATTCCGGTCCGCAAGCCTTCCCGCGGCGTGTTTGGAAAATTTTACCTCTCCAACTGCCTCCGCCCGGCTTCCTTCAAGAATTTCCTGAAAGGACTTTCCCTGCGCGTTCACCGTCTTTCCGGCGTTTCTTCCCGGATTTAAATACTGATCCTGCAGTTGTTCAATTGAAAGGAATCCGTTTTTTTGAACCTTCATCTTCCTCTCCTCCCTGAGCCCTGTCACGCATCCTGCTTATGTTCTCTTACAGCCTTGTATGTTACTCGACGCTTTCTTCCCCGCCTTCGGATTCGCTTCCTTCTGCCTCGCCGTCCGTTTTATTATCGGTCCCGCCGGTCATGCTGCCCGCGTTTTCCTCGGCCTTGTTGTCGCCCTCGACGCCTTCAGTTTTGCCGCTCTCGTCGGTTTTATCGCTTCCCTCGGTCTTGTCGCCGCCTTCGGTTTTATCTTCGCCGTTGCCGCCTTCGCTGACCGCCACAAGCTCCGCCATGCGCTGCACGTATTTTTGAAGCTTCTTAATATACTCGTCGCTGATGTATCCCTGCTGATAAGAAGTCATACTGTTGAAGCCTGCCTGCAGAGCGTCCACCGCATCCTTATCCTGAACCGTAAGGCTGTTAAGATTAGGCAGGGCGTCGATTCCTTTAATAAAGGCCGCCGCAAGCTCAAACGCCGTCTGATAAGCCTCGTCAATTACCGCGTGTACGTCGTCTGCGGAATAAAGATTCCCGTCTATGGACACGAAAGCCTTGTTGTTCTCGTAGGTCACATATTCCACCACGCCCTGAACAACGGTAGCGTCTCCGTTATCGTCCTTGGTCTGAATCTCTACCATCTTACCTACCATGGAAGAAGCTCTCGTAAGCTCCATGGTCGCCGCCATGTTCTGCATCTGCTCCACCTGTGAGAAGGTCGCATACTGTGAAATATACTCCGTGTTCGAGGTGGGCTCCAAGGGATCCTGATACTTCATCTGCGCAACTAAAAGCTGTAAAAACGCGTCCTTGTCCATGCCGTTTTTCGCAGCGGCTTTTTTAACGGAATTCTCAGATGCGCTTTCCACTAACTTGCCGTCTTTTACTACTGCACTAACCGCCATATTTTTACTCCTTTCAATATGGTATCCAATAGAATACTATACGGTATAATCTACCGTGCTTCCGTTTGCTTCCATCATTCTGGCCGCAAGCACCTCTTCCTCGCTTGCATCCTCCTCCAGCATACCTTCCACGTCCAGCTCGTTTAAATTGATTCTTCTGGGCGTCTTTTTGCCGCTTTCATTTTCTGCGGAAGCGCTGTCGTTGCGCTCCTGTCCCTGCCAGAGATTGCTCTCAAAGCCATGACTTTCCACCGTTACCTGAACCGCCTCAACCTTTACCCCTTGCTCCTTCAAATTTTCCTGAAGGGTGGATATCTGGCTTTCAAGGGCAGCCTTTACGGCTTCGTTCTGCACTTGGAAATGCGCGGTAACCTCTCCGCCCCTTGAGATGAGCTGAATCTGTACCGTTCCAAGGCTTT
This sequence comes from Clostridium sp., assembly GCA_023663815.1. Lineage (GTDB taxonomy): Bacteria > Bacillota > Clostridia > Lachnospirales > Lachnospiraceae > Suilimivivens. Next base: position 29,973 of record JAMPGS010000024.1, read on the forward strand.
CAGGGTGAAGCTGCATTTCAAGCTGATCCATTCCCGGCCGAAGCTGCAGTCTCATGTGGTCCAAAATCTGGTTCATGATATCTTGGGTCTGCTCGTTAAAGTGGGGACCTGCCTCCTCAAAGGAAACCTCGGCTGTCTGGGTGTTATTCTGCATCGCCATGTCGCTTAAATTGCTTCCCGCGTGCAGTACGCCCTCATGCTCTTTGTTCTCGCTTCCCTTTTTCTCCTGTTCTCCGGATTGATTTTCCGCAGGATTTTCATTTTCCTTGGCGGATACCACGTCTAAGGTCTTGACGGTGTTGCCGTCCTCGTCTGCTGCCAGCGTTACGGTATCGTCTCCTTCATTCACCTCCACGGTGATAAGGGGCTGCTTTTGCGCCTCCTCCGGCTTCTCAACCTGTCCGGCTAGTCTCTTCTGTACTTCCTCAAGCAATGCGCTCATGTCCTCAGGGCTTAAGTCCATCTCGCCCGCAAGCTCCGACATAATACCGGCCGCCCCGTCGATTAACTCTTGAAGGCTGGCAAGCAGGTTCTCGTCTGTGAGAAGCGCCGCCGCATCCTCCCCGGTAAGCTGCAGTACAAGCTGGGTCATATTGGACGGTTCAAAAAGAGAATATGCGGAAAGTCCAAGCTCTTCCATTGCCTGTTCCACTTCCTCCTCCGTAACGCCAAGCTCATCGGCCACTTTTTTTACCACCTCTTTACCGGCGTCCTGAACGGCCGCCGCCTTATCGTCGGTGACTTCCGCAGGCTTCGTCTCCTTCACCTGCCGGTCGTTCTTTGCCTGATTCGCCGGCTGGCTCACTTTCCCTGTGTCGGTGCGGGTTTTTAACAAATCCGCCGTCTGGGTCTTTCCCGCGCTTCCGGCCGCCAAAAGCTGCTTTTGGCCTCCCGCAAGGTTGCCTTGCGTTTTGCTCATCAAGTCGCCAAAGCTGCCTGCCGCGCTTGCATCGCCTGTTTTTGAGGAGTTGTTTTCCCTGACGAAATTCATCACGGAATTTACATCCTTTACAGGTGCACTGGTCATTTACATCCCTCCTGTCTTTATAAGTCCTGCAGCATGAAAGCCAAAAACCGCCATACTGCTGTGGACTCTTTTTCAAGGTCCAACATTTATATCGGTTTAAGAGGCGGATTCCTTAAGATTCCGGGTCCATTAACTTGGTGATTCTGGCCGCTGTTTCGCTGTCCATCACCGCCAAAATTTTCCCTCTGTCGTCCGCGCTCATTGCCCCCAGTATTCTAACCGCCAAATCTAAATTGTCGGTCATTTGTTCAAAAATGGCCGCCGCCGCCTTGGGCTTCATGGAGGAATAGGCCGCGGCGTACTCGTTAATCTCGTCGCTCTCCTCCAATTGGGTCACTACCTGCTTATACAGATACTCCGCGGTAGCCGGATCCATTTCCTCGTAATATTTTCTGTATTCCTCTATGCCGGGTCCTTTGTCGGCATAGACTACTTCCTCGTAAAATTCCGTCTTGATTCGCTGGAATTCCACTTGACTATCCTCGAAGGTTTTCAGCCTATCCACTTCCGCCTGAAGCTGGCTCATCTCCTCTGAGCTGGTTGTCTGGGCGGACTGAGCCCGCTCCAATTCAAGCTCAAGCTCCTTGATATAGTCCACCGCTTCCTCAATGCTGCTGTAGCCCGCGTAGGCGTCCTCCTCCCCGTCCTCCGTGGAAACCGCGGGACTGCTCTTAGGGAGAATCATGTTCACCACCGGCACATCCTTTAGAATCGGCGTCAGTACGTTGCTTCCAAAGCCGCCGAAATCAAGCTTGATTACCAAACATAAAATGGCAATCCAAATTAAAACAATGATAAAAGTAACCAGAAAAACGGAACCGTTTCCGGCGCCGGAGCCGTCCATCAGCTCCTCCTCCTGCTCGGCAAGCTCCCTTGCCTTCGCCTTCGCCGCCTTTTTCTGCTCTTTCTTTTCCTTCTTCAGTTTTTTCTTTTCTTCTTTCAGACTTTTGGGATCTAACTCCACCACATCGTCCA
>JAMPGS010000025.1 GCA_023663815.1 Clostridium sp.
AGCAAAGCCTTCTTGAAGTGCTTCCGGCCGAGGCGCAAAGCGGCGAGAACGGAAAGCGGCTTTTTATAGACGCATACAGCTCTTTGGGGAGGATAACGGTAAACAGCGAGAAGGGGTCGCTGGAAGCAAATGCGGTGGGAATCGGAGGAGACTTTTTCCTCTTTCATCCCCTGCAGCTTGTTTCGGGGGGATATTTTTCGGGCAGCGATTTGATGAAGGACTCCATTATATTGGACGAGGATGCGGCGTGGCAGCTTTTTGGCTCCAACGATATCGCGGGCAAAAGCGTGACGATTGGCGATATTCCTCATTACGTGTCGGGGGTTGTAAAGAGACAGACAGGGAGATTTGCCGAGAACGCCGGACTTGGGGAGACGGTAATTTACGTCTCCAACGAAACCCTTTCCGCTTACGGGAAAAGCGGAGGAATCAACGTTTATGAGGTGACGGCGCCCAATCCGGTAAAGGGCTTTGTCTACAAATGCGTGAAGGAAAAGCTGGGAGTGGAGGAAAGCAACATGCTGGTGGTGGAAAATTCCGCCCGCTATTCTCTGGAAGCCCTCATTCCGGTTATCCTTGAATTCGGCGGCAGGTCTATGCAGAATTCCGCCGTTAAATTTCCTTATTGGGAAAACATTGCAAGAGGGTGGGAGGATATCAAGGCCTTAATTTTATTATTTCAGTTTATCTTCCTGCTTATCCCGGCCGTTATCGTTACGGTGTTTTTGGTTATCAAGTGGAAAAACAGGAATTTTACATGGAAAGATGTGGGTAATTTTATCATAGATACGAAAGAAAGAATCACCCGAAGGGCGGAGAGTGAAAAAGACAAGTGGGAGCATTTTTAGAGGTTAGACGGAGGATTTGTATGAAAAAAAGAGCGTTACTATTTGCATTAATTATTTCCCTTATGGCCGTGGGACTTTTTGGCTGCGGGAAGAAAGATAACGCGCAGGGAGCAGGCGGGACGGCTTCCAAGGACTATGTATATAAAATGGAAAAGCTGGCGGTAGGAGCAGAGGATGAGGATATCAGCTATTTGATTAGCGCCGGGGACTTAGCTTACGCCTACGGCTACGATTGGGCGGAGGACGGGAGCAGTTTCAGTATTCATTTTTATGAGCTAAACAGTGACGGAACGGTAGGCCAGCGCTATACGATTCGCATGGGAAGCAACGTCGGCGTCAGTTCAATCAATATGGATGAGGAAAGCAATTTTTACTGTATTAAAAATTTTTATTACCCTGTAGGGGAAGAGCCCGATATGAAAGTGGAGGGCGGAGAAGCTTCTGGCAGCGCGGGCGCGGGAGAAAATACTAGCGAAGAAGGTGCTGGCGGGGATGATGCTGGTGGAGAAGGAGCCGGAGAAGATGCCGGTGGAACTGGCGGGGAAGGAGCCGGAGAGGATGCCGGTGGAACTGGCGGGGAAGCTGCCAATGGAGAAGGCGCCGGGGAAAATACCGGTGGAGCGGTAAATGGCGAAGCAGCCGGAGTTAGTACGGGAATGATACAGCCCCGCACAGCCGATGGGGCGGAGGAAGATTCGGAAACGGAAGGCCGTGAAGAGGCGGACGGAGAGGAAGCCTTAGGGGAAGAGAACGGGGCGGTCGGAGACATGGCAGACGGTACTGTGGTGGCCGATGTGGCTTACGATGAGGAGTACGAAGAGGTAGAGTATGTGGACGACTATTACCTTTCCAAAATCACCCTTGCAGGGGAAGAGCTATTTTCTGTGAAATTAAACGATGTTCCTGAGCTTGCCGCCATAGGGGAGGAAAACGGATATTTTTATGTGGGAAACATGTTTTTGGCTCAGGGAGACGGGCTGTATATCACTATCCTTGGAAACATAGTAAAATTTGACTTGGAGGGAAATTATGTCGCTACGGTGGCGACAAGTGATGACGGCGAAAATCCTTTGGTGGGGGCGAATCTGTTCCCTCTTGAGGACGGCAGAGTTTTGGCGGTTGTGTACGAGGAGGACGGCATGGGCTACGCGCAGGCCGACTTGGAGAAAGGAACCGTCGGGGAAACCTACAAGATTCCCGGAAGGTCCTACGACTGCTCCTATTTTTCAGGCAAGGGATACGATTTATATTTAGCCAACAATTACGGGCTTTACGGCTATAACCTTGGAGATGCCGATAAAACTCAAATTATGAGCTTTATTGATTCCGATTTTGGATTTTCTAATTTCTATCAGGTGCTGGGAATCAGCGATACGGAATTTTTTGGGGTGTATGACGACAATGAGTCCATGATGGGCAGTTCTTTGGCGAAATTTACAAAAATCCCCCCTGCGGAGGTGAAGGAAAAGCAGGAATTCACTTTAGCCATGGGAGATACTAACTGGAATGTGAGGCAGGCGGTTGTTAAGTTTAATCAATCCAGCGATACGATACGGATTCGTTTGACGGACTACAATACGCTGTACGGCTCCGACGAGGATTGGGAGGCGGGCCTTGCCAGATTGAACGCGGATATCGCGTCGGGAAAGGTGCCGGATATTGTGGTGCTCGACGATTCCATGCCGGTGGACAGCTATATCAGCAAGGGCTTGTTTGAGGATTTGAAGCCATACATTGAGAAGGACGAGGCGTTTTCTCTTGAGAGCTTTATGCCCAATGTAATAGAGGCTTACTCTGTAGAGGGAAAGCTTTACAGCTTAGTCCCTTCCTACAGTATTCAGACGGTTGCGGTAAAAACGGCCGATGTGGGAGATAAAACATGGTGGTCGGTGCAGGAGGCGATGGATATTTTGGCGTCCAAACCGGGGGACACGCAGTTTTTGGCGACGGTTACAAGGCGGGATATGATGGAATATTGTATTTCCATGTCTAGCAGTCAGTTTATCGATTGGGACAGCGGCAAGTGCAATTTTGATTCCGATGATTTTATAAAAATGCTGGAATTTATTGGGCAGTTTCCGGAGGAAGTGGATCAGGCGATTTACACGGACGAGTTTTGGAACAACTATGACACCATGTGGAGAGAAGGGCGGGCGCTGGCAAGCGTTTTGAACATAGGAGACTTTAGGGGCTACAATATAGCGGAAAAAGGGACCTTCGGAGAAAAAATTACGCTGATTGGATTCCCCTCGGCGGAGGGGAGCGGCTCCGTAATCTGGCCGGATTTGCAAATTGCATTATCTTCCAAATGCGCTGATAAGGACGGCGCATGGCAGTTTTTGAGGACGTTTTTAACGGACGAATATCAGGAAAACCTCTACAATTTCCCTTTAAGCGTCAAGCTGCTTGACGAGGCCGGGCAGGAGGCGACGAAGAGGCCTTATTATGAGGATGAGAATGGAAATAAAACGGAGTACGACGATACCTATTGGCTGAACGGCGTGGATATCACGATTCCGCCCATGACGGAGCAGGAGGTTGAGTTTTTGAAGAATTGGATTAAGAGCGTGGACAAAGCGTATAAGATGGACGAGACGCTGATTAATATTATCACAGAGGAGGCGGCGCCCTATTACGCGGGGCAGAAGAGCGCGAAAGATGTAGCCGGAATTATTCAGAGCCGGGTGCAGATTTACGTCAATGAAAACCGATAATCAGAAAAAATAATTGGTATAAGTGCAGGCAACGGGCAGTACAATTGATGTGCTGTCCGTTGCCTGCGTCCGGGCGGGTATCGCCGCGGCGAAACCTTGCAGAAAAATTCTGTCAAAAAACTCTGTCAAAAAATTCTGTCAAAAAAACTCTGTCAAAAAAATTTTATTGAAGAAATTTCCGCCGCCCGGTTATTTTATTTATTTTAAATCCAAATTAAATCCAAAGTATCTCACGGCGTTGTTGTAGGAAATGTCCGTGACGATTTCGGATAAGATGTCCATATCGTCAGGAAATTCCCCGTTTTCAACCATATCGCCGATTAAGTCGCACAGAATTCGGCGGAAATACTCATGTCTGGTGTAGGAAAGAAAGCTTCTTGAGTCGGTCAACATTCCCACAAAACCGGAAAGATTGCCAAGGTTTGCAAGGGAAAGCATTTGATTTTTCATGCCGATTTTGTTGTCGTTGAACCACCATGCGCTTCCCTGCTGGATTTTCGCTACGGCGGTGGAATCTTGGAAACAGCCAAGGATAGTACCGATGTATTCGTTGTCGGCGGGATTTAAGCTATAAATGATGGTCTTGGGAAGCTGGTCCGTCTCGGCCAAAGCGTTCAAAAAGTCGGCTAACTGAGCGGCAGGGGTATGATTGTTGATGCAGTCATAACCGGTATCAGGGCCCAGCTTTGCGTACATTTTCTTGTTGTTGTCGCGCTTACAGCCATAGTGAAGCTGCATTACCCAGTTGAGCCTGTGACATTCCTGTCCCATGAAAAGCATAAACGCCGTCTTAAATTTCAGCTCCTCGTCGCGGCTTAACACTTCGCCGGAAAGACGCTTTGCAAAAATAGATTCAAGCTCCTTGTCGGAGGCGGGAACATACATCACGAACTCAAGGCCGTGATCGGAAACGCCGCATTTTCTGGAAGCAAAAAATTCCATTCTGTTTGTGAGGGCTTTCTTTAAATCTGCAAAAGAATTAATAGCCATGCCGCTGGCGTCGGAAAGCTTTTTGATGTAGTCGGCATAGTCGGGTTTTTCAATGTTCATTGCCTTGTCGGGACGCCATGCGGGAAGAACCTGAACGTCAAAGGTGTCGTCCTCGGCGATTGCCTTATGCCATTCTAAGGAATCGATAGGATCGTCGGTGGTGCAGATTAAGGTCACGTTGGACTGCTTAATCAGGTTGCGGACGCTCATGGAGGGCTCGGCCAGCTTGGCGTTGCACAGATTCCAAACTTCCTCGGCGGTATTTTTGTTTAAAGCGCCGTTATAGCCAAAGTACCTTTGCAGCTCTAAATGGCTCCAGTGGTGGAGCGGATTGCCGATTGCCTTTCCAAGAACCTCGGCCCATTTGAAGAATTTTTCCTTGTCGGATGCATCGCCGGTGATAAAACGCTCGTCCACGCCGCATGAACGCATAAAGCGCCATTTGTAATGGTCGCCGCCCAGCCATACCTGCGTGATATTTTCAAACTGGCGGTCCTGCGCAATCTCCATAGGGTTAATGTGGCAATGGTAGTCCAATACAGGTGTTTTTTCTGCATACCCGTGAAAAAGTGTCCGGGCAGTGGGGGTGGATAAAAGAAAATCCTTATCCATAAATGCTTTCATAGAAATATCCTCCTTTAAAATTTGATAATATGGATAATCAATGTCATACAAAATGCTGGGGAAAGCGGCAAAACCTTCCATTTAAAGTATGTGAAACCATAAAAATCTGTTTAAATTATACAATAGCGCGGGTTAAATTACAAGTTTGGAAATGTAAATACTTACATAAGTTTGGAATATAAATGCTTAAGCGATTAAGTTTTTTATTCCCATGCGCAGCGGCTTAAGGATGCTTGCAGGCATTTGGCGGCTGTTGTGGGATATATGATTTTTAAAAGAATGAATGTGAGAAAACTTTACATGAAAACTTTATAAAAAATTCAGTTTTCAAAAAATGTTGTCCGCTGTATAATTATGGAAGGGGCAAAAAGGAGGTATTTTTGAGTATATTAGAACAAATACATCAGGAGGATTTACGGCGTTTAAAATCACTCCGATATATGGACGACGACTTTATGAGCGTCTGCCTTGCAGATAATTTTGAGGGCGTAGAATTGATACTTCGGATTATTTTAGGCCGGGAGGACATTGAAATTAAGTCGGTTCGGACGCAGGAGCCAATGAAGAATTTGCAGGGGCGTTCCGCCGTTTTGGACGTTCACGCGATTGACAGTCTCAAGAAGGAATTTGACGTGGAAATCCAAAGGGCGGACAAAGGTTCAGGCGCAAAAAGGGCAAGGTATTTCAAGCAGGACGAGAAAGGAGTGGCGGTCATGTGTAAGATTATGGAAGATATGATAAATGAGGCAGCAAAGGAAGCAGCGCAGAAAGCAGAATTAAAAAGTGCAAGGGAAACCGCCGAAAGATTGATAAAAAAGGGTAAAATGACGCTTGAAGAAATCGCGGAGTGCGTTCCGGTGGTGTCTCTTGACGAGTTAAGAGAAATTGAAACGAGAATTATGCAGTTGGCGTAAGCAAGATAACAATCAAATAAAATATAATAACGGTTTTAGAGCATATAGAAACTAAAAATCTATATGCTCTTTTTTATAAAGAAGAATATAAACTTGGAATTATCAGATTATTATTGCAAGATTATGGCAAAGCGGGTATTTTTTGCTTGCAATATAAGATAACAAAAAAGACAAATTCTCACACAATTACAGGCGATGCTTTCCACTCGTTAGGAATTGTTTCACCAGCGGCGCGGGCAAGGGCTGCCTCATAGATGCAGGAACAGTAAACGTCCTGTTGTAAGAGCGCAAAAGCCTTATCCTCCAAGCAAAAGCGGGCGTCCGCCATTTTGGAGAGAAGGGGGATAGCGCTGTTTTTTTTGACGGCGGCAAGAAGGGGTTCCGAGCCCTGCCGGAATCCGAGCAGTCTCGCGTAAGGTACAAAAAGCTGCCGCTTAGCCAAGGGGGCTTGAAAGAATTCGGGCGTTTTTATATTTAATAAAATGTGCATCAAAACCCTGCTGATTCTTGCGTAGGTGAGCTCTTTTGATTTTAGCAGGCTGCAGAAATCGGAAAAGCCGGTAAAGCTGGGGAGATTTTTGCAAATTTTATCCGACAAATCATAGGTGCAGTCCAGATATTCCGAAAATCCAAGGGACGCTTCCGACAAAAGCTTGTAGTGGAGCAGATGGGAAAAGGAATTCTCGTCAATGGGCCGGTAGTTTTTGGCGAGAAGGGAAAAGGCGCTTTCGGGCATATATTTTGCAACGCCGCCAATGCCGTGGTATATTCCGTTGCGGAGGGCGGAAGCGGAGGCATATTCAAAGCTGCCGCCATTTTCAGCGTCAAGCGAGGTATTGTGGTATCCCCTGTCCGTCCGTTTTATTGTAAAAGGCTGAATACCGCTTTTGCTGGCAAAAAGAGCTTTGCAGTATTCAATGGCTAAAATATTGTTCGGCTGTGTGAGAAGCTTTTCAAGGGTTTCCGCGTCTATAGTTTTTGCTTCCATATTTAATGAAAGATTTGGAAGCATATCGGCTATCGCGCGGGCCCTAGCGGCGGGATAGGAAATTCCTTTTTTTAGGTAAGCCTTTATGGCAGGTTGAAGATCCCTCTCTTTTTCCACCAGTATGCGGGCGCAGGCTTCCAAGAGAGGAAGGCTGCCCGATTCGCTTCCAAAGGAAAGAAAATCGACGGTGTTTAATTGATTCAGCAAAGTAACGACCCCGCCTGCAAAAAATTCCGCGCTGGAAAGGGCATAGAGGGCGGGCAGCTCAATCACTGCGTCGGCTCCGCCTAGGAGGGCCATCTTGGCGCGGACATGCTTGCCAAGGATAGCGGGCGCGCCTCGCTGTACAAAATCTCCGCTCATAATTACCAGCAGAAAGTCGGCTCCCGTTTCTCTGCGGGTCTGCGTTAAATGAAGGCGGTGGCCGTTGTGAAAGGGATTGTATTCGGCAATAATAGCGGCGATTTTCATAGGAACTCCTTGGATTTTGTAAATTTGTTATGATAAAAGTAACACAAAACCGTCAAGGAAGCAAATTTGTATTTAATTTTACACAATTTTTTGAAAATATTAGCTTGTTCCCTGATACAGTTTGCGATATAATTTTTTAATAAAAGAAATGTTAAGTGTAAGCGCTTACATGGGGTATGAAAGGAGAATGGGGTATGTCATATATTGACGTGATTAAGGAAAAGGCAAGAATGGACAAAAAAACAATCGTCCTGCCTGAAACAACAGACAAGAGAACTTTGATTGCAGCAGCGAACATTGTAAAGGAAAGAATCGCCGATATTATTATGATTGGCGACGAGGAGAAGATTATGGACGGCGCCACATGGCTTGAAATCGAGCTGGAGGGCGTGAAGATTATCAATCCCAAAACCTGTGATAAAATTGACTATTATACCAACATATTATATGAAGCAAGAAAAAATAAGGGAATGACCCCTGAAAAGGCAAAGGAAATCCTTTTAAGCGACCCGTTGACCTTCGGCGTGATTATGGTTAAGGCGAACGAGGCGGACGGCATGGTGGCGGGAGCCTGCCACGCGACGGCGGATACATTGCGGCCTGCCCTTCAGATTTTAAAGACCGCTCCCGGCGTGAAGCTGGTGTCAGGATTTTTCCTTATGTGCGTGCCTAACTGCGAGTATGGCGCCGACGGAACCTTCCTCTTTGCTGACTGCGGGTTAAATCAGGATCCTACGGCGGAAGAGCTGGCGGCCATTGCGGAATCCTCCGCAAGAAGCTTTAAGAGCCTGGTAGGCGCAAAGCCTGTGATTGCAATGCTTTCCCACTCCACAAGAGGCAGCGCAAAGCACGCTTTGGTGGATAAGGTAGTGGAAGCTACAAGGATTGCCCGCGAGGAGTATCCGCATCTCACGCTGGACGGAGAGCTGCAGTTGGACGCCGCGCTGGTGCCTTCGGTTGCAAAATCCAAAGCTCCCGGCAGCGACGTGGCAGGCAAGGCAAACGTTCTTATTTTCCCGAATCTGGACAGCGGAAACATCGGATACAAGTTGGTGCAGAGATTAGGCAAGGCGGAAGCTTACGGCCCAATGCTTCAGGGAATTGCAAAGCCGGTCAACGACCTTTCAAGAGGCTGTTCATGGCAGGATATTGTAGGCGTTGTGGCCTTGACGGCTGTGCAGGCGCAGTTGGCATAATAGAGGCATAACTAATTTCTGACAGTGAAGTAGGTGCAAATTTTTTTGCCAACATAATACTAAAAAGGTATTTACAAAATTTTAAATTCAAGAAGGGAAAAATGATGAAGGATATAAACGTACTGGTAATTAACTGCGGAAGCTCATCGCTTAAATTTCAGTTGATTAATTCAAAATCAGAGGAAGTGATTGCAAAGGGCCTCTGTGAAAGAATTGGAATAGAAGGGAGCCAAATGACCTACACGCCTGCAGGCGGGGAAAAGCAGGAGACGGCGGCTCCCATGAAAGACCACACGGAGGCAATCAGGCTGGTTTTGGCGGCTCTTACGGATGAGAAAACCGGCGTAGTCAAGAGCCTTGACGAGATTGGCGCGGTAGGGCATAGGCTTGTCCACGGCGGCGAAAACTTTGCTTCCTCGACGATTATCACCGACGAGGTGATTGCCGCAATCGAGGAATGTAATGACTTGGCGCCCCTCCATAACCCTGCCAACTTAATCGGAATCAGGGCTTGCCGCGAGCTGATGCCGAACACGCCTATGGCGGGCGTTTTTGATACGGCGTTCCATCAAACCATGCCGGAGGAGGCTTATCTTTACGGACTTCCCTATCGCTATTATGAGGATTACAAGGTAAGAAGATATGGCTTCCACGGAACTAGCCACTCCTATGTGTCTAAACAGGCGGCGGACATGCTGGGCAAGGCCTATGAGGATTTAAAGATTATCGTGTGCCACCTTGGCAACGGAGCCAGCATATCGGCGATAAAGAAGGGGAAATGCGTGGATACCTCCATGGGCCTTACGCCTCTTGAGGGACTTATCATGGGAACCCGCTCCGGCGATATGGACCCCGCTATTATTGAATTTTTGTGCAACAAGGAAAATAAATCGGTTCATGAAATTTTGAATGTGCTCAACAAAGAATCCGGCGTATTCGGTTTATCGGGCGGCTTTTCCTCCGATTTTAGAGATTTGGAAAAGGCTTACCGCGCTGGCGAGGCTTCCTCTATCAGAACCATGAAAGCTTTTGCTTACCGCGTTGCCAAGTATATCGGCGCATACACGGCGGCAATGAACGGAGTGGACGTAATCTGCTTTACGGCGGGTATCGGCGAGAACAGCCCGTTTGTGAGGACGATGGTTGCTTCCTATTTAGGATACCTTGGAATTACGCTTGACGAGGAGGCAAACGCAAAGCGTGGCGAGGCGGTAGAGATATCCACGCCGGAGAGCAGTACAAGAGTGCTTGTGATTCCCACCAACGAGGAGCTGGCAATTGCAAGGGAGACGGTTGCGCTGGTATAGCAGACAAGGTGTTTTTGCTAAGTTTTAAAAATAGTAATTGACAAACATCGGCGCAGCTATTATACTTGTTTAAGTGTGTAATTGATTTTGCAGGGAGCTTATTATGTTAATGAATCTGACGGATGTCTTTACATCTGAGGGGAAAGAGCGAAGAGAAGTCTTGACCTATGAGCCGAACAGTTTTTCCTATATAGGAAATCTGTACAGAATCAGCAAGAAATCTCCGGTGAATATGTCTCTTTTCAATATCGGAGAGGGAAGAGCGCTCATCAGAGGCAGCATGAAGCTTGTAATGGATATTCCTTGTGACAGATGTCTGCGGACGGTGAAAGAGCCTATGGAAATAAATTTTGAGCGGGAGGTATTTTCACCGGAGGCGGCAGGTCAGATGGAGGAACAGGACGAGCAGGAGTTTATGCACGAGTATGAAATGGATGTAGAAGCTTTCCTGAATGGCGAAATCCTGATGAATATGCCGAGAAAGGTGCTGTGCAAGCCGGATTGCAGGGGAATCTGTAAGAATTGCGGCTTTGACCTGAACAAAGGGGACTGCGGGTGCGATACCTTTGTGCCAGACCCCAGAATGGCAGTAATTAAGGATATCTTTAATGAGAATAAGGAGGTGTAACGATGTCTATTTGTCCTAAGAATAAATCTTCAAAAGCCAGAAGAGACAAAAGAAGAGCAAACTGGAAAATGAGCGCTCCCACGCTGGTTAAGTGCAGTAAATGCGGAGCTCTGATGATGCCTCACAGGGTTTGTAAGGCATGTGGTTCTTACAATAAGAAAGAAATCATCAGCGTAGATTAATTTTATTTCTGGCAATTAAAAGTGCAGTTAAACAATGGGCAGGACGCTTTGCGTGCTGCCTGTTTTTATGCACAGGCCCGTGCAGAGGAATGTGCCGCAAAAGCGGCGCACGGGCCGCGCGGCGAGCGGGTAGAAACCTTCCCACTCGATTGCACAGCCGTGCAGAGGAATATTCGTGAAACTTTAGCTTGATTTTTATAATATGGTCTAGTATAGTTAAAATGAGTTTGTAGATAGTCATGATTGGAGGACAAGATGTCGGGATTTGTAAATGTGGCCGTTGACGCTATGGGCGGCGACAACGCTCCTGTGGAGATTGTAAAAGGAGCCGTGGACGCGGTAAATGAAAGCGGTCAGGTTAAAGTTTTTTTGACAGGCAAGGAAGAAATCATTCAGAGCGAGCTCTCAAAGTATACATATAATAAGGAGCAAGTGGAGATAGTAAATGCTTCGGAGGTGATCGATACGGCGGAAGCGCCGGTAATGGCTATCCGCAGGAAGAAGGATTCCTCTATTGTCAAGGCCTTAAATCTTGTGAAGGACGGAACCTGCGACGCTTATGTTTCCGCCGGAAGCACGGGGGCCACGCTGGTAGGCGGGCAGATTATTGTGGGCAGGATTAAGGGAGTGGAGCGGCCGCCCCTTGCGCCTGTCATTCCCACTGAAAAGGGCTGCGCGCTTTTAATTGATTGCGGGGCAAACGTGGACGCAAGGCCTTCCCATTTGGTGCAGTTTGCCAAAATGGGGTCCGTGTATATGGAAAGCGTTATGGGCGTGAAAAATCCCAAGGTGGGTATCGTCAATATCGGCGCGGAGGAGGAGAAGGGGAACGCCCTTGTGAAAGAAACCTTCCCGCTTTTAAAGAACTGCCCGGACATCCACTTTATCGGAAGCATCGAGGCGAGAGATATTCCGGCAGGCTTGGCGGACGTGGTTGTCTGCGAGGCTTTTGTGGGAAATGTCATATTGAAGATGTACGAGGGAGTGGGGGCTTCCCTGATTAAAAAGGTAAAAGAGGGCATGATGACGTCCCTGCGCAGCAAAATCGGGGCCCTTTTGGTAAAACCGGCGCTTAAAAACACCTTGAAAGCCTTTGATTTGGAACAGTACGGCGGAGCGCCCATGCTGGGGCTGAACGGGCTTGTGGTGAAAACCCACGGGAGCTCGAACGCCGTTGAAATTAAAAATTCTATTTTGCAGTGCATAACCTTTACGCAGCAGAATATCAATCAAAAAATAAAAGAAAAAATAACAATGGAAGAAAATTAGAAAGGAAAAATCAAAATGGAATTTGAAAAGCTGAAAAAAATAATTGCCGATGTACTGAACGTTGACCCTGAGGAAATTACGATGGAGACGACCTTTGTGGACGATTTGGGAGCGGATTCCCTAGACCTTTTCCAAGTCATTATGGGAATTGAGGAAGAGTTTGACATTGAGATTGATGCAGAGGACACAGAGGACATTAAGACTGTGGAGCAGGCGGTTGAGCTGATTAAGAGCGCTGTGAACTAAAAGCCCGTCATGGGCTTTTTGTTTTGATGAAACAAACGGGTGAAGTCATGTATAAACAGGAAGAATTAAAGGAATTGGAGAAAAAGACAGGCTATGAGTTTAGGAAAAAGGAGCTGCTGATGCAGGCGCTTACCCATAGCTCTTTTTCTAACGAGCAGAAAATTAATAAGCTGAAAAATTACGAGAGGCTGGAATTTTTGGGGGACGCGGTACTAGAGCTTTTGTCCAGCCAGTTTTTTTATGAAAACTATCCAGACATGTCCGAGGGGGAAATGACAAGGCAGCGTTCCTCCATGGTCTGCGAGCCTGCCTTGGCATTTTGCGCCAGAGATTTGGATTTAGGGAAATATATATTGCTAGGCAAAGGCGAGGAGGCCACGGGCGGCAGAAAGCGGGATTCCATTATTTCCGACGTGATGGAGGCGGTGCTTGGCGCGATTTATCTTGACGGCGGCCTTGAGGAAGCGGATAAGTTTGTCAGGAAATTTATTTTGTCCGATTTGGAGAACAAGCAGCTTTTTTACGACAGCAAAACGCTGCTTCAGGAGAAGGTTCAAAAAGAGGGGAAAACTTTAACCTACGAGCTGGTAAGCGAGAGCGGGCCGGATCATGCAAAGCTTTTTGTGGTAGAGGCTTTGGTTGACGGGAAAACTGTGGGAAGAGGTCAAGGGCGGAATAAAAAAAGCGCGCAGCAGCAGGCGGCTTATCAGGTGCTGATTGGCCGGACGCCGGAAGAATAGGTGTTATATGTATTTAAAAAGTATCGAGATTCAGGGGTTTAAATCCTTTGCAAATAAGCTTGTTTTTAAATTTCACAACGGAATAACGGGAATTGTGGGCCCTAATGGGAGCGGAAAAAGCAACGTGGCGGACGCCGTCCGCTGGGTGCTTGGCGAGCAGAGGGTGAAGCAATTGCGGGGGGCGTCTATGCAGGACGTCATTTTTTCGGGTACGGAAATGCGGAAGCCCTTAGGCTACGCTTATGTGGCAATCACGTTGGACAACTCGGATCACCAGCTTGCCATTGACTTTGACGAGGTGACGGTTGCCAGAAGGATTTACCGTTCCGGGGAGAGCGAGTACCTTTTAAACGGCGCGCCCTGCAGGTTAAAGGATGTAAACGAGCTGTTTTATGATACCGGCATCGGGAAAGAGGGCTATTCCATCATTGGGCAGGGGCAGATTGATAAGATTCTAAGCGGCAGGCCGGAGGAGCGCAGGGAGCTTTTTGACGAGGCGGCCGGTATTGTTAAATTTAAAAAGCGCAAGGTTGCGGCCCAGAAGAAATTGGAGGATGAAAAGCAAAATTTAGTTCGTGTCAGCGATATTTTATCAGAGCTTGAAAAGCAGATTGGCCCCCTTGAGAAGCAGTCGGAGACGGCAAGGACTTATTTAAAAAGGAAGGAAGAACTAAAGACGCTGGACGTCAATATGTTCCTTTTAGAAAATAACCGCCTAAAGAGCGAGCTTGTTGCCGTGGAGGGCAAATATGAGATTGCAAACGGCGATTTGGAGCAGACTACCCGCCAGTATGAGAAAATAAAGGAAGAGTACGAGCAGATTCAAGAGCGGATAGGGCTCTTGGAGGAGGCCATTGAAGCCGGGCGGACGAGCCTTACGGACACAAGTATGCTCCGGGGCAAGCTGGAAGGGGAAATCAACGTACTGAAGGAACAGATTAAGTCGGCTAAAAGCAACGAGGAGCACTTTAATTCCAGAAAAGAAGCCGTCACAAGGGAAAGGAACGCCAAGCTTCTCGACAAGGAAGGGATTTTGGCGGACAAGGCCGTAATAGACGGACAGGTGGCGCAGCTTCAGCAGACGGGAAACGAGGCGAGGGAAAAGCTTCTTTCAATTCAATCCAGAATCGAGGAATTAAACAGTGAGATTGAGTCCGGGAAAAATACGATTATCGAGACGTTAAATATGCGGGCGACGATTAAGTCAAAGCTGGGCCGTTATGATACCATGACGGAGCAGATTCATATTCGGAAGGCGGAGCTCACCTCAAGGCTTTTGCGGATTAAATCCGACGAGGCGGAGCAGGAAGCCGCCATTAACAGGCTCCAAGCGGAATTTGAGGCCATAAATGAAAAAATACGCGCCCTCAACGATTCACAGGAGCAAAAGGAAGAAAAGCTTTCGTTTATCAGGGAGGAGCTTGCGGGCAAGGATAAGCAGCTCCGCGACACGCAAATTTCCTATCATCAGGAAAAGTCAAAGCTGGACGCTTTAACCAACCTCACCGAGCGTTACGAGGGCTACGGCGGCGGCGTGAAAAAGGTGATGGAGTGCAGGGAGAAGGAAAAGGGAATCGCCGGCGTTGTGGCGGATATTATCAAGGTTGACAAAAAGTATGAGCTGGCCATCGAGACGGCTCTTGGAGGCAATATTCAAAATATCGTCACGAAAGACGAGGAGACCGCAAAAAGGATGATTGCCCTCTTAAAGCAGACTAGGGCTGGGAGAGCCACCTTTTTACCCTTAACCAGCATTGGAAATCCGCAGGAATTTAAAAATCAGGAGGTTTTAAAAGAACAGGGTGTTATCGGCATGGCCGACGGTCTTGTGAAGGTGGAGGAGCGATACAGAAACGTTGCAAAATCCCTGTTAGGCCGGATTGTGGTGGTTGACACGGTAGACCACGCGGTAAAAATTGCGGGGAAATACCGCTACAGCATCCGTATGGTAACTTTGGAGGGAGAGCTTCTCGTTCCCGGCGGGGCCATCAGCGGCGGCGCATACAAGAATAACAGCAACCTATTGGGACGAAGGCGGGAGATGGAGGAGCTTGAGGGGAATATTAAAAAGTTCCTCACAAAAATAGACGCGCTCTTAAATGAAATTGAAGCTGCCAAGGAGGAGCGGAACAAGCTGCGCCTTTCTTTGGAAGAGGATAAGGCCGCCCTGCAGAGAAAGTTTATCGAGCAGAATACGGCCCGTCTGAACGTCATCAAGGCCAAGGAGCGGAAGGACGAGGCGTCCGAGGGCTCATTGGAGCTTAAGGCGGAAGCGCAGGAAATTGAGGAGCAGATTCAGGAGATTAAATTAAACAAGCAGGAGATTCAAAAGGAATTGGAGGATTCCGAGCTTTTCGAGCAGAAGAAGGAGCAGGAAATACGCAGATTCCAGATGGAGCTGGAGGAAGCGCGGAAAGGGGAATCGGCCCAGTCGGCCCAGGTGTCCGAATGGGATTTGGAAGTGGAAAAAATGCTTCAGCAGCAGGAATTCCACAGACAGAACGTGGAGCGTATCGACAGTGAGATTGGACGCTTTGAGGAGGAATTGCAGGAGATCAACGAAAGCCTTGAAAAGAGCAGGGAGGATACTGCTAACAGACAGGAGAATATTGCCACCATCAAGCAGACTATTTCCGCTTCCTATACCACCTTGGGGGAGACGGAAAAGAAGCTGAAGGAGGACATGGAAAAGAAGGAGCAGCTTTCCGCAAAGCAAAAGAATTTTTTTGCGGATAGGGAATCCCTTTCCGAGAAGATGACGGGGCTGGACAAGGAGGTTTATCGGTTAAACGCCCAGAAGGAGAAGCTGCAGGAAAATCTGGAAGGCCAGATAAATTACATGTGGGACGAGTACGAGATTACCTTGTCGGACGCTTCCGCCCTTAGAAATGAGGAAATGACGGATTTGTCCGCCATGAAAAAGGAGATTGCTTCTTTAAAAGAGCAGATTAAAAAGCTGGGCGACGTGAACGTCAACGCCATTGAGGATTATAAAAATTTAATGGAGCGTTATCAGTTTTTAAAAACCCAGCATGACGATTTGGTGGAAGCGGAAAAGACCTTGGAGGGCATTATTTTAGAGCTGGACACGGCTATGCGCAGGCAGTTTAACGAGAAGTTTGCCGAGATTGGAAAGGAATTCGACAAGGTGTTCAAGGAATTGTTCGGCGGAGGCAAGGGAACCCTTGAGCTTTTAGAGGACGAGGACGTTTTGGAAGCCGGAATCCGCATTATCGCCCAGCCGCCAGGGAAAAAACTACAGAACATGATGCAGCTCTCCGGCGGGGAGAAAGCCCTTACGGCGATTGCGCTTTTGTTTGCCATCCAAAATTTAAAGCCTTCGCCCTTCTGCCTTTTGGATGAAATTGAGGCGGCTTTAGATGAAAATAATGTAGGCCGTTTTGCGAAGTATTTACATAAGCTTACAAAAAACACGCAGTTTATTGTGATTACCCACAGGCGCGGGACTATGGAAAAGGCCGACAGGCTGTATGGAATTACCATGCAGGAAAAGGGCGTTTCCACACTGGTAAGCGTAAATTTAATTGATAAGGAGCTGGACGATTGATGGCGGGATTTTTCAGTAAGTTAAAAGAGGGATTAAGCAAGACAAGGAACAACATTGTCCGGGGAATCGACTCCGTGTTCAACGGTTTTTCTTCCATCGACGAGGATTTTTACGAGGAGCTGGAGGAAATCCTGATTATGGGGGATATCGGCGTAAACGCCACCAGCGATATCCTTGAACGGTTAAAACGGCAGGTGAAGGAAAATCATATCAAGGAGCCTATGGACTGCAAGGCTTTTTTGATAGAAAGTATTAAAGAACAGATGCGGGTGGACGAGGCGGCCTACCAGTTTGAGCACGAGCAGTCGGTGGTTTTGATTATCGGCGTAAACGGCGTGGGAAAGACTACGTCGGTGGGAAAGCTGGCGGGGCTTTTAAAGAATCAGGGCAGAAAAGTACTGATTGCGGCGGCGGACACCTACCGGGCGGCGGCCTGCGAGCAGCTTACCGAATGGGCGAATCGGGCCGGGGTGGATATTATTTCCGGCGCGCCCGGCGCGGATCCCTCCAGCGTGGTTTACGATGCGGTGAACGCCGCAAGGGCAAGAGGGACGGACGTTTTAATCTGCGACACGGCGGGGCGGCTCCACAACAAGAAAAATCTTATGGAAGAGCTGAAAAAAATGAACCGGATTATCGACAGGGAATTTCCGGGCGTTCACCGGGAAAATTTGATTGTCTTGGACGGAACCACAGGGCAGAACGCCTTAAATCAAGCGCGGGAATTCGGGGAGACGGCAAATCTCACCGGCATTATTCTCACGAAGATGGACGGAACCTCCAAGGGCGGCATTGCGGTTGCAATCCAATCGGAGCTGAATATTCCGGTGAAGTACATCGGCGTGGGGGAAAAGCTGGACGATTTGCAAAAATTTGATTCCGACCAGTTTGTAAACGCGCTGTTTGATGTGGGGGAATTGACCCAGCAAGAGTAAGCGCATCAAGAACGGCTAAAGCTGAGGCGCAAAGCAGCGAAGAGGCTGTGCAAATTTAAGACAGCATAGAGAGAAAGGGGTACGGTACAATGGATGAGAGTATGCTGACATTGGAAAAATTTGAGGAGGCATCGGAGACCGTCAAGAAGGTGTCGCAGGAGACCAAGCTGGTGTACAGCGACTTTTACAGCGCGCAGACGGGGAACAAGGTTTATTTAAAGCCGGAAAACATGCAGTTTACCGGCGCGTATAAGCTGCGGGGCGCTTACTATAAGCTGAGCACGCTCTCCGAAAAGGAGAGGGAGAAGGGGCTGATTACCGCCTCGGCGGGCAACCACGCGCAGGGCGTGGCCTACGCCGCAAAGTGCTACGGTGCAAAGGCGGTGATTGTGATGCCCACCACAACGCCTTTAATCAAGGTAAATCGGACAAAAAATTACGGGGCCGAGGTGGTGCTTTACGGTGACGTTTACGACGAGGCCTGCGAACATGCCCTTGCCCTTGCAAAAGAGCATGGTTATACCTTTATTCATCCCTTTGACGACCCGGTGGTTGCCACGGGGCAGGGAACCATTGCCATGGAAATCTTTAAGGAGCTTCCCTTGGTGGATTATATTTTAGTACCGGTGGGCGGCGGCGGTCTTGCAACGGGAGTATCCACCCTTGCAAAGCTGCTCAATCCCAACATCAAGGTGATTGGCGTGGAGCCTGAGGGGGCAAGCTGCCTGAAAGCCTCCATCGAGGCGGGCAAGGTGGTGACCTTGGATCAGGTGAACACCATTGCGGACGGCACGGCGGTGAAAACGCCGGGAGAAAAGATTTTCCCCTATCTTCTAAAAAATCTGGACAGCATTATCACTGTGCCCGACGAAGAGCTGGTGGTGTCCTTTCTGGATATGGTGGAAAACCATAAGATGGTGGTGGAGAATTCCGGCCTTCTCACGGTGGCAGCCTTGAAGCATTTGGACGTGAAGAAGAAAAAGATAGTCGCTATCCTAAGCGGCGGAAATATGGACGTGATTACTATGTCCTCTGTGGTGCAGCAGGGACTTATCATGCGGGATAGAATTTTCACCGTGTCAGTGCTGCTTCCCGACAAGCCCGGCGAGCTTTGTCACGTTTCCGAGGTGATTGCAAGGGAAAACGGCAACGTTATCAAGCTGGAGCACAATCAGTTTGTGTCCATCAACCGAAACGCCGCCGTGGAGCTGCGCATCACCATGGAAGCCTTTGGAACAGAGCACAAGCATCAAATTATGCAGGCTCTTGAGGAAAACGGGTATCAGCCAAGGCTGGTGCGGGCCAATATTTAAGGGTGCTGTATTTTAAGGGAAAAACTGCATATGATAATAGCAATGTGGAATTTCTGTGATATGAATAAGAAAACAGGTTGTAGATGTCTTGCAGTTGGCGAGAGATTTATCTGCGCTTTGTGGAAGCGGAGAGAGCATATAGATAAAGTAAGCTATTGACTGGAAGAAGCCATGTGCGAGAGCTGTGCAGAAACGAGGTGGGATATGAAAGCAGGCAAAATACTGAAAAAATACGCGGTGATTACCTTGGCTTCGCTGATATTCGGCGCAGGCCTCAGCCTGTTTATAGACCCCAACAATTTGGCGCCGGGCGGGGTATCCGGCCTTTCCATCATCATAAGCCGTCTGGTGCCGGTGGAGACGGGAACCCTTTTTTTGCTGATTAATATTCCAATTATGATTTTGGGTATCTGGAAATTCGGGGTGAAGTTTATCGTCTCCACGCTGTACGCCACCTTTATGGTTTCTTTTTTTACCAATATTTTGGCGGGGCTGCCGCCGCTTACCGACCAGCCGCTGCTTGGGGCTGTGTTTGGCGGGGCGCTGTCGGCTATAGGAATCGGCTTCGTGCTTCGGGCGGGCGCGACCACTGGGGGAACCGATATTATTGTAAAGTGCCTTAAGCTGAAAAAGCCGCACTTGAAAACGGGAACTATTTTTTTGGCAATCGACGGGGTGATTATCCTTATTGGCGGCGTGGTTTTTGGGAACGTCAACGCCGTGCTCTACAGCGCGATAGCTGCGGCGGTGTCCTCCCGCATGTTGGATTTGATACTGTACGGCCGCGACGAGGCGAAAATGATTTTTATTATCAGCAATTCCTCCAAGGCTATCACGGAGAGGATTCTGCGGGAATTAAACGCGGGGGTCACCCACCTGACCGGCGCGGGGGCCTACAAGCGGGAAGATAAGCAGGTGATTCTCTGTGTGGTAAAAAAGCAGAACGCTTACAATGTGGAGGAAATTGTAAAGCAGGAGGACAGCAGCGCGTTTATGATTATCTCCAGCGCCACAGAGATATACGGGGAGGGGTACAAGAGCTATTACGGCGAGAGGCTGTAAGGCAAGCTATTATAGCGAAAGGCTATCGTACAAGAGCTATTATGGTGAAAGACTATCATACAAGAGCTATTATGGTGAAAGACTATCATACAAGAGCCATTATGACGGAAGGCTGTAGTGTAAGAGTGATTGCAGCAAGCGGCTGTAATATAGGAGCTGCTATAGGGTAAGAATATGGTTTTTGCAGCATATTCCCATAAACGGCGCGGAAAATGGAAAGGATAAACAATTGAAAATCCTCCTAATTCATAATATACTTATCTGGTAAGCCAAATACCGGAAAGGTTCGGAAGAGAAAATGGATAATAATAAGACAATGCGGAGAAACAGAAGGCGTCAGAGAATCAATTTGATTACCAACATTGCGTTCAGTCTGGTTGCGTTGACTGCGCTGACGGGCTGTATCGCCCTTCTTTTACAAAATTATGTGTTAAAAAATGAAAGCCGCGAGACCATGGGCAGATTAAACGAGCTTGAGGACTACAGCAGCGAGCATATTTATACGCGGGAAGAGCTGGACGCCTATGTTCAGGGGGCGGCGGTTACGGCCAAGGAGGCCGAGCGGGAAGCGTTTCTTGGCGAGTTGAAATCAAAAATCAGCGGCGGGGAAAGCACGGTGTCCATTTTGCGGGAGTTTTATCCCGACGATATTGTGGTGTATGCGGACAACAACTATTTCTTTTTCCCTATCTCGGACCAGTTAAAAAAGCATAGCTATTTAGCTGAAAATTTTGTTCGGAAAAATGAAAATGAAATTGTTTACATAGATGAAAATGAGGAGACGGTATCCTTTAAGGGCGTGGATGTGTCCAGACATCAGGGAATCATCGATTGGCGCAGGGTGTCGGGGGAGGATATTTCTTACGCTTTTATCCGGGCGGGCTTTCGCGGGAACACGGAGGGAAAGCTTGCGAAGGATGAATATTTTAAGGATAATATTGAGGGCGCGCTGGAAAACGACATCGACGTGGGCGTTTATTTTTACACACAGGCGCTTAACGAGGAGGAAGCGGTGGAGGAAGCGGAGTTTGTGCTGGATTTGATTGAGCCCTACGATATATCCTATCCCATTGTGTTTGATTTGGAGGAGACAAACGTAAACGACGCGAGAACCGCGGATATGACGAAGGAAGAGTACACAAGAGCGGCGATAGCTTTCTGCAAGACTATCAAAGAGGCCGGTTATACGCCCATGATTTACGGGAATCTAAAAACCTTCATGCTTATGCTGGACATGGAGCAGCTTGAAGAGTACGACAAGTGGTTTGCTTATTATGACGAATCCGTTTATTTTCCCTATGAGTTTGCTGTTTGGCAGTACTCCGCCAAGGGAGCGGTAAGCGGCATTGGAGGCGACGTGGATATGAATGTCTGCATGAAAGATTATGCAGGGGAAAAGCGGGAGTAAATATGGAAGAAATCCGGGAATGGGTGAAAAGCGGATACCTGATGGAAAAATTCAGGCTGTTTCATTTAAAGGACAGCGAGCCGAGGGAATACCAGTATCACTATCATGATTTTCATAAATTAATCTGGTTTATTTCCGGGGAGGTGGAGTACCACATTGAGGGCAAGTCCTATAAGCTGGAACCCCACGATATTCTGCTGGTAAATAAGGGGGAAATCCATAAGCCCTTTGTGGATACAAGCGCGGTTTACGAGCGGTATGTTTTTTATATTTCCAGTCAGTACCTTGACGAACATTCTGAGGCGGAAAGTAATTTGGACTTGTGCTTTACCATGTCCAAGGCCGAGAACGGAAATGTAGTCCGGCCCTCGCCGGCCGTGAGCAGAATTCTATTTGAGACGGTAAAGCTCCTTGAGACGGCGGAAAAGGAGGGAGGATACGCAAAGGACATGTACTGCCGCATCCTTTTTTTAAAGCTGTTGATTGAGCTGAACCGCTACTGCATTGCCCATCCGGAAGCCTTTCACAAGACGGCTAGATACGATAAAAAGGTGGTGGAAATGATTCATTATATCAACGACCATTTGGCCGGGGATTTGTCCATCGAGGCCTTGTCGGGAGAATTTTATTTAAGCAAATATCATATGATGCGCAAGTTTAAGGAGGAAACGGGCTATTCCATGCATCAGTACATACTGGAAAAGCGGATTCTGGCGGCAAAGCACCTGATTTTGTCGGGGATGCCGGCAACGGCGGCCAGTATGGAGTGCGGATTTAAAGATTATTCCACGTTCAGCCGGGCGTACAAAAAAATATTGGGGCAGATTCCGTCGGAGATTTATTAAAATTATATCGATAAAATTGTTATGTAAAATGCGGATTTGTCAAGTAAAAATGCTTGACATCCGTGTTTTTTTGTAGTATTCTTGTAACGGTTCAGGCAGGTTTATCTTTCCTGAGCCGTTAGGCGTTTTTGGTTATGCGTTCATGCCGCCTGCAAAGCGGCAGAATAAGAGGAAAGATGGAAAAGATTGTTGAGCAGGGACTTTTGTACGATTTTTATGGGGAACTGCTGACAGAGCACCAAAAAAAGATATATGAAGACGTGGTGTATCATGATTTTTCTCTGGCCGAAATAGCGGCGGAGAACGGCATTTCCCGGCAGGGAGTACACGACATGATAAAGCGGTGCGACCGCATTTTACAGGAATACGAGGATAAGCTGCATTTAGTCGAGCGTTTTATGCGAATCAGGGATAGCGTCCTGCAGCTTGAAAAGCTGACGGACGATTCCCGTTTGACGAGGGAAGAGCTGGCAGGGCAGGTAAAGGAAGCCGCTTCCCGAATATTGGAGGAGCTGTAATTCATGGCATTTGAAAGTCTGACAGATAAACTTCAAAACGTATTTAAGAACCTCCGAAGCAAGGGCAGGCTCACCGAGGAGGACGTCAAAACAGCGTTAAAGGAAGTAAAGCTTGCGCTTTTGGAGGCGGACGTTAATTTCAAGGTTGTGAAGCAGTTCATCAAGGCGGTGGAGGCAAGGGCCGTCGGGGCCGACGTAATGAACGGCTTAAATCCGGGCCAGATGGTGATTAAAATCGTCAATGAGGAAATGATTGCCCTTATGGGCTCGGAGACGACGGAGATTCAAATGCAGCCCGGAAAGGCAATCACAACCATCATGATGTGCGGCCTTCAGGGCGCCGGTAAAACCACCACGGCGGCTAAGATAGCGGGCAAGCTGAAGCTGAAGGGGAAAAAATCCCTCCTTGTGGCCTGCGACGTATACCGCCCTGCGGCTATCAAGCAGCTGCAGATTAACGGCGAGAAACAGCAGGTGGACGTATTCTCCATGGGAGAAAACCAAAATCCTGTGAATATAGCGAAAGCGGCGGTGGAGCACGCAAAGAAAAACGGCCACAATGTGGTGATTCTTGATACGGCGGGCCGGCTTCATATAGACGAGGACATGATGGCGGAGCTTTCGGCCATTAAACAGCAGGTGGAAGTTCATCAGACCCTTTTGGTAGTGGACGCCATGACAGGTCAGGACGCCGTCACGGTGGCGAAAGAGTTTAACGAGAAGATAGGGCTTGACGGAGTGGTGCTCTCCAAGATGGACGGCGATACTAGAGGCGGCGCGGCTCTTTCCGTCAAGGCGGTTACCGGAAAGCCGGTTTTGTACGTAGGTATGGGCGAAAAGCTTTCCGATTTGGAGCAGTTTTACCCGGATAGAATGGCAAGCCGAATCTTGGGCATGGGCGACGTGCTTTCCCTGATAGAGAAGGCGCAGGAGAACATTTCCATAGACGAGCAGAAGGAAAAGGAAATGGCCGCCCGAATGAAGAAGGGCAAGTTTGACTTTGAGGATTATCTGGAAAGCATGAAGCAGATGCGCAATATGGGCGGGCTTACCAGCATTTTAAGCATGATGCCGGGAATCGGCGGGCAGCTTGGCAATATTGAATCCATGATAGACGAAAAGCAGCTGGCAAAGACGGAAGCCATTATTTTAAGCATGACCCCGCAGGAGCGGAAAAATCCAAAGCTCCTCAACCTGAGCAGGAAAAGCAGGATTGCAAGGGGGGCCGGGGTGGATATGGCGGTGGTAAACCGCTTTATAAAACAGTTTGAGCAGTCTCAAAAAATGATGAAGCAAATGCCGGGACTTATGGGAGGGAAGCGCAGAGGCGGATTCGGAGGCATGAAATTTCCCTTTTAGTTGAAAACAGAAGCGGCTCGTATGGGTGGCAGGCAGATTGCCTTATTCCAGCAAGCAACAGTCAACGCTATACTTGCATGACCTTGGCGGCTGTTGCGGGCGCGTTTCTTTTCAAATAAATAACAAATTAAAGATGTAATCACGGAGGTGAAAAAATGGCAGTAAAAATCAGATTAAGAAGAATGGGTCGGAAGAAAGCTCCTTTCTATAGAATTGTCGTAGCAGATTCCAGATCGCCTAGAGATGGAAGAGTGATTGAAGAAATCGGAACTTATGACCCTAAGACAAATCCAAGCACCGTACATGTAAATGAAGAGCTGGCAAAGAAATGGCTTTCAAACGGCGCTCAGCCTACTGAAATAGTCGGCAAAATTTTTAAGCTGGCAGGTATTGAAAAGTAACGCCGCAAAAAAAATTTTTTTGGAGGTGACTAATGAAAGAATTAGTTGAAGTAATCGCAAAAGCACTTGTGGAACATCCGGATGAAGTTGTAGTGACTCAGAAGGAAGAGGGGAAACACATTACTATTGAGCTTCATGTCGCCGCAACGGATATGGGAAAAGTAATCGGAAAGCAGGGAAGAATTGCCAAGGCAATCCGTTCCGTAGTAAAAGCGGCATCGTCCAAAGAAAATCAGAGAGTTGACGTGGAAATTGTCTAAAACAAGTTGGAAAAGGATGTTCTTTCAAGAAAGCAAGGACGTCCTTTTCTTTTAAGAGTAGATGCGTATGGAAAATTTGTTGAAGGTGGGAGTTATTTCTTCTACCCACGGTTTAAAGGGGGAAGTGAAGGTATTTCCCACTACCGACGATATGAAACGGTTTAAGCAGCTAAAGGAAGCGCTGCTTGACACTGGAAAGGAAAAGCTTTCCCTTGAAATTGAACAGGTAAAGTTTTTCAAGCAGTTTGTCATCCTGAAATTTAAGGGAATCGACGACATTAACGATGTGGAAAAGTATAAAGGGAAAGCGCTTTTTGTCACAAGAGAAAACGCGGTGAAGCTGGAAAAGGACGAATATTTTATCGCGGATCTTATCGGCATCAGCGTAATGTCCGAGGACGGCGTTTTAAAAGGAAAATTAAAGGATGTTATCCAGACGGGGGCTAACGACGTGTATGTGATTGCCTTGGAGGACGGGAGGGAGCTTTTGCTTCCTGCCATCAAAGAATGTGTCCTTTCGGTGAGCCTTGATGAGAATTTGATGAAAATTCATGTTCTTGACGGGCTGTTGGAGGAGTAAGCCCTGCGGAAATCAAAAAGCCCGATAAATTGGGGTATCAAATTTGTAACGTTCCAAGGGGACGCCCTAAGGGGTAGGGATTTGAGTTCTTACCGGAGCGATGGCAGCTTTTTCAAAGAGCAGATAAACCTTGTGTCAGTTGCCAAGGTCGTACAAGCATGGTTTTGACCCGTTGTTTGCAAA
Source organism: Clostridium sp. (assembly GCA_023663815.1). GTDB lineage: Bacteria > Bacillota > Clostridia > Lachnospirales > Lachnospiraceae > Suilimivivens. Next base: position 25,550 of record JAMPGS010000025.1, read on the forward strand.
AATAAAGAGGAAAATATATGAATGTTCAGGAGAACGTCCACGCGGATTTTCAAGAGGATTCTCAGGAAAAATTTCATATGAACTTTTGCGTGAGGTTTCACGTGCTTACACTGTTTCCTGAAATGATAGAACAGGGCCTTGCCGCCAGCGTAATAGGACGGGCCTTTGACCGGGGCGTGATATCCTTGGAAACGGTAAATATCAGGGATTACACATTAAGCAGGCACAAAAAAGTGGACGATTATCCTTACGGGGGCGGCGCAGGAATGTTGATGCAGGCCCAGCCCGTTTATGACGCGTGGAGGGCGACGGCGGATAAAATCAGCGCGGACGGCGGAGACGGTGAGGGAACGCGGGTGATTTACCTCACCCCTCAGGGAAAAGGCTTTTGTCAATCTATGGCGGAAGAATTTGCAAAGGAGCGGGACTTGATTTTTCTCTGCGGCCATTATGAGGGAATCGACGAGAGGGCTCTTGAAGAAATTGTCACGGATTATGTGTCAATCGGCGATTATGTGCTCACCGGCGGAGAACTCCCCGCAATGGTGATGATTGACGCTATCTCCCGCATGGTTCCGGGGGTGCTGAGCAATGAAGAATCCGCCCGGAATGAAAGCTTTGGCAATTATCTGCTGGAATATCCCCAGTATTCAAGGCCGGAGGTATGGCGCGGCAAAAAAGTGCCGGAGGTGCTTTTGTCCGGCAACCATGCCAAGGTGGACGAATGGAGGCTTGAGCAGTCTCTTGAGCGGACGAGAGTTCTGCGGCCGGAGCTCTATGAAAAGTGGGCGGAGGAAAATCAGGAGTATTTTATAAAGAAAGCAAAGCGGGAAGCGAGGAAGCGGCGAAAGGAAGAGAAGGCTGGCGGAGGCGGTGCGCTATAAGAAATATCTGATTGATGGAAAAAGGAGTTGAGAGCAAATGGCATTTACTACTACATTTTTTTAACAGGATTACTGCCGGGATTTTTTTTACTGCTTTATATTTTTAGAAAGAATCCAACGGTAAGACGTTTGTTGCTGTTTGTTGCTAACTTGGTTTTTTGTATAATGGGAGGTGGAGTGGCTTCGCTTTTCTTGCTATTTCTTATTTGTGTACTTACATGGGGGTTTAGCAGGCTGTGTTTTAAATATCATAATAGAATTTTATTGATGACTGGGTGTATGATTTTGTTGACGCCTCTTTTGATTTTTAAATATACAAGTATTATGTCAGGTGTTTTTGCGATTATCGGCATTTCCTTTTTTACTTTTGAGGCAATTTCATGTCTGTGCGATATTTATCGAAAAGAAGTTGAAAATGTCCCCTCAGTTGCAGACATTTTTTTATATTTATCTTTTTTTCCAACGATTGTATCAGGTCCGATTGTAAGGTTTAAAAACTTTAAAAATGGGATGTATGTGATTATTGGTTTGGAAGATTTTCAAGAAGGAGCCGCTTTGTTTCTGAAAGGATTGTGTAAAAAAGTTCTTTTGGCGGACAAACTGGCGTTATTGGTGGATTTTTATTTTGACGGAGTGGCAGCTGGAAGCCAATTTTCTGCACTAGGTTTGTGGGTTGGCTCTTTTGCGTACACATTACAGCTTTATTTTGACTTTTCAGGATATTCGGACATGGCGATAGGTATTGGCAAGGCGATGGGGTATGAACTTCCAATCAATTTTAAAGCGCCATATCAAGCGAAAAGTATTCAGGACTTTTGGAGAAGATGGCATATTTCTTTAAGTAGTTGGTTTCGGGATTATGTGTATATTCCGCTTGGCGGCAGCAGGGGAACAGCGGTAATGCATATAAGAAATCTTCTTGTAGTTTGGGCTTTGACTGGCATTTGGCATGGCGCTGATTTTACGTTTTTGATTTGGGGAATTGGGTATTTTATATTGCTTGCTTTGGAGAAATATGTGCCGATATTTAAAGAAAATAAGAAAAAATGGTATGGTCATTTGTATACCCTTTTTTTTGTAAATTTATTATGGGTTCCTTTTCGGGCAGAGAATTGTTTTGTTTTTACACAATATTTAAAAGGCATGATTGGAATTTCATCGAATGGAATTATTGAAGAGAAGGGACTGCGTTTCTTGCCATTTTTGATTTTTTGCGCGTTGTTATGCGCTCCATGGGAAAAGATAACAACAAAATATCAGAATTTTTGGTGTTTTAAGGTGATAAGAGGAATGTTGATGGCAGTAGCAGGTTTTTTGGCACTTTGCGCGGTGATTAATGCATCCTATGCACCATATATTTATGGCAATTTTTGACGGAGGGACTGTTAGATGAAGAGGGAAAGAAAAAGTAAAAATATTGATTTAGCAGTTTTGCTGCTTAGCGCAATGCTATTGCTTTTTTCGGTATACTGCTGGGTAAAAAATATAATTCAGGGTGTCCATGATCTTTTTCCCAAGACTACCGTTATTCAAATAGATATGGTTCGAGAAGAAGATTTTAATAAGTCAGAAAAAACGGAGACATTTGAGGCCAAGGAACAGGGGCAAACGGAGCAAGCTTCAACAAAATTTGGGGATATTTGGCTGGGCTTGTTTCATAAAGTAGATGAGTTGGCGGCGCGAGTAGATAATTTTTGGTATGTGACTGTCTGTAGAAAAAACGATTGGAGCGGTTTAGATTCAGCGGTTACCTATATAGCGACGGGAGAAATTTCTTCAAGCCAAGTTCTTTTAGGCAAAGACGGATGGCTTTTTATAAGAGCGTGTTTGATAACGATCCTATAGGTGATTTTGAGGGAACAAAGCAGTATACGGAAGCGGAGAAAGAACAAATTGTACAAGGTGCGTTGCGCGTACAAGCCAAGTTGAAAGAACGAGGCGCGCATTTTACAGTTTTGTTCTGCCCTAATAAGGAGAATGTGTACGCTGCTTACATGCCGGAGGGCTATATACATGCTGAAAAATCCAGAACAGATTTATTAGGGGAATTTTTAAGTGAAAAGGGGGTTCTTGTGGTTAATCTGAAAGAGGAGATGGTAAGGCAGGGAGAAATTTATCCGCTATATTATTCTTATGATACGCATTGGAATCAGCTTGGCGGTTATATTGGAACTAAAGAGATTCTTCGGTCATGGAATATTGATTTTCCTGATTTGGAAAAACGGGAAATTTTTTCACAAAAATTGTGGGATTGTGAAAATCGGGAATGTGTGGACGACTTGTCATATTTATCCCGTTTACAGTTTGTATTTGATGATGAAATGGAACATGTGGTTGTCGGGACATTTCCCGTAGACTGGCATGGTATTGAGGAGGAAAGGTATTTGTGTTTTGAAAATTCAGATGCTGATTGTAAAGACAAAGTTTTGCTGGTAGGAGATTCTTTCCGCAGAGCTATGCTTCCTTCGCTGTGTGAAAAATTTAAGGAGGTGTATGTTATACATCGCAGTTATTTTAATTCCGGTATGTTGGATGAGATTGAGCCGGACTATGTGATTGTTGAATATGTGGAGCGGTATAGCAATGAAATGCTGGATATAGAGAGATTGTTTTTAGGGTAGCCGACTAAAGCAGTAAGCTAAAGTAACAAGCTAGTAGTTAAGTGAGAGTAGCAAAAATATTGCTTGCAATTTACCCGATAATATGGTAAATTTCTATTGTTGCGTAATTATGATGGTCCTCTGTTACATGGGTATTAAGAACATCTGATGAGTTTACATTATATGGAGGTTTGAAATGAGCGAGATTATTAGAAGCATTGAAGCGGAGCAGTTAAAGGAAGTTGACGAGTTCCATGTAGGCGATACCGTTAAGGTATACGGAAGAATCAAGGAAGGAAATCGCGAGAGGGTTCAGGTTTTCGAGGGCACCGTGTTAAAGAGACAGGGAACCGGCGTGCGGGAAACTTTCACCGTAAGAAAAATTTCCAACGGCGTGGGCGTAGAGAAAACTTGGCCTGTTCATTCTCCCAACGTTGAGAAAATCGAAGTGGTTCGCAGAGGTAAAGTGAGAAGAGCAAAGCTCAACTACTTGAGAGGACGCGTAGGAAAGAGAGCGAAGGTAAAAGAACTTGTAAAGTAATGACGGCCGTAGGTTTATGCGGGGGAAAGGACAGTTGGCGAGCAATTGTCCTTTTTTGCCTTGCAGGGAAGTTCTTGGCTTTTTTGCATGGAATCAAGTGAAAGGAAAGCAGAAAATTTCTCTGCAGGACTGAAAACGGAAATATGTATGTACAAGGGCGCGGGAGGAAGTCTGCCGCCGACGCGGCACGCGCCCCGCGCGGCGGGTAGGGAAAAAATCTTTTCTGCCCAATTATAAGGAAAGACGTATGGCAAGGCATAAAGGTTTAACATTTTATGAAAAAAAGAAGCGAATCAGCAAGGAGATGGTGCGGGAGATATTCAGCACGCTTTTTTGCTGTTCTGTGGCCGTTTTGATTGCTTTTGTCATTGTTTTTACGGTTGGAACGAGGATAAGCGTAATCGGCGTGTCCATGGAACCGGCGTTGCGTAGCGGGCAGGAGGTGTTGATTAACAAGCTTGCCTATAAGCTGATAGCGCCCAAAAGAGGGGACGTCGTCGCCTTTCTGCCGAATGGAAATCCTAATTCTCATTACTACTTAAAGCGGGTGATTGGACTTCCCGGCGAAAAGATACAGATTATCGGGGGCTATATCTACATTGACGGGGAGCTTTACGCTGAGGATGAATCCTATGACAAGATTGCGGACGCGGGGATTGCGGAGACGGAAATCACTCTTGCCGACGATGAATATTTTGTGCTGGGCGATAATCGAAATGCCAGCGAGGACAGCCGGTCAGGAAATATCGGGCCGGTGAGCCGCGATACGATTACCGGGAAAGCATGGTTTTATACAAAGGGGCTGGAAAGCAGTATGGGATTTATAAAGTAGGCTGTGGGGCAGTCGTTAAAAGGCGGCGTTACTTGCGGAAATAAATGTTAATATATCCGATTAGCTTATTGCCCACGGAAATAAAAGGAGTGCAGAGATGAATTATCAATGGTATCCCGGCCATATGACAAAGGCAAAACGAATGATGCAGGAGGACAGCAGGCTGGTGGATTTGGTGATTGAGCTGGTGGACGCCAGAGTGCCCGTAAGCAGCCGGAATCCTGATATCGATGAGATCGCCAAGGGAAAATCAAGAATTATCCTGTTAAATAAAGCCGATTTGGCGGATAAAAAGTATAATACTTTGTGGATAGCGTATTTTAAGAAAAAAGGATATTATGCGCTGGAAATTAATTCAAGAACCGGCGCGGGCATAAAAAATATTCTTCCATTGGTTCAGGAAGCCTGCCGGAATAAAATCGAGCGGGACAGAAAACGGGGAATTGTCAACAGGCCGGTCCGCGCCATGGTGGTGGGTATTCCCAATGTGGGAAAATCCACGTTCATCAACGCTTTTGCAGGGAGAGCGTGTACCAAGACGGGAAATAAACCGGGGATTACCAAGGGAAAACAGTGGATACGGCTGAATAAAAATTTGGAGCTTCTGGATACGCCCGGAATTCTGTGGCCTAAATTTGAGGATCAAAAGGTGGGGGAACGGCTTGCCATGATTGGTTCTATCAGCGATGACATTCTGGAGGAAACGGAGCTTGCGGCGGCCGCCGTTACTTATCTGCGGGAAAGGTATCCCGGCTTGGTGGAGGAACGCTACCAGTTAAAAACGAGGGACTGCGCGGAAGAGGCGGAGCCGGACGTGTGGGAGGTTTTGCGGGAAATATGCGTCAGCAGACGGTGTTTTCAAAAGGGCGAGGAACCGGATTTGCCGCGGGCGTCCCGGATGGTTTTGGACGATTTTAGGAGCGGAAAGCTTGGGAAAATAACTTTGGAGTACCCGGAGGAACAGAAGTGAACAGGAAATTAAAAGAAGTATTGAGCACAAGCCTTTATTTATTGGTTGTGCTGGCCTTGACTTTTATGGTGGTAACGTTTGTAGGGCAAAGGACAAAGGTTCTGGGGAGTTCCATGGAACCCATGTTAAGCGACGGCGACAACCTCATTGTAGATAAAATATCCTACCGCTTTCATGACCCTGAGCGTTATGATATTATTGTGTTTCCTTTCCGGTACGCGGAAAAGACCTATTATATTAAGCGGATTATCGGTATGCCGGGGGAGACGGTTTATATCGACGAGGAGGGAACTATTTACATAGACGGGGAAGTCTTGAAGGAGGCTTACGGCAAGGAGGTTATTACGG
>JAMPGS010000026.1 GCA_023663815.1 Clostridium sp.
AAATATTATTTAATTACGACAAGCGAGCGTTTAAGTTCCTTGTCTGTCTCCTCTTTTGTTTCCTTCTCTTTAGCTCCCTCAAGCCCTCTGATAATCTGCTTTAACCAACTTTTAAACTGCAAATCAGTCATTCCCATATCTTGCATTACCTCCATTTTTTATTCTCCTTCCCCATCTGCTCAATCCTCGCCGAATGAGCAAGCTCATTCTTCTCGCTAACGCTCATTATATCACATATTCAAATTTTTTTGTCCATTTTTTATTTATTCTATCTCCTCCACCACATTCTCCTCCTCCACAAACTTCCCGCCGCCCATATGCTCCCGCACAAAGGGAACGCCTTTTCTCTTAACAAAGGTATTGTGGTGAAGATAAGCGTCGGGATTCATGGACGGGCTGATAGTCCCTCCCAAATCGTCATAGCTCACATTATAGCGAAAGGTGTTGTGAACCGCCTCCTCCAAACAGAACATCACGCAGCCGCCCTCGTTCAACCGGCTGTAATTGTACTGGTAAACCGTCCCGTCGCCGGAGTCCGCGTCCCATGCCATGCCGTCCTGATTTAGACGCGTGTCCGCCGCTTCATTATATTGAAAAAGCGCGTCCTTACATTTCCACGGCCAAATACCGGCGGCCACCTTGCCGCCCCGTCCTTCCGGAAAGCAGTAAACTCTGTCGTTCATCTCGCCCGCGCAGGAATCCGCCGCGTTGTGCTCCACCAGAGGCCGCAGGGCGTACATCACCGTGATGCCGTCTCCTCCCGCCTCCTTTACATAGTTGTCTGCAATCCTGATATTTTTATGGCCGTATTTTTCAAAAAGCTCCTCCTCCAGCTCCGCTTTCATAAATTCCCTGCACTTATAGCTGTAGCCCACGGCAATCCCCCAGCGGCTTACCCGCTGCACAAAGCAGCCTGTAATACTTACTTCCTCATATCTGGCAACTCCCGTTTTTTCCTCGTTGTCTGGCTTTAAGCAGGTAAAATAAATTCCCCCGTTGTTCATATGCTTATCGTAAACATTTCCGTTGACATTCCGTATCTCCAAATTTTCAAGATGAATTCCGCGGAGAGTTCCTCCGTTTTTTGCCGCCACGGCGACGCCGGTCCGGTTCATTTTATGGGGCGCATCATAACGCTCGCCTATAATTTCTCCCTGATTCGTGACGGCAATGTCCCGCAGGGTAATATAAGCGCAGTCATAGAGAAGTATCCCGGAAGACACGTAGCCCTCTCTTGTGTGGGTCGGCGCATCAAGCTCGCATCCGTAATCCTGATACCAAATCCCCTGCCCCCGCGCTTCAATCATTGGCAAGGCTCCCTCCCCGTAAGCGCCTATCAAAATCGGGGCTTCTTTCGTCCCCTGCGCCGACAAATGAAGAAACTGCCCCGGAAATACGGAGCCTTTCTCTAACAAAACCTGAGCCCCCGGCAGGAGCTGTAGGCGGTTTATTGCAAAAAGCGTGGCAAAGGGCTTTTCCATGCTTCCGTCGTTTTCATCATTTCCTCTTTTAGAACTGACGTAATAAGTCCTGCACAATGCTCTCATACTCCCGCTCCCGCAACCTCTTTTCAATAATCATGCGCATCTCTTCATAGGCAAAGCTGTCGCCGTGGTATCTGGTAAACAAATCCCGGTTTTCATCGTAAAAGGCCTGCTTTTCCTCCTCTGTAATCTCCCTGTACAAATAGCCGCCTGCCTTTTTCCCTTTATAAACGGTAAAGTCCAATTTAAAACGGGTCAGCTCGTGCTGCAGGTACATGGCGGGCGTATAGTGGGTGAGCCCATAAACTGTTTTGCCTTCCGCAAGGGCGTTTTTTATCTCCGCGTTTTTCTGTTTTCTCCGCTCCTCCACCGCCTCCAAATCCGGCGTGGGAATCAGGCCCATCCAAAAGGCAATTTTAAGCTTTGCCAGCGTTTCGTATATCTCTGTTTCAGAAGTAAGTCCATAGGAATTTTTGCAGGTCATGATGCTTTCTCCTCTTTTTCCTATTTTAACATACCCTGACACAGTTTGAACAGTCTGCATTGCGTTCCTACAGAACTCTCTCGCCGCCCGGCCGATACACCTTCGCCTTGTCATCCTCCGCTAAACCAATGTTTTCCGTTAAATCGGCATTTCCCACTAAACCAATACTTTCCACCGTCCAGACGTCCCCCGGCTTCATGTCGGGAATTTTTATCTCCCGTTCCTTCAGCTTTAAAGTGTATCCCTTTACCGTATAGCTTGGAAGGTCGTCTCTGCACTTTACGGTCAACGCGCCGTTTTCCGCTTCAAGCAGAAGGGGCGAATATTCCTTTTGTACTGTATAATAAGAAGGCTTCGGCTCGCCGCATAGACCTGTGGAGCCGTGCACCCGCTTTTTGAGCTTGCCCTCGCCGTCCTCGCCCATTTGGGTGCGGTAATCGTTCAGACAAAAATACACCGTCCCTGCAATATTGGGATATTTTCTATAGCAGGCAAGCTTTTCTTTAAAAATTGCTTCCCTGCGCTTATCGCCTCCGCTAAAGGCCGGCTCGCACAGGCCAAACTCCGAGGGAACCATGGGCCTATCGGGATTTTCTTTTACAATAGCGTCCCATTCCTTATATTGGTCGTAGCCCTCATGCCACGTCCCAATATAATCGTTAATCATCATCACGTCGCCGTCGGTAGTACCGTCCAAGGAATGTCCCTTATAAATAGAATTGGACACATAATTAGCAAGCCTGCTGGGGTCAAGGCGATGCGTGTAAGCAACCGCATCCTTGATATACTGAATCGTCTCTTTGCACTGGCCGTCCAGCTCGTTGCCCACTCCCCAGAAAATAATAGAAGGGTGATTCCTGTGAAACGCAATCATTTCTCCAATCTGTTCCTTGAAAATCTTCCACTGCTGCCCGCCGGCCTTCGGCGGCCTCGTCCCCCAAAAGGGAACTTCCTCCTGCACCAGCATACCGTGGCGGTCGCACCAGTCGTACACCCAATCGTCCTGCTGCCAGTGGAAACGGGTTAAAATACTGTTCGATTCCTTCAGACAAAGAAGCATCTTTTCCAACTGCTCCTTCGGCTCGGCCATCCCATAGGCCGGGTCGGAACCGGGCATCCACTCCGTTCCGGGAAGCCTTACCGGCTCGCCGTTTAAATAAAATTCTCTGCCCCAAACCTTAAACTCCCTAAAACCAAATACTATTAAATCCTTATCCAGCGTTTCTTCTCCGGCCTTCAAAACCATTTTTAACGTATAGAGGCAAGGACTGTCAAAATGCCAGTATTTTACGGAAGAAAGCGCCCTTCCCGGAATCTCAATCATTCCGTTTTGGACGCGCTCTTTTCCCTCGCAGACAATCCCGCCCAGCTTGTCGTCGCAGCCCTCATAAAGCGTCCATTCCAGAGAAAGCTCCTCCGCTTCTCCGCCCTCCGCACAGGCCGTCAAACCAAATACGGCGCTGCCCGCATCCTGACGCTCCCGCCGCAGCGTAATCACCGGGCGGGCCATTACCTCAGGGTCTTTTATAAAGCTTCTCCCCGTTACCAGTAATTCTACAGGGCGGATAAGGCCGCCGTCGTTTGCCCAGTCAAAGCTGGTATCATAGGGAAGCATCTGCTCCGAAAATCTGTTGTCAACCTTAACCGCAAGCTGATTTTCCTCCCCCATGCGAAGAGCCTTTGTCAGCTCCGCCACAAAAGGCGTATAGCCGGAATTTTTGTGAACGCCAATTTCTTTTCCGTTCAAATAAATATATGCGTCATGGTAAACGGCGCGGAAAAGTACGCGCACTCTTTTTTCCTTCCATAATTCCTCCGGCACGAAATTGTACGCGTACCAGCCGATTCCCCAATACTCCTCAGAGCCCTCCTCGATATTCCATGTATGAGGAATCCGCACATGGCGCCCATTCTCAAGGCAGGTAATGTCATTTCCCAATGCAAATTTCCACTTTTCTAAATTTATTTTTTCAATCGCCATAAAATCAATCAGCTCCTTCCTAAGCCTCCTCCTTACGCAGCTTTTATCCCTTCACCGCTCCGGCCGCAATGCCCTTGATAAAGGTCTTTGAGCAAAGACTGAAAATAATTATCATGGGAAGCACCGACAGGCCCAGCGCGCACATAATCGCACCGTAATCGCTTCTGAAAGCGTTAGATAAGGTATTTACCATAAGCGGAATCGTAAACAGCTCCTGCTTGTTAATCAGGATAACGGGCAACACATAGTTATTCCACGACGCCAAAAATACCAAGGTGGCGAGGGTCATGATGCCCGGCTTGATACACGGCACCGCTATCCTTATAAAAATCCCCGGCTCGGAACAGCCGTCCAGCCTTGCCGATTCCAAAAGCTCGTCGGGTACGCCGTCGCTGGCAAACTGCGTCATGAGAAATGCCCCAAGAGGGTAGGCCGCCCATGTAAAAATTAAGGGAAACAGCGTCGTCAAAAGTCCCAGACTTTTCATTTCCAGCATATAGCCAATCATGGAAATCTGCCCCGGAATCATCATGATTGCCATAACAAACCCAAAGATGGCTTTTTTCCCTTTAAACTCATATTTTGCAAGGGCAAATCCAATCACAGAGGCCACCGACACGCAGATAATCACAGAGGCCACCGACACGGTTATCGAGTTGAAATATGCCTTGAAATATCCCTTGGATATTACCATTTTAAAGTTTTCCACGAAATAACTGCCCGGCAGAATCGGCATCCCCTTGAAAATATCCTCGCTGTAATAGGTGCTCATGATAAACACAATATAAAGAGGGAAAAACATAACCAGCGTCATAAGTATCAGCAGAACCTGCTTTATTACCGCTCCAATTTTCTTTTTGGCTTTTCTGCTCATTCTTTATCCCTCCTTCCGCTAATTTTAAATCCCACAATCGTAAACAGCATGATGATGACAAACAGGGTATAGGCGATGGAGGCGCCGTACCCTAAACGGGAATCCAAGCTAAAGGAATCGTTATAAAACTTCCACACCGTTGTGAGCGCCGTATACCCCGGCCCGCCGGTCTGCCCGTTTCCCAAGGCCGCCCAGCCGCTGAAAAGAAGCTTTGGCTCCTCAAACATCTGCAGTCCCCCGATTACGGAAGTGATAATCAAAAATCTTGTGGTGCCCTTCAGCATGGGAATCGTGATTTTGGTGAATATCTTGAGATTGCTCGCCCCGTCTACCGCCGCCGCCTCGTAAACCTCCGTAGGCATGGACGTCATGGCCGCTAAATAAATCGTCATGTAATATCCCAGCCAGCGCCACACTACCATCACGACGATAAGTACCTTTGAGGCTATCTCGCTTCCCAGCCAAAAAAAGGGTTCATCCAGTATACCCAGCCACACTAAAATTTTATTGATATATCCCGACTGCCAGTCAAACAAATAGGAGAAAATAAAACCAATGGCAACCGGCGTTGTGATATATGGGAAAAAGTTGATTGTCTGATAGAGACGTTTTCCTCTTCCAATGTCAAACAAAAGGTACGCCACCGTCAGCCCAAGGAATACCGTAATCGGCGTGGAAAACGCCATCAAAATAACGGTGTTTTTCAAGGACTTAAAAAAGAGCGGATCCTTGGTAAAAAGATTAATGTAATTCCTCAGCCCTACAAAGGTCTTTGTTCCGATTCCGTTCCAGTCAAAAAAACTCAGCTCCAGCGAATAAAGCATGGGATACAGACTAAACAGAAAATAGGCAATCAAAAACGGTGCGCAGAACAGATAAGGCCATTTGTTTACTTTATGTAACGCGCTTTTTTTCTTCTTCATTTTTCCTCCATTTCAATTATTAAAACACAGAAAGCTGCCACATTCCGGCAGCTTTCCGTAGTTAAATCTTTACCTGTTTTTACTTAATTGTAGCCTCAGGAATCAGGATTTGTACTTCTGTCTTGAGAGCCTCCAGAGCCTCTTCGGTTGTCATGGACGGATTCCCTGTCATCTGCGTTGCAACGTTAGCTAACGCCGTTCTTACATTGGACTCATGCTTGGTCTGCGTCTGCCCCTGCGTGGTGATTGCAATCTTGTTGATAAAATAATCTGCCAGATTCTGTCCTCCAAAGAAGTCGTCATACTGGCCTTTTTCTGTGAAGAAGTAAGAATCGCTGCTCTCATAAGGAGCCTTAAAGCCTGTCATAAATCCAAACTGCTTGTAGGCTTCCTCAACACCTTCTCCTGTACAATATACCTCTTGAATATACTGCCATGCAGCCTCTTTATTTTCGCTGCCGGAATAAATACTTATGGAAGTTCCTCCGTAGGTAAATCCTTCAGCCGGCGCTTTCGTCAGTCCCCAGTTCCCGGAACCGTCCGGGTCATTGGTGGCAACGCCCCACTTAAGGCTCCAAGGAGCGCAGGGGTAAAAGAGAACTTCGCCCGCCGCATAACTGTTAGCCATTGCCGGAGTGGAATCTTCCTGCTTTCCAAGGATTCCCGCCTGATTAAACTTGGTTGCCGTCTCAAGAACGCCTGTGTAACGGCTTGTCAAATCAATGGTATCGCCGTCAATATAATCGCTTACATTTCTGTTAATCAAAATATCTTTTACTACCGTCATACCGGGAAGAACCGTTACTTTTCCGCCGCTCTTTTCCACTACCTGTTTTCCTATCTCAAACAGCTTATCCCAATCGGAAATCATCTCGGCAATTTCATCTGGATCATCGGTTCCCAAATATTCCTTTGCCAAATCCCTGCGGTAAGCAAAACCGCTGGGGCAAATCTGCTGCTCCACGCCGTACAGCTCGCCGTTAGGGCCGGAACCAAGTCTAGTGGCAAAATCAAACATATCCTCAGCTTTTACATTATAAGGGTCTTTGGAAAGATCCTCCAAAACGCCCAAGTCAAAAAGCTTTCCTCTGTATGCCATCTCTGTCAAAACAATATCCGGTACGCCGCTTCCGCTTGCCACCGCGCTCTGGAATTTCTGGAAATAATCTGCTGCCGCCACAACCAATGTTTCAATCTTCACATTGGGATATTTCTGCATGTACCATTCCGTCATATGGCTCAAGTGCGCTTCGTCCCAATCCCAAATGGTAAGGGTAATCTCCTCGCCGCTTGCCACATCCGCGCCTCCTGCATCCTCCGCCGGCTGCGCGTCGCTTCCTGCATCCGCACTGTCCGCCGCCGCATCTGCGCTGGCCGCTCCTTCATCTGAGCTTTCCTGAGAGGCGCTGCCGCTGTCCGCGCTTCCGCCGCCTGAACTTCCACAGGCGCTCAGGGAGGCAACCAGCATAGCTGACGCCAAAATAACTGCTATTATTTTCTTCTTCATAAAAATGCTCCTTTCACTGTCTTATAGCATAAATCTCTAAACCGACATCTCTTAGTTATCAATTTCACGTGTTTATTTTGAAGGCCTTCTTTTCATCACTGTAATACAAGTATAACACTATTCCATAGTAATAAAATGCTGTATCTTTCCTTTTGATGGACTATTTTCCTGTATTTTATTATTTTTTGCCATTTTTCACAGCAAAATGATGGATATTTTTCACAACTCCGGTTATACGCTTTGTAATAAATGCCAGCGGGCAGGAAAAAATCTTTCCTGCCCGCTGCGTCGGATTCTTTATATTTATGCTAAAGTATGTAAATTTACCTTACCAGACCGGCTATCTCTTCCGGCTCTATCACCTGCTCCGGCTCAAATTTCTCCGAACCAAGATAATCATAGATGGAGGAAAGAAGCGCCCTTGCCTCAGGATACTGCAAAAGATTCTGCAGCCCCATGGAGGATAACAACAGCTTTCCGCCTCCGCAGCGGCACTCCAAAAGCTGGGCCATCGGCCGCATATAGGCGTAGCTGTCCATCTCCGTCACTATCGACTTCATGGCTCTCGGAAGAATCACCGCCCTCTGCCCCGCCATAGGCCACCACTGCCAGTTGGTGTGGAATTCCGTGGGGAAGCCCTCAAAAATCGGATGGTTTTCTTCTATCAACTGCCCCATGCCCCCTTCCTGCATGGGAAAGGTTCCCACAGACCAAAAATCCGTGGTAAACTGCGCCTGAATGGAAGCGGGTAAATTTTCCGGCGTGGAATCCGGCGACAAGTACACCCTGCCCCCCGCCGCAAGCGCTTCTCTTGCCCTCTCGTCAAAATGCCGCGTCTCGTAAACGCCCTTAGGGCAGACCGGCTTCACCGGCGGATAAACCCACACAGGGTAAGTGTTGACTACCTCCGCGTTATCTCCCACGCTGACGGTTAGGTCAAGCCGCGCCGCTTTCTCGATTCCGGTCAGCGGAATTTCCAGCCTCCCGGCCACGGTATTTTCACCAAAAGGACACCGCGCCTCCGGCAGCGTTCCTTCTATTATAATGTCCTTTCCTTTCAGCTCATAGCGCACTTCCCCGCAAATCTCATTTTTCCCAAAATTTGCTACTTGAATATCGGCGCTTAAGGTCTCCCCGGCCTCATAGGTATATTTTTCAAGCAAAACCAGCGGGAGGCTTTCCCTAAAAAACGCCTGAAAAGCTTCCGGCCTTGCAAAATCAAAGGGCTTTGGCTTTAAATGGGAATCCAACATTCCCACCAGCGCGGTCCCCTGTCCTGGAAAATCCTGAAGTCCCAAAAGGGAAATCCCCGACAGCTCCTTGGTCCGCATGGCCGCCTCAATTTCCTCCCGGTAACCAATCCGCGAGAGTTCCCCGGTGGCCTCCACATACCTATTCCACTCCTTTAAAAGCCCCAGCTTTTCGGCCTTTTCCTGGATAAGGCGGTAATTGGCCGGGTCGGAAATTCCATGAAAGTCCGCAAGCTCCTCAAAGTAAGGAAGCACCTCAAACTGCCCCACCTCAAAGCTGAAAACCGGCTTTTTGAAATCCTTTCTGAGACAAGCCATGGAAGCGTCGTAGTTTGTTTTCGCGTTGGGATACTGGTTGTTGATGTAGCCCTTGATGCGAATTTTAGGTGTTTCGGTGTTTTCTTTGCGCGCGCCTGCTGTTTCTTCTGTCTCCCCCTGGGCTCTCTTCTGCTCCCTCTCCATCAAGTCCGGCATCCCGGCGAAAATTCCCCGCAGGGGCTCCCGGTAAAAGGATTGGGAGGTATAAAAATCGCTGTCGCTATCGCACCCAATGGTTCCGTAGTGCACGTTGGAGCCGTTGGCGTAAAGACGGGTGTCATCCAGCTCTCTGGCCTTATCCAGCAAAATGCTCATGCGCTCATGTCCGGTTTTTCCCGTGCACAGCTCGTTTCCCAAGGTCAGCATCACAAAGGACGGGTGATTTGCCAGCGTGCGAATAATCTGCAAGAGCTCCGCCTGATAATAGGCATAGCTGTCCTCCGGCTCAAGGGCATTTTGAGGATTCCAGTGAGAAAGCTCCGGCTGCATCATCATGCCTATCCGGTCCGCCGCGGTAAAAGCCGCCTCCGGGGGACAATGGGAATGGAAACGCATACAGTTGATTCCATATGATTTATATGTCTCAAGAATCGTCAGCCATTCCTCCACCGTCATGGGCGGATGGCCCGTTTCGGGAAATTCCGCGCAGTTCGCCTCGCTTCTCAAAAAGAACGGTCTTCCATTGATGGCAAGCCTCCCCTTTCCGTCGTCGCCAAAATCGCGGACACCAAAGGTAATCCTTTTCTCCTCAAAGCCGGAAAGCTCCGCCGTAAGCTCATAGAGATTCCCCTCGTATTCATCCCAACGCCGCACGCCGTCGGCAAGAGGAATTTCCTTTATCTCCACCAAGGTCACTCCCACCGCAACGCTGACCTGCTTAGAGACAGGCTCCCGCAAAGCCGCGGAGCTGATGCGCAAATTGCCGCTGTAAGGCTCCGCCGCCGAAATCTCCGCCTGAACCGTCAAGGTATCTTTTTTCGGGTATGCGCGGACAGCGGATAAAAATACAGGTTCCTCCACGCGCAGGCGCAAAATTCCCAAAACGCCGTTCCAATTAGTCTGCGTCTCGTCGGTAGCCGCCGAGGAAAATGCAATCGCATCGTGGGGCAGTCCGGGATAGCTGTTGTCGGAAAGCAGCGTCAGTTCGTTGTCCCCGTTGAGAAGCCCCGTCACCTCAAACACATGAGGCGTGCTGATAGAGGACTGCACAAAATCCGGCGTTTCCTTTCCGTCCACCAAAAGCTTTAGGCATCTCGCCCTCTCGGCCTCCAAAAAAACTCTTTTTCCCTCCGGCGGGTTAAAAGAAATCCGCCGCGTAAGCCTCGCCTCGCCCTCGTAGGTATGTTTTCTTGTAAATCTGGTCGCAATGGGGGCGTCAGGGTCAAAATCCTTTTCCGCATTTCCAATAGTCGCCTCCGGGTGCCATTGATTTGCCCCCGCGTCCTTATGCCCAAGCCCGCTTTCGTCCAGTGTTCCGGGCAGCTTTATCTCCCCGGTGATGCCGCCGTCAAGGTCGGCTTTCCAAATACCCTCCAATGAATACAACATTATTTTTCTCCTATTTATAATTTCCGCTGTTTAAATTTCTTTATATCATTTTTTTATGCGCAAGCGCGCCCTGATGGTCCGCCTGCTTTTCCAATATTTCCTCAAACAGCCCCAAGGCCTTTTCCTTTTCCCCAAGGCCGATTGCCCCAAGAGCCCTCAAATAATTGCAGTATTGAACGTTCCGCAATTTAATGTCGTCCTGATAAACCTCAATTTCCGGCAGCGATACCGCAAAGAAATCGTAGGACACCTCGTCGAACAAGTGCTTTTCTCCAAAAATCGTAAGCTGATGGTAGGCCTTCTTTGCGGCGTCCTCCCGGCCCAGCTCCTGATTTGCCAGCCCCTGATAGAAAATAAAATCCGACGGCTGGTCGTTATAGTAAAGCACTCTTTCCGGCTCCTGTGGCCCTTGAGCGGCAAGCTCAAAGAATTCCTCCGCCTTTTTCTCATCTTTCAGCATCCGGCAGGCGGCGCCCATGTAATAATAGGCTTGATTGTCCGGCACGTTGGGCAGTTTTCCTTCTCCCAGATTTTCAGGATAGGTAATGGTTGCCTCAAGAAGCTCTAAAGCCTCCTTTGCCTTCGATTGCGCCAGCTTTTTCTTTGCCAGCTCCACAAGGGCATAGCGGTACTGCGCGCTCACCTTGCCCTCGCCGCCCTCCCACGGGTGGAATCTGTGGGTTTTCAAGGCATTTAAGGCCTCCTCATGCCGCCCCTCGCAGTTTAAAAGGGTGATATAGCGAAGATACAAATCGTCCCTTGCCCTCGTGAGCTCCAGCCTTCCTTCCAGCCTTTGAAGTCTTTCGGCGTTTGAGCTATTCAGCTTTGCGGCAAGCTGGTCGTATTCCAGCAGAAAACGAGGGTAATCCTTATCCAAAGCACAGGCCTTTTCCATGGCCTTTAGCGCCTTTGCCCCGTCGTGCTCTTTGTTAAAGTAAGCGATAGACAGATTGCGGTAAGCCATCGCAAGGCTATCCTTCTCCTCAACCGCTTTCTCCCAATGGGCCGCCGCCAACCCATACTGCTTTTTGTCATAAAACAGGTTGCCAAGGTAATAGTGAGCCATAGGGGCCTTGGGAAGCCTTTCCATGGCCGCTTTCAGAATGGCAATCTCCTCCACTCGGTTAGGGAAGCAGTAATCGGAATCCGCCGCCTCGCCCTTTGCAAAAAATTCTTCGGCGGCCTTCTTGTCGCCCAGCTTTTCGCAGGCATATCCCTGATAATACCGCCGCATGGGATTTTCCTCAGGGCAGGCTTCCAGAATTATCAGCGCGTCGTCATAAAATCCGGCTTTCATGTAATCCAGCGACAGTTCCAGATAATTGTGCGCTTCCTTCCGCATTTTTTCTTTCCAGTTATGCAGGGCCTCCGCAGCGCAGCTTGAAACCGCCTGCTCGTAAAGGCATCCCATATACAGGGGGTCAATTTCCAAGCTTTCTTTTATCAGCGCTGATGCGTCCATTCCCAGCTTCCGCATCACCGCCGCTTTCAATGCGCGGGCCTTCATGTTATGCCAATTTTGCAACAGGGATTTGGAGACAAAGGCAAGAGCCTCCTCATAATTTCCCCTGCGGGCCGCCAGATTTGCCAGCCAGAAAAATCCCGCGCTTTGGGTCTCCGCGCTCCACGTTGACTTGTAAAACGCGTCATAGGCCTTATCCTCCTGCCCGTCCGCCTCCAATGCCAGCCCTAAATTAAAATAACATTCCCCATAGTAAGGATTGGGCGTTTTCCATGTCTGCTTTTTGATTGCCGCCTCAAAATAGGGAATACTCTCCTTCACGCGCCCTCTCTTGAAAAGCAGCAGACCGTAACCGTTGTTTAGCCGGATATCGGTTCCGTCCCTGCGGAGCCCTTCTAAGTAATAGTCGGCGGGCTCGAAGGTAGCATGGCGGTACTGCTCCAAATGGGTGGCCGCAAGGTAAAGCTCCTCCGTGGACTTTAACTCCTCCGGCGCTTTCATGGTTTCCGCCGGTGAGGGAATCGGCTCCGGATGCTTTTCATACACGGAGTAATCCACAAGCAGTTTTCCCCTGTAGGATACCGATACTCTGCAGGTCTTTTTCCTGATGAGACTTATATCCTCAATAGAAAAAGAAACCGTGTGACATGCCTTGGGGCTTAAATCGACAATTTCCTCATAAAGTACCTTCCCGTTTTCCGTCACTTTAATTTCAGCTCCGGGATAATCCGCCGTAGCGTAAACCTTCAGCAAAGCGGAGCCCTCTTTGCCTTCACTAAGACTTACCATCGCCTCCTTCGTGGCGTTCCCCACGCGCCCCACGCCTTTATAGGGCATAAAATACTGCACAAAGGTTTTCTCCTCATGGGGCTTTAACCATGTAAAATCCGGCTGGTTGTCGGCGAAAACTCCCGTCATAAGCTCGATGTACGGGCCGTCCTCGTCCGTGAGATTCCTGTCCCACGTGCGCCCGAAATCGCCGTTCCCCCAAGTCCACTGTTTTTTGCCGGGGGAAATATGATGATCGGCCACATGCAGCAGCCCGGCCTCCAAGCCCTCGTCGTAATTCCCAATAAAATCAAAATCGGAGTGAGCCGCCATATAAGAGGTAGGCACCTTTACATTTTTATAACGGGAAATATCCACCCCTGCGGAGTAGTCGCATTTATAATATTCCCCGGTAGCTATGGGGAAGGTGGAAACCGCCCTTTTCCCATGATCCATCACGGCGTTTACGTCCGGCGGAAAAACAGAGTAAGTATTGTCGTTGACGGGCACCGCCGGGTTTGCCCACCACAAAAAGGTCTGAGGCAAATCAGTGTGATTGTAAAGCTGCCCTTTAATTTCAATATAAGCCTTTCCCGGATACAGGGAAATAGCTGCCATTCCCTTGGTTCCATACATTTTGTCAATCTCGCTCACATAAACGGTGCAGGAGCCGTCGGGATTTTCAGATAAGGTATAATCAACCGGCGAGTAGGTGGAGGGGCGATGGTGCTGAGGCCAGTTAAACTCGATTCCGCCAGAAATCCACGGGCCCGTAAGCCCCACAAGAGCCGGTTTGATTACATGATTATAATAGACAAAATCATACCCGTTGGTTTTGTCATACGCCCGCTGTATGCGCCCCCCAATTTCAGGGAAAACCATAACCTTTAAATACTCGTTTTCCAAATATACTGCTTTATATTCCATATCTTCCTTCACGTCGGATATCTTTTCCGTCACCGGCAGGGGGTACACCTTGCCCGTGCTCCCCTGATAAGCGCGCTTTTCAATAAATAAGGGGCTTTTTTCCGGCGGACATACCGGATAGGTGGGGATGATACACGTCTCCTCCCAGATTTTAACGCTGGTCTTGCTTTCCATAAATTCTCTCCTTTTCCTCCGAAGCAAATAATCAAACTGCAGCATATATTCAAATCCGCAGCAGTCACCAAATGACTGCAAATCTTCGCTTGCTCGCACGGCAATTGGCAAACGCCTGCAAACCTTGCTTGACCCTTGCGGCATCCGACAAACGCCTGCAAACCTTGCTTGACCCTTGCGGCATCCGACAAACGCCTACTTGGCCCGTTGCCTGCGGAAATAAAATATTTATTTCTGCAACCATATTAACACAACAATAGGGGAAAAAGAATATCCTATCGTAAGTAATAATGGACAATCTTCCACAAACGTGCTATTCTTTAGCTATGGATAGTTTTCAGGAATGGAAAGAAGACGGATTTAAGGGAGAGCAAATGATTGTCCTCCCTACGGAATCCTTTCAAGATTATGTGGAGCATCCGCAGGTAAGAAGGCTGTACTTAACAGACGTAGGATTTTTCCCCCGTGCCGAGCATCATTATCGGGAGCGAAGGGAGGGAATTGAAGAATATATCTTCATCTACTGCACGGAGGGAAGCGGAATCATCATCGTGGAGGATGAGGAGTATACTCTCCGCGAAAATCAAGCGTTCTGCATCCCGCGTTTTAAGAGGCATCTTTATTATGCCTGCGAGGAGAATCCTTGGAGTATTTTATGGGTGCATCTAAAAGGGGAGGATACCAAATTTTTCCCTTTAAACGAGTGCAAAACCGTTATTTTTAACTCGGACAACGCAAAAAACCGTATGCACTTCCTTTTTAACTTGCTTTTTCGAGTGCTTGACGGCAACTATACGCTGGGGAATTTTATCTATATCTCTCAGGTGCTTTCCTTAATTTTGGCGGAAACCTATTACAGAGAAAAGGTCAACACCACCCTCGAACAAAATAAACACGTAACCAACGTAATTAGGTACATGTCAAAGCACCTGGAAGAAAATTTAAGCCTTGAGGATATCGTGAGAGAGTTTGACTTGTCCAAGAGCTACTTAAACGCTATTTTCCAGAAATATACCCAACATGCCCCTATGGATTTTTTTATCAATCTCAAGATGAAAAAAGCATGTCGGCTTCTCCGTGTCACGGATTCCTATGTGTACGAGGTGGCCCAGCAGTTGGGCTATTCGGACCAGTATTATTTTTCGCGGATTTTTAAGAAAGTGGTGGGAATGTCGCCGACGGAATATAAGCACAACGATAGTGTTTATTTTAAAGGGGTGGAATATTTGCAATAAAAAAGGCGGCGTTTGCCGCCTTCTTATATATCAAGCCCCGCCTCGTAAACCGGAACAACCCTCACGCCTTTCAGCTCCCCAATATATTCCTCCGCTTCCTCCGTGCGGGCCGCCATGGCCGTCTCCGCGTGAACCCTCGCGCCCTTTTTCAGCGGAGTAATGTAAATCGTCAAGGGCTTATCCGCAAGCTCCCCGGCAAACTCCCGCAAGCCGATTTCCCACGGCGCACCGTTGCAAAAATTATCGTGAATCATTCGGCCGTCAATAAACGCGTGGCCGATATCGCCGGCGTAATCCAACTGCAAAACCGCGTCCTTGAGCCCCGCCATAAAATTCTTCGGAAAATCAATCGTGTATCTATGGGCGCTCACTTTATTTACCGCCACTTCAATCTGACGCTTGTCGGCTTTCAATTGAAAACTTTTAATAAACGGCTGCACGCTGTTTTCTACATCCGCCGGATAAACCTGCGCTTTACTTATTGCCTCCGTGGTTTCCAGCCGAATCCCGCTTTCGTCCTCCAAAACGGCCCCATCGGCAAATAGCAGCCTTTCCCCGCCGATACAAAACATCTTTTCCGCCATCTTGCGGCCAAGAACCAATACCGCAATTTTTATATTTCCTTTTTCCACATAAAACCGCTCCGCCTCCAAATCCTTCGCGCAGACATAGCGGCAGGACTGCTCCCCGTTTACGGCGGCGTCCTCCTCAAACGCAAATTCCCCCTCCATGCCCTCCGGCACAAAAAAGACATACGTTTTCTCCCCATAATGCGAAATAACCGTCAGCGGCTGGGCCGACGCTTTTATCAAATCAATTCCATCCATATCAAAGTGAAAGGGCAGAATCGCATTTTCCTCCTCTGCAATGGAAACGGAGAAACGAATATCTTCGCCCGAAAGCTCCAAGGTAACTTCCTCGTCATGCCTATCCGGCATCACCGCATGGTCTTGATAATTATTGATAAAAAGAAAACCTCTTTTCCCGTCCGTGCGCACCGCATACCGCAGGATTTGGCTATCCTTCGGGTCGATATCCGAAGCGCCCTCCGGCAAAATCGTTTTTAACCCGCACAGCTTTTCCGCAAAAGCCGTCACGAAATAGTGAATACATTTTAACCGTCTGTAGGATTCCCGTATCTGCCCAAATTCCCCCAAGGCCGCCTGATAGTCATAGGAAATTTTCGGAACCTGCCCTTCGTTCATAAATATTCCGCTTTTTCCCACAGGATTGCTTCCCCCTTGAAACATGTAGTAGCCCAAAAAATTGCACCCGGAAGCAATTTTAATGTTTGCCATAGCGTCCACGCTTTTAAAAGGAAATTGAAAACGGTAATAATAGCTGCATCCCATGCCACCGCCCATCTCGCAGCAAGCGTAAGGCTTTTCCTCAGGAGGGTACGCCGGTTTAAAATCATTGGTACAAACCGCCTTATCGTTGTGAAAATCCTGATACACATACTCCTCCGTGGCCGGATGCTCCCCCTTGTGGGAATAAAAAATCCATGGCCGGAAAGCATACCCGCCCCATAAGGGCATCATGGATTTTGGCGTGGGCGTGCCGCCCCAGCCCGTGCAGGTGTAAAATACCGGCGTCAGGCCGCATTCCGCCGCTAAGGCCTTTAGCTTCAGCATGTATTCTTCTCCCTCGTCTCCCGTAAATACCCACTCGTTGGAAATTCCCGTGGTTATCTCCCACGGCGCGGAGGAGTGCATATACTCGTTATCAATCTGCACTCCGATAATCGGGCCGCCGTCCTTATAGAACATTCCCGACACTTCCCCGGCAACCTTTCTGTACAGACGCTCCGTATAATCAAAAAATCCCCTGCTGATTTTTCTCACCTCAAAGGGCTTTCCGTACAGCCAATCCGGAAGTCCTCCGTTTCTTACTTCCCCGTGGTCAAAAGGCCCCACCCGCAAAATCACATACAATCCATGCTTTGCGCACAGCTCCACAAACCTGCGGATATCCCTGCGGCCGGAAAAGTCAAACACCCCTTCCTCCTCCTCATGGTGAATCCAAAACACATAGGTGGCAACCATGTTGACGCCGCACAACTTCATCTTAATCAGCTCGTCCTCCCAGCGCGCCTCGTTCATTCTGCTAAAATGAAATTCCCCGCTGACGCCGAAAAAGGGCCTGCCGTTTTTTTCCATATAATAATTTGTAAAAGAAATTTCTTCTCCGTCCCTGCCGGTCCCCTGAAAATCCTCTCCCAGAGGATAAATGCGCTTCGCCTGCAATTCTTTTAAAGATAACCGATATTCCATAATTTTCCTCATTTCTGCGCTGCTTGTTGCACAAGCATAAATGCTTGCAGCGTTTGTGGATGCAACGCAAGCACAAACTCTTTATGTTCTCTCCGTCCCCACAAGGGCGTAAATGTCTTTTCCTGCTTTTTCCTCAAAATACCGCCGCAGGCCCAAATTAGCGTTCCACTTTTCCTGCGGATAGCTCCCATATCGCCTTTTGACGTCCGCCATCCGCTCCTCCATGGCAACCACGCCATCCGCCCCGGCCATGGCGTCGCAAAGCTGAATCAGTTTGTCATAATCATCATAAATACACCCCTTCAGCGCAAGGCGAATCTCCTCCTGCTGCTCGTCAGAGATATCCCTGTTGCCAATGTAAACCTCAATATCCGGCACACTGAAGGAGTGGGTTAAACAGATTCGGGCAACGTCGTCGTACCCCAGCTCATTCATGTAGGTATAACCGTCGTACACATGCCCTAAGTGCTTTACGCCGAATTTTCTCCCTATGTCGTGCAAAAGCCCTAAAATATACGCTTTCTCCCCGTCCATATCAGGACATGCCGCCGCGATTCTCTCGGCGCACCTCGCCGCAACCCGGCTGTGATTGCCCCACGGCCCCGGATTACAGCTTTCCGCTTCCTTTAATAGTTGTTCTGCTTTTTCTCTTGAGGGGTACATTTGATGCTCCTTTCAATCTAATAAATAGCCCGCTTCATAAGAACACTTGAGATAGCTTGGATTTTGATAATAAACATCGGATTTAAAATCAGATATCTTGTCGCTGATAAACGAGCTGAAAATTTTCATTAATTCTTCAATCTCCTGCCCCGGCTCCGCGCAGTCCTCAATGATAATGCAATACAATTTCCCTATATCCATAAAACCTGGAACAGTGTATTTGCAATTCGTAATCGTATCAAAGTCCCCCTGCGGAATTTTATAATGCTCTATCACTTCGTCGCTCACCTGCTCAAAAGATAAGCAGTGATTTACCTCCGCGTCATGCAATTGTTTCCTAATCCCCATTTCTCCCAAAGCGTTCACCACCGCTCCGCGCCTGTTTTTCGTCCGGCGTGCAATATATTCAATTAAAGAACACACATAAAAAAAATCATTTTTTTCTTTTTCAGTCATGGACAACCTCACTTCCGTTAAAAGTTAAGCAGTTTAACGCCGACAGAGTGTGAAAACTGATTTGATGTGTTGGGTATCTACCTTCAATCTCAGCCTTGATTATACCACCCCTTCCCTTTCTTATCCATTCTTATTTGCAGAAAATGCGCGGCCCTGCAAAATCCTGCAGGGCCGTAAGCTTCTTATATATTTATTATACTTATGCGCGTTTACCTTTTACTTCCCGCTATGTCCGCCAAATACAGCAAAGTCCATGGTATCCAGCTTCGCGTCAATCATGGCGATTTCTTCCTTGGTGAGAACAATATCCCCCGCCGCGAAATTTTCTTTTAACCGCTCCAGCTTCCGCGAGCCCGGAATCGGCACAATGTAGGGCTTTTTGTTTATCATCCACGCAAGGGATAGCTGGCCCATGGAAGCGTTCTTTTCCTCCGCCAGCTTCGTCAGCATGTCCAAAAGGTCTTTTGCCTTCGCATAGCCTTCCTCGGTATACTGCGGCATGGATGCGCGGTAGTCCTGACTTCCCTCAAACTTTGTATTAGGAGTGTATTTCCCTGTCAAAAAGCCGTTTGCCATAGGTGAAAAAGCAACATAGGCAATGTCCAGCTCTTCACACACCGGGAAAATCGTCTCATGCCATCTTGCCATCATGGAATAGCGGTTCTCAATTGCCGCCACGGGGCACACCGCGTTTGCCCGGCGCAGATATTCCTCCGTCACCTCAGAAATTCCCCAGTAGCGGATTTTTCCTTCCCTAATTAATGCAGCCATAGTCTCGGCCACCGTCTCCGGCTCCACCTTGGGGTCCATTCTGTGCTGGTAATATAAATCAACGTAATCCATTCCCAGCTTTTTTAAGCTTCCCTCCAGACTTTTCCTTATAGTCTCCGGGCTGCTGTCCAGCCGAAGAGAACGGTCCTCGTTGTGACCCACCCCCATTTTTGTGGCGATAACCACCTTGTCCCGCACATCGCGAAGGGCTTCCCCCACAAGCTCCTCGTTGTAAGAAACGGAACCGTCGGGATTGACGCCCGTGTACGCCTCCGCGGTATCAAAAAAATCATATCCCATCTCGTACGCTTCCCGAAGGGTTTTTACCGCGATACTCTTTTCTGTGGGGTCGCCGGACGCATGACTAAAGCCCATGCACCCAAGCCCAACAGGATTGACATAAAGCTCGCTGCCGCCAAGTCTTCTCCTTTCCATTTTAAAATACCTCCTTTTCCTTTGGCTTTATTATAACGGAAAGCAGGTAAAAAAGAAAGGTTCTTTTAGTTAATCACTCCAAGCTAAACCCCGCGTAAGCCTCCCGCAATGCCTCCCCGACTTCCTCTGTGCTCTTTCCCTCCAAACTGCTCACATCAATCCATTTAAATGCGGCGGTCTTTTTCGTCAAGCCTATCTTGCCGTAATAATTATCCGCAAAATCAGCGTATTCCTCCTCGGTAAGCGGATTCCCGCTGCAGTCCTCGCCGGTTATCTGCGCGGAATAATCCTCCCCTGTATAGACAACTCTCTGGATTGCAAGGGGAGTTTCCAACACATAATTATCAGACACGCTTAAGGAACTAACCCGGTACACATAGCTGTCCGGCGATTCCTTCAGCCCGTCATACACAATAAAATAGTTTAAATTCCCCGAATTAGAAAAACTGCTATACACCGTCATTTTGTCCTCAATGATATCCGGCTGGGAATCCCCTTCCTCAAAGGAAGTTTCCAGTCTCCTCAGGCCCCCTTTTTCATCGACCTGATAAAACTCACTGTAGGTGTAATGCCCCGTACCTCCTTGATTTGCGGCAATCAAGGTAAGTTTTCCGTCGTAGCCTAAATTGGCAAGAGTAAATCGATGGATTTCATTTGCATAATCCATGCCCGCGCTCCACAGCTCCCTATTTTCCGCAAACACTTGTATCTGCCGCTCCTCGCTGAACATTCCGTAATAAAGGCCGTCCATATAGCCCACATAATCCGCCCAGCTTCCCGAAAGCGCGGATATACTGTCCGTCAATTCCTGCTCTCTTAAATATTTTTCTAAAAACGTATCCCTGTAAAATGCAGGACCGGCCTCCGTTTCCGCTTTCACCCGATAGCTTTCCGCCTCAGGATAATCCATGTAAAACATGTTGTCGGAATTTTCCTGAAGAAAAATCACTGGCTCGCTCCATTTATCCGCACCGTTACTGTAGGAGACTAAAACAACTGCGTCTTTTTTCCCGTCCTGATTATAGTCCTGAAAGGCAACCGCTTCCACCTCCACGAATTTACCCTCTGAGCTCCCGCCCGTTTCCGGGAAAGTATATACCGTCTCGCCGTTTTTCATCAATAGAAAACGCGGCCTTCCGCCGTCCTTTGCTGGAGCTATGGAGGCAAAGAAAACCTTCCCCCAGCCGTCCAATTCCACCTCAAAGCTTTGCTCCTCTATCAACCCTTCCACCGCCGCCAGTCTTCCCGTGCTACTTTCCGTACCTCCTTTACCGCTTTCGCCATCCGCAGAAGCTTCCGCTCCATTCACTGTCTCCCATCTAGGCTCCTCCACCGCGCTTTCGCCGCCCTTCCCGCAGCCGCCGATGTTGACACTAAAAAGCATAAGTCCGGTCAAAACCGCAATTCCCCTTTTTCTCATCGTAATCCTCCTTGCCGCCAACGCTCGCGAGCGTACGTACACGCAATATACAATGGCGTCAGCATAAATTTCCCTGCGATAAAACCAACCGCCAAGCTGATTTTTTACAGTACTCCTCCATTTTCCATTTGCTTTTTCCTGTATGCATTGTCTTTGGAAGCGTCAAACCAATTGGAAGATACTCTTCCTTTATATACTCGTTATACTCTGCCGCAAGGTCGTTTTCAAGCTTTTTTACTCTTCATTTTATTTTACTAAATAATATTCCGCCGAAAAAGGCTGCAGCGTCAGTACAAAATCGCCTGCTGCCTCTTTTCGCCGTACATGCTTCCCCTGTTCCTCTTTTCCCTGCAATTGCGTATTCCCTTCGCCCTCCGCCTTCTTTTCATTCCCGCCGTAAATCTCCTGATTGCTGGACAAAAGCCTTTCCAGCGCCGCCGCGCCCTCCACCTGAAAATGAAAATCCTCCTGCGCTTTATCAGAAAAATTAAAGACCGCCACAATCCGCTCCCTTGCGCTCGCGCGCTCAAAAGCATAAATGCACCGTTGCTCCTGATGACAGTCAATCCAATTAAAGCCCTCCCGCTCATAATCCTTTTCCCACAAGGCTGGGTGCTCCAGATAAAGGGTATTTAAATCCGTCATAAACCTATGGAACTCCCCATGCTTCGGATAAACCAGCAAGCTCCAGTCCTGCTCGCGTTTTTCATCCCATTCCCGCAACTGCCCGATTTCATTTCCCATAAAATTCAGCTTTTTGCCGGGATGAGCGTACATATACATGTAAAAAGCCCTCGCCTGCGGAAACTTCTCCTCGTACTCCCCGTTCATTTTCTGCAGAATCGTCGCCTTTCCGTGAACTACCTCGTCATGGGATAGGGGCAATAAAAATTTGTCGTCATAATAGTACATCATGGAAAAAGTCAGCTTGTGATAATTTTCGCTCCGATATTCCGGCGATGTGCGGAAATAATTTAACGTATCGTTCATCCAGCCCATGTCCCATTTATAGTCAAAACCAAGACCGCCCTCCGACACCGTTCTTGTAACCCCTGGATAGGAGGTGGAGTCCTCCGCCGCCAGTATCGCCGAGGGGTGAAGCCCCTTTAAGCCCTGATTCATGTACTTTAAAAACTCCACCGAATTCATATTGACGCCCCTGTCGGGATTGCCCTGCCAGTAAATTGCCCGGCTGATAGCGTCCATGCGCAGGCCGTCCATATGAAATTCCCGAAGCCAATAATTTGCCGACGACTGCAGAAAGCTCCTGACCTCCCCGCGGGAGTGCATAAAGTTGCAACTTCCCCACTCGCTGACGCCCACCGCGCCGTTGGGATACTCATATAAAGCCGTCCCGTCGAAGCGCGCCAGCCCGTAATCGTCCACCGCAAAATGCACGGGGACAAAATCCATAAGTACGCCGATTCCGTTCTTGTGGCATGTATCCACGAACATTTTTAACTGCTCCGCCGTCCCATACCGGGCGGTGGGACTGAAAAATCCCGTGCTTTGATATCCCCACGATTCGTCGCTGGGATATTCGTTTAAAGGCATAATTTCCAGATAGTTGTACCCCTTTTCCTTTAAATAAGGAATGAGAATCCCCGCCATCTCCTCATAGCTGTACCAGCTATCCGCTTCCTCCGAGGGCTTTTGAAAGCTCCCAAAGTGAACCTCATAGATATTCAGCGGCTTATTCCCGCAATTGCTCCTGCCTGCCATCCACTCGCCGTCCTGAAAATCATATCCCCGCATTTTTCGGATAATCGAGGCGTTGTGCGGCCGAAGCTCCATCCCAAATCCATAGGGATCGCAGTGGTCGATAAAGCGGCCGCTGCCGTCGTAAATCCGAAACTTGTACATCATTCCCGGCATTGCCCCTTCCGCCCAACATTCCCAAAAATTTCCATCATGTACCTTGTGCATCTCATATTCCTGCCAGCAATTAAACTCCCCTATCAGAGAAATCCTCGACGCTCCCGGTGCAAAAACCCGAAACACCGTGCCGTTATTTTCAAAATGCGCCCCTAGATACTCGTATGCGTCAAATATTTTTCCTGTGTAAAATCCGTAAAAATCCATAACTTTCTCCTCCTAATAGACAGTAGTCGTTTTTCTTGCTATACTTAACTTATCTTAAACTTCCGCCAAAATCCATCGACAATTTTTTCATTTTGACGGATAGACAACTTTTTTGCCATATTGTCGGTTAAAACACGTAGGAAATAAGAAAATATCATATGGGAGAAAACGAGGAGATATCCTATGGACATTCGGATTGAAAAAACGGAAAAAGCTATCAGAAACGCCTTTATTGAACTGCGCTCCAAAAAAGCCCTTGAAAAAATCACCGTAAAAGAGCTGTGTCAACTGGCCTACATCAACAAGTCTACCTTTTATTCCCACTATGAGGATATTTACGCTCTCTCCGACGCCTTAGAGCTTGAGACTGTGGCTTCTATCATAAACAGTATCCCGCAAGGATTCGACTATTATTTTGAAAATCTTGACACCCTCACCAGAGAACTGTGCCTTGCCTTTGTGGCTCATATTTCATTGATTAATATTTTATTTTCCGGCAAAGAAAAAAGCTGTCTCGCCAACAGGCTGGAAACAGCTATAAAAGAATTAATATTCAAAAAATACCCGGAATATCAAAACGACACGGAAAAAAATATTCTTTTGTCCTACTGTATTCAAGGGGCGTACTATGCCTACAGCAATAACCAGTCCGCCGACGCCGACACGGTAATTCAAGTGATTGAAACGATTACGAGAACCTTAAAGCCGCTGTATTCTTCTTGAAAACTACTCTTGCCTTCCGCTTTCCCACGTGCGCGGTTTTTCATTCAAGCTTTTCTACAACTCCAAATAATTTTTGTATTCCTCAATCTCCGTGGGAACGCCCTCCGGCGTATTTTCCAGCTTCCGGTATAAAAGCGCAATCCGATGCTGAACCTTTGAATTCATGATATTATACCGTTCCATCGCCGGTTTATAGAGAGGATTCACGCCGATTTTTTCTCTGACCTCCTTTTTAAAAGGACAGTAGGTAAACAAAATATTTCTAGCCGCCTTATTCAGCCGCGGCGAACCGTTGCTTTCATAGAGCAGCCACGTAATATAATCCATCACAAACATAGACCTGTAATTGTTTCTCGCGCGGGTGAGCTGCCGCTTAATTTTTTCCTTCGCGTCCGGGGACAACTCCTTGCTGTTCCGATAAAACTGCACATAATCGCAATATTCGCTGGTAAGAGAGGGCTCCGTTATATCGTTCCATCTGGCCCCCTGAGCCCGCTTGCACATTTCCCAGCGGAACTCCCCCGTAAGGCGCATAATGCTCTGGGGTAAATCCTCCGTGTGGAAAACGGAAAGCATCATGCGGGAGGGCGTGGTGCGCTTTTTCCCCTCCACCTCCTGCCACATAATACTCCTGCTCCCGATATTGGGCATCAGAATGATATCCGGTAAAACCTCCACTTCAATCTGCTCCTGAACACCTCTCTCCTTGCTGTAAAATCGCGTTTCCCGGTAGAAAGCCTTGAAATCTTTATTTCTGATACCTTCTATTTCAGCCGTCACCTTCTCCGCCGTCACAAGCGTCGCCTCCAACGATTTAAAAAGGTTGTGCGCGGAAAACAGCGGGCAGAAAATACTGAGCTGCCCAAAGGTCAGCCGGTTGATAACCGGAAGCATATTTGTAAGCTCGTAAAGCACCTTGGAGCCGCCGTTCTGCAGCAACGCTGTTTCCTGACTTTGCGTAATCCTGCCTTTTTTCTTTTGTTCCAAAACATAATCCCGGAAATCCATATCCATTTCGTTACGGCTTGGCTCCTTTTTCCCCTGATAAATCGCCGTCAGCCATTCATATATGGAATAGACCCCCTTTTCCGGGCAGGTGGGCATATTCTGAGAAAGCCCGTACAGGTAAACCGCGTTCTCCATCCCTGCAAGCTCCTCGTCCACATAGCCAAACTCAAAAAACATGCGAACCACAGGCGGAAGAACGCCCTTCCTAACGCTAGCCCGAAACGCCGCTTCATACAGCTTATAAAACATATCCGTTATCTTACGCCGGAGCTGCGCCGCGGACGCCTCCCCGGAATTCTTGTCGGAGAGCTTCTTGTAAGCGGCAACACTCTCCCTAAACGGGGCGGCCTGTTCCTCTCCCCATTCCGCAAATTTTATAATTTTTTCCAAAGAGCCGGTGAGCTCCGTCGTTATTGCTACATTATCCAATTTTTGTTCCTCCTGTAAAAACTGCGTGGCTTCTCTTGCAAAAGCTTGTGTAACTTCTCCCATAGAAAACTGCATGGCTTGTTCCGTCAAGCCATAAATTCTTAAAGCCAAATTTTTCAATTTGATTATACCACTTTTAAGCTTTGCTTGCCACTAAAATATAGAGCAAGGCATCTGCTCAAAAAGCCTCCGCCGCAATTTTTCTGCTGCTTTTTAATTTCTCATTTCCACACAGCACGCCTTTTTCCAATCTGCACAAAATTCGGCAAACGTCATATAACGCTCTTTTTTATTAAGGCGCACGGCCTTTCTTGCGGCCTGATAGCTCTCCTCGTTCAACTGCCAATTGGAATATGCACAGGGAAGAAATTGATTGCTGAAATATCTCCGTTTAATTTCTTCGTCGGAAAAACTGCCAAAAAACTCAAAAATCAACGCCCCCAGCGTAAAAATATTCGTCTGCTCATCAATTGGGCTTCCTTTTATATACTCTTCCGGCGCTTTCAAGCGTTTTGTCCCAAACCATTCAACGCCTTTATCGTTGATAAGCGGCGCCTTTTTAAACAAATCAATATCGCAGATAGTAATTTTATCTGCCAAAAAATCGTATATAATACTCCCGTCATACAACATATCCCTTTTGACTTATGTTTTGCAAAAAGGAAAATAACACATCTACCGCGCTTAACTTTTTACTGACAGGCAATTGTTTGAATTTTTCTTTGGGGCTTTTAACGGCGTTATTTCTTTGATATTTTTCAAAATTCCAATGGTCAAATAAGCACTCGCCGTCCGCCCACTCAAAAATTGCAGCGTAGAATTGGCCGTACTCATAATCCTCAATTATTTTTATTAAATTAGAATGCTTTAAATCATGATATAGAGGAACGGCCTTCTTTAATATTTCAATCGATTCTTTGGGCGATACTTCCGCTTCAACCGTATTTGCGCCCGCAATTTTGCAGAAATATTTTTTATTTTTATTTGCATTCTCCATGCCAATACAAATACAGCCCGAACCTGTTTCGTCAACCACCCAAAACGCCGTGCCGTATTTCTTCAGCCAAGTAAAATCGTGAGATTCTTTTAATTTAAATTCAATGGAATCAAGTTTATTAATTATCATTTTTTCTTATAACGCCTATCCCGATTACTTCCAACTATCTCAATATAATCTGAAAGACCTCTCAAAATATCTTTTGTGCGGCTTTCCTTCAAATCCAACAACTCGCAAAAATCCCAAATTCCATATTCCATATTCTTTTCCTTCTTCCATAAATGTAAGAATTTTATC
The DNA here is from genome assembly GCA_023663815.1 of Clostridium sp. Classification (GTDB taxonomy): domain Bacteria; phylum Bacillota; class Clostridia; order Lachnospirales; family Lachnospiraceae; genus Suilimivivens. Next base: position 26,490 of record JAMPGS010000026.1, read on the forward strand.
ATACTGCATTTGAGTCTTTTTCGTCGTTTTTTTATCGCCGCTTTTTTCATTTACCTTTTCTTTATTTCTCCAAATACCATCTACATCTACTTGTCCATACTGCCCATATCTTAGCATAGACATATATTTTTCGCATCCCAATGCGCTAATCGAAACACCCCCATTTTCAGCATCGATAAGTGGAAGCGGTGCATTTACTTTTTTACATTCTGCCTTTATTTTTAAAAAGCCTCTTCCCCATGCTTCTCATATACCCGTTCATCTGTAGGTACTCTTTTTGACCATGACCCCATATTAAATATAACTATCCGGTTCTCATATATCGATATCTGAATTGGAACCCCCGTTGCATAATCTTTATGATTAATCGCATTGAGGAGTAATTCACGAACTATACCTTTGGTAAGCATATACTGTTTCAAATATTCAACAATCAAGTCCTTATAATACTTATCATCAAACCCTTTGTTTTTAATATAAGCTGTACTCTCATCAATACTTTTAGCTACTGATGCAGACAGATATAAACTTGTCAATCTGCCCTCTACCAGCTTCTGCTCCCGCAGTCTGTCCACATCTTCCTTTTCTACCGGCAGGCCTTTCTGTATACGGTCAAGCAAAAACACTGTCTGCAAATCCAAATACTGATGGTCATATCAACTGCGAACTACTGCGAATTTACTGCGAACTATATGTTCAGCGAATAAGTCAATGCCGGATCATGTTTGTTACCATTCATTTTTATAATCTTCAATTCCAGTAGATGATTGATTTTTTTATTAACAGTCCTTCGTGTTTTACTTATCATCACTGATAATTCTGTTGCTGTTATACAGTTTCTGCTTCCCATGATTGTTACAATATCTCTCTCAATTGTATCTAACTTACCCCAATATTTCGCCATTTTCTTTTCGGTGCTTTCCGTCTGCCCCATGGCCCTTGCAATAATATTGTTTCTTAAAACCGATTTTACTGTTTGTCCGCTTGGCTCTGAATACTCCGGCGCATCAAGAAAATAATCTGCCATATCAGAGTAAATACGTTTTACACCTTCATTCAACTCTTTTACTATGCCAAAATCAGCTAATACACGCGCCATACGGGGATTTCGCGAAAAATTTGTAGTTCTGATATTATCAACCGTTACAATATTAGGTAATTTGCCAGGGCTCTCAATTTCCAGCCTGTCATCATACATAGTAACTTTGATGTATTTGCCCTCCATAGCATATTCTCGATGGGCAACAGCGTTCACAATACCCTCTGTCCATGCAAATGGCGGGTATTCATCTACCGTTTTAAAGTTACCTGTTTCTGCATCCAACGAAGTAAACTCTCTTAATTGTACAGCTATAAACTTTTTTGCTTCTTCCACAATTTTTAATATTGGATATTCAATATTTGTATCTTTGATGATATTCATCTGTGTGCCGACACCGGCAGATGTCCCAGTATAACGCACAAAGCGGATTCTGCAATTCGGATAAAACTGATATATATTCTGCGCAAACAATAATACAGCCGCATTTGTCAGATATTTTTCTCCCTTTTGTTCTCTCATGAACCCTCTTGAAGACAACAACTGCTCTGTGGGAATATCCGGATTCCCAAGAATTTCTTTATACTGTTTTATCAATTCTTCATCAAGGTCTAAAATTTTTGCATCATAATTCAATTCATCCTCATAATGTCTGGAACCCTTGCTATATTCTAATTTTCTTAAATCATCTCCCTTTAATTCTCTCTTGCGGTCACCAATGCGCAAAAAGACAGAACCATTCGATGTACTGATAACTCTGTCCACGCTCGAATATATATGCAGTAAAAGCAACCTGTCCGCCTGTCCTTCTGCATTTTCTATATCAAGAAATTCCTCCTGATATTCCGGCGTTGGATTACAGCAGTCCATCGGTGCATTAATGAAATTGTTAATCTTCTCTGCGCCAACGGCATTGATTCCTTCTAATCGGCGGGTTTTATCGCTGATTCCGAACACGATTGTTCCGCCTTCCGCATTTGCATATGCAGATATTTCATCTGCAATGTCTGAGGGCTTTAATTGTGCAGATTTTCGATCAAAAATCTTATTTTTATCCTCATTTATCATATACTCTAATGTAAGAATCGGATTTATTGAAGATTTTACCATATATACTCTCCCGTTTCTTTGTACAAATATATTTAAGTTCCAACCTGACAACTTATTTGCGCCCCCTGAATCCATATTCCTTCTTCAATCTCTCAAAAATCTCAAAAGCCACCGGACAGATTTCTATCACATCTAATATACTCAACAGGCTTGATAATCTCTCCGGTTGGTCCGTATATGGATATTTTTTACAGCTATCCGGTTTGCAGTCCCCCAATTTGCAATTTCCGTCTTCCTGTAAGAAATCACAGGGCTTATGTTTCGTCTGATAATTCATGCCATACTCTTCTTTTTCCAAGTAAACATTCATGAACTGCTTTGGCGTGATTCTCAAGTATTGTGCATCTTTGTCAATATCTGCTGCTGGAATACTTCCCTTATCCATCTTGCAACAATTTCTGCATTTACTGCAATCATAGTTTGTAAAAAGTTCTTTATGTAATCGTAAAAATTGCTCGTCTAGCTTGTCCTCGTCTGCATGGCATTTCAAATAGGTACGGAATTTAAAATTTTCGTTTTCTCTTTTCCTAGCTTCTGCTTTTACCTTATCGAGTTGTATCATATGTTTTTCCCTTTCAAAATTATATATTGAACCTTCCAGTTCTTCAGTTTATAAAAGAATTTTATTCACATTTTCTTGCCGTATGATTCTTTTCAAAATCAAGTTTTGCACAACCTCTATTTATTTTCTTTCCATTCTTTTGCACATCAATTACCACTTCTTTAATATAAAAATTGTATATAGAAAAGTATTTTCGTATGAGGGTGTACAGTTCGACTTTTAGTTTTTTATCTATTTGGACGGCTTTGCCCTTTGCAAGATCAATTTTATTACCTACAAATTTCGAATTATTATCCACTAAAATATCAATTTCTGAAATTCTTTGAATGTTTAGCCTTTTGTTTTCCATGATTGAAAGAATTTCATTGTAATAAGCTTGCTCTTGCGGCGTTAATGCCTCTTTGGAATTTGTAATCTGTGATTTACGTACTGCAATCAAATTCTCATCATTTATATTAATTTGTTGCAAATTAATTTTTTCATTTAACAACTGTTTCGTTTGGGCTGCCATATTTAAGGCTGACACAAGATAATCCAGTGTCCACCGGCATTCCTCATCTATACTAAGCATTTCTCGCTGAATATCCATAGCTGCTTTTACAAGAGAACCATAGGTTTTTATCTCACATATTTCGCAGTTTTCGCATAAACTCCTGTCATCAAAAATCTCAGAGTTAAATTTAATATTATTGATAGAAGAAACAAATTCCCCATAAAGTCGCAAAAAATCATTTTTCATTTCTATGAAATCGTCATTTTGATATAACATATTTGAAACTGTAAATATAAAATTTTCCAGTTGGTTATATGTATTTTCAAGTACGGAACGTTCTTTTTCCATTTTTCTATTCAAATTATCTTCCACCTTTAAAGAAGTCTGGAGATAATAGTTTTCAGTGTTCAATTTCGTTTGTAAATTAAGTGCTTCCATCTGGTTCTTGTTATTATTTTTAAGTGTGTAATAAAACGTAACTACAGCAATTAGTGCCGGAAACAAAGAAAAAACACCTAAGCAAGAAAACAAAAGTAAAACTATTATCAATAAAACCACAAGCACTTTTAAAAATTTGCTTTTCATATAGCCTCCTTATACCGTTTCCCTATATATTTTTGAGTTTTAAATATTTCATCTGGCGCTCCCATTTGATTTAATACTATAAAAAGAGAAGTATCAAAGTCAGCACAGATTAATGGCCTATCTATATCTTTCTTTTTTATTTTGCAGACTACCACATTGATAAATGGAATTTTGAAAATAGCATAGTCCCTGTCCATATTGTCAGTGCCGTATAATCTCCACACGATACTTGGTGCGAACTGAAACATGTAATCATAATCTGAATTGCCTAACAAAAGCATTCTGGCATATGTGATTTTTCCATTTATCATGAGTTTTAGCTTTGTTAAAAACTGCTCATCACTCATGGCATCCACTTCCTCGGAAATATGTTTCTGATTCATTTTTTCCTTGTATTTCTCTCTTGCTAAAGCAACCGCATTTCTATCCAAATGTTCTATCCCTGCCTGTTCCAGCACTCGGTACTCTTTATCATTCACGGTGGGAAATAT
>JAMPGS010000027.1 GCA_023663815.1 Clostridium sp.
CGTTTATTCCTTAGGTATCACCATGTTTGAGATGCTCACGGGCCGGGTGCCCTTTAACGGGGAGACGACGGTAGCCATTGCCATCAAGCATATTCAGGAGCAAATGCCCTCCCCCAGAGATTACGTGTCGGAAATTCCCGTAAGCGTGGAGCAGATTGTGTTTAAATGCTGCCAGAAAAGCCCCGACAGAAGATACCAGACCATGGGGGAATTGATTGCGGACTTAAAGCGTTCCCTCATGACGCCGGACGAGGATTTTGTGCGGATGGTTGACCCGGACGAGGACGGCTCTACCAAAATGATAAGCAGCGACGAGCGGCAGAAGATTAAAAGACAGCGCGCGGCCCACGACGGCATGGAGGAGGCTATGCATCTGCGCAAGGAGGCCGACGTGAAAAAAAGCGCGAAGAAGAGATACGTCCCTGAAGAAGAGGACGAAGAGGAGGAGGACGAGGCGGAATACGAGTACGACGAGGAGGAAGAAGAAGAGGACGAGGATGAAGATTACGATCCCGGAATGGAGCGCATCACCACCATCCTTGCCGTGGCGGCGGCTATCCTTATCGGCTGTATCGTGCTATTTCTAGTGGGAAAGGCCTTTGGAATCTTTGACGGGAGCCTTTTTGGAAAACAGGAGGAGAGCTCCGAGGAGGAGGAAGAGGAAAAAGAAAAGGTTGAAATGATAGAGGTTGTGGGCAAAAACGCGGACGAGGTAAAAGTAGCCTTGCTTGAGCTGGGCCTGACGCCTGAAATTGAATATGAAGAAAATGCGGAATATGAGCAGGGAATCGTTATGCGGTGTAGCGTGGACGCCGGGGAAATGATAGAGGAAGGCTCCAACGTGCTGCTCACCGTCAGCGCGGGCTCCGAGGGCGTGCCGGTGCCGGACGTGGTGGGAATGTCCGAGGCCGAAGCGGCCGCGGCGCTGGGCAAGGGCGGATTCCCCGTCAACAAGACGCAGGGGCATGACCCTTATATTAAGGAAGGAAACATTGTCACCCAGTCGCCGGAGGCGGGGGCAAAGGTGCCCGCCGGAACGACCGTGACTATCCGCGTAAGTCAGGGGCCGGAGGTCAACAAGGTTCAAGTGCCCGACGTTATCGGAAAGGACGAGGCGGAGGGAATGGCGATTCTAGTGGAAGCCGGGCTTCAAATGGGCAAGGTGGACGAGGTGAATCACAGCGACCCCGCCATGGCGGGACTGATTTGCTATCAAAGCTATTCTGTGGGCGATTATGTGGACGCGGGCACCATCGTTGACGTCAGCATCAGCATTGGGCCGGAGGAAGCCACCTACCAGTTTTTGGACAGCATCGCGGCGCCTACCCCGGAGGAGGATCCAAACTACCATTCGGGAACCATGGTGACCGTTACGCTGATGGCGGACGACGGCACCCAGCTTTACAGCACCCAGACCAGCTCTTTCCCCATTGCGCCTCCCGGCGTCAGCGGAATCAAGAGCCCCACGGGATATATTTTATTTCAATATGTGAACACTGTGGAGACGCCGATTACCCTTGACGACGGAAATGTTGATTCCACGGTAATTAACGAAAATAAAGAGTTTAGAAGGCCGGTTCAATTTATGGAAAATTAACGGAAAGGGAAACCTAAGGCAGACCTATGATAAAGGGAAAAATCGTAAAAGGAATTGCGGGCTTCTACTATGTGCATACCGCCATGGGACTGGTGGAGTGCAAGGCAAAAGGGATTTTTAGAAAGGATGGCATCAAGCCGCTTGCGGGCGACAATGTGGAAATTGAGCTTACGGACGAGGCGGCTTTGGAGGGAAATATCACGCGGATTCTCCCAAGGAGCAACGCGCTGATTCGGCCGGCGTCTGCGAATATCGATCAGGCGCTGGTTATCTTTGCGGTAAAAAAGCCAAATCCCAATTTTAACCTGCTGGATAGATTTTTGATTGCTATGGAAAGACAAAAGCTTCCCTCGGTTATCTGCTTTAACAAGATGGATCTTGCCTCCGAAGCTGAGAAGGAGGAGCTGCGGCGGGCTTATGGGGCGTGCGGGTACAGGCTTTTGTTTGCCAGCGGAAAAGAGGGGAAAGGCCTTTTAGAGATTGGAGAATGTCTGCAGGGAAAGACCACCGTAGCGGCGGGGCCAAGCGGGGTGGGAAAATCAACCCTTGTCAACGCCCTTTATCCGGGGGCCCGCATGGAGACCGGTGAAATCAGCCGCAAAACCCAGCGGGGGAAGCACACCACCAGACATGTGGAGCTGTTTGCGCTGGGAAATGACACTTTTCTCATGGATACGCCGGGGTTTACCGCCCTAAATTTGGAGGACATGGAGAAGGAAACGCTCAAAGAGTGTTATCCTGAATTTAAGAAATACGAGGAAAAGTGCCGCTTTGGAGGCTGCGCGCATATAAACGAGCCCTCCTGCGGCGTAAAGGACGCCTTAAGCGCGGGAGAGCTCAGCAAAGTACGCTATGATAATTACGTGCAGCTCTTTGAGGAGCTGAAGAACCGAAAAAAATATTGAGAGCAAAAGAGCCTCTGCACCCTATGAGCTGGTACGTTCAAAGGGTGTTTTTTTCGTGATTTTGTGGATGGTGTCCATCAGGAGCGTAAAGTCCATGGGCTTTGGAAGATGGACGTCAATTCCGCTTTCTAAGGACTTGCGCCGGTCCTCAAACTGGACGTTGGCGGACAGCGCAATAATGGGAATGTGCGCCAGCGCAGGGTCAGGAAGGCTCCGAACCGCGGTGGCAACCTCCCAGCCGTCCATCTCCGGCATTTGAAGGTCTATAAGAATCAAGTCGTAATCCTCCGGGGAGGCGTTCTTTATCTTTTCATAGGCAAGACGGCCGCCGTCCACCGCATCGACGAAAAAGCCCTGCCGCTCCAAAAGCTCCGTCTCAATTTCCCTGTTAATTTCGTTGTCCTCCGCCAACAGGATGCGAAGAGCAGGGGCCTTTTCCTTTTGAGGGGGAGCGGTATCCGGGTGAACCTGCAAAGGAAGGGTCACCGTGAAGGTGCTGCCCTCGTTCACGGTGGATTTCACCGAGATTGCCCCGCCAAGGAGGTCTACAATGCTCTTAACGATGGTAAGGCCTAAGCCGATGCCCTGTATTCCGCTGAGAGTGGAAGAGCTTTCCCGGCTGAAAGGCTCAAAAATGCGTTCCAAGAACGTCGCGTCGATTCCAATGCCGGTGTCCTGAACCTCCAGCCGATAGACGGAGTAGTTGTCCGGGTGGATGCTCTCCTCAGTGAGAATAATCTCCACCCTGCCACCGGGCTTCGTGTAGGTGATGGCGTTGTTTACTAAATTGAGGACCATCTGTTGCAGCCGGTCGGGAATTGTAAAAACCTTTTGGTGGGTGACCTTGTCGCATTTTAAAGCAAAGGAAAGATTTTTTTCCTGCGCCTGAGGCTGCAGAAAATCATATACATTTTGAAGAATATCGCAGAGATTACACTCGTCCTCCGGGGAGTCGGTAACGTTGGACAGCGCGGAGACGTCTAGCGCCTGCGTAATCATATTAAAAAGCTGACGGCTGGCCGTTTCAATCTGCTTGAGATAGTCGGCAATGACGTCGGGCTCGTTGAGGCTGATTTCCGCCAGCGTGAGAAAGCCAAAAATCGCGTTTAAGGGCGTGCGCATCTCATGGGATATCTGGGAGAGAAAAGCGTTCTTCGCCTTGACGGCCAAATCCGCTTTCTCAAAAGCCTCCGACAATACCTGCATCTGTTCCATCTGCTGAACCTGCTGACGGAGCCGGTTATCGGAAGGATCCCCAAGGAAAACGCAGAACACGTCGCCCATAGAGCCGCCGCGGACAAGATGGCCGTAGTCGTCCACCCAGTGGATGGTGCCGTCCTTGCGTTGGATTCGATATTCTACATAGTCAAAGTCGTACTGGTTTGAGAGCACCTGCCGGCTGATGGAGGCTTCCACCTTCTCCAAATCGTCCGGGTGGACGATGCCCTTAAAGGAATTGCCGGTAAGCTCCCGGAATTCTTTCATGGTATCGCACAAAAACATGCGCAGGGTGCCCCGGTTGGCATAGATAAGCTGCTCGTCGTCGTCGGCATAGTAGATAAAGAAGCCGCCGGGCATCTCCTCCATGAAGGAAATGTACTCCATATCGGCCAAAAGCTCTTTTTTATCCTCCTCGGAAAATTCTTCGGAGGACCAGTCGCCCTCAAGAAACCGGTCGATATCGGAATGTCGCTCTTCAAGCAGCTGGGATAAATGCAGGATACGCTCAATAAAACAGAATTTATAGCTTTGGTTTTCCATAATAACCCTTTCTTTCTGTCCAGCAGAAATGTTGTTTTTGGCAGAATAGCCACGAACGGATAACACGGTGTCTATTGTAGAGATTTCTATGTTTATTTTATGATACATTACGGCCAAAATCAATACCCGAACTGGGGAGATTTTTGGCGATTTACTTTCGGGGGGTGATATGCTATACTGATGTGCCAAGGGTTTTTTAGTGAAAAGCTATAAAATGTAGAATTAGAAAGGGGAATAGTACGTGAATAAGATAAAGGTATATCATTGATTTTGGATTTTTAAAAAGAAAAAGTTATGACGACTGCAGGCATATAGCGGCGGCAATCCTTGCAGGGTGCGATTTCATCATTTCATGGAATTTTAAGCATATTGTTAATGTTAAGACAATCCGGGGAATAAAAGCCATCACAACCTATGAGGGCTATAAGGATCTGATGATATACCCGCCATCGGCATTATTGGAAGAGGAGGATGAAGATTATGGCAGTGATGATAAAGGAACCTGAGATTAGTGAGCGTTTTGACTTGGATGACATTAGGAAGATACGCGAATACAATGCGGCAAGATATGAGGGCATGACGCCTGCAGAGATTGTGGCAGACACGAAAGCCGGTGCAGCGGAGCTTCTTGAAATAATGAAAAAGCGAAAACTTATGAAGGTGTAAGCGTCTCTTTATAAGGACTGAAACGCTGTAAAAGAGCCAGTTTTTAACACTTTGCAGGAGCCCCGGAAAATAAGGTTATAGGGGCTCTTTTTTGCAACAAATTTTATAGAAACGGAACGGGCAAAGCGGAATTTAATTAGTAATTAGGAGAGGAAATATAATGGGGCAAATAGGGAATATTCAGAGGTTATAATCGCCTAGGGAGGACTGATAACATATGACAGATGCACAACAGAGAGCGGCGGCAAAGGCATTTATAGCGCAGTGGCAAGGGAAAGGGTATGAAAAAGGGGAAAGCCAGCCATTTTGGATTTCACTGCTTCGTGATGTATATGGCGTTGAACACCCGGAAACATTTATTTCATTTGAAGAGCAGGTTCATCTGGATCATACCAGCTTTATTGATGGCTCCATACCTTCTACCCGCGTATTGATTGAGCAGAAGGGGCTTGGCAAGGATATGAGAAAACCTATCAGGCAGTCAGATGGTTCACTTCTGACACCTTTCCAACAGGCGAAACGTTATATTACAGAATTGCCATTATCACAACATCCCCGGTGGGTTGTAACATGCAATTTCAGCACTTTTTATGTGTATGATATGGAACAGCCCGGCGGGGAGCCGGAGGAAATACAACTTATAGATTTGGAAAAAGAATATTACAGGCTGGCTTTCCTTGTAGATACTGGAAATGAGCATATAAAAAAGGAAATGGAAGTTTCCATCGCCGCAGGTGAAATTGCTGGGCTTCTCTATGATGCATTGTTAGAACAATACATTGATAAAACCAGTAAACACACATTGAGAAGCCTCAATATCCTTTGTGTTAGGATTGTTTTCTGTTTATATGCGGAAGATGCCGGTATATTTGGGCGTCATGGGATGTTTCATGATTATTTAATGGGATTCGATACAGTGCATATGAGAAGCGCGTTAAAGGATTTATTTGAAATTTTGGATACATTACCGGAAGAAAGAGATCCATATTTAACGCCAGAACTCGCTGAATTCCCATATGTCAACGGCGGATTGTTCGCAGATGAAAAGATAGAAATACCATTGTTCACTGATGAAATTAGAAATTTGCTGTTGGAGAAAGCAAGCGCTGATTTTAATTGGGCAGAGATTAGCCCGACTATTTTTGGCGCGGTATTTGAGAGTACATTAAACCCGGAAACACGCCGCTCCGGGGGGATGCACTATACTTCTATTGAAAATATCCATAAAGTTATTGACCCGCTATTTCTTGATGATTTACAGAAAGAATTTAACGATATATGCGCAATAAGTATTGTAAAAACAAGAGAAAAGAAGTTAAAAGAGTTCCAGACAAAATTATCATCCCTTTCATGGCTTGACCCGGCTTGTGGCAGTGGAAATTTTTTGACAGAAACTTATTTGTCAATCAGAAGGCTTGAGAATAATATTTTACGGATGTCAGAGCAGGGGCAGATGTCTTTTTTAACTGATGACTTGACGCCGGTTAAAGTATCTATCAGCCAATTCTATGGTATAGAAGTCAATGATTTTGCCGTAACGGTAGCAAAAACTGCATTGTGGATAGCAGAAAGCCAGATGCTGAAACAGACGGAGGATATTGTGCATATGACTTTGGATTTTCTTCCTTTAAAAACATATGCAAATATCGTTGAAGGTAATGCTTTGCGAATGGATTGGGAATCGGTTGTTCCTAAGTATCAACTGTCTTACATTATGGGTAATCCGCCGTTTGTCGGAGCCAGAATTATGGATAGCAAGCAAAAAGAGGATGTATTATCTGTTTTTGGAAAAGTAAAAAATGTTGGTAATTTAGATTATGTGTGTTGCTGGTATAAGAAAGCGGCTGCTTTTATGCAGGGAACTGACATTCGCGCAGCTCTTGTGTCAACAAATTCGATTTCCCAAGGAGAACAGGTAGCAAATCTTTGGAAGCCGTTATTTGAGGAGGGTGTCCATATCGATTATGCACATAGAACATTTCGTTGGGATAGTGAAGCTAAAATTAAAGCTCATGTTCATTGCGTAGTCATAGGTTTTAGTGCTGCCCCTTGCAATGAACCGAAAAGACTATTTATATCAGATAGACCACAGATAGTGAAAAACATTAACGGTTATCTTCTGGACGCAGACAATGTTTTTGTAGAGAGTAGGAATAAAGCGATTTGTGATGTTCCTGCGATTGGTATTGGGAACATGCCAATAGATGGGGGAAATTATCTTTTCACAGAGGAAGAAAAGAATAATTTCTTAGAAAAAGAGCCACAAGCAGAAAAATGGTTTCGTCCGTGGGTTGGGGCGCATGAGTTTATCAATCGTTATTATCGCTATTGCTTATGGTTAGGAGATTGTCCTCCGAGTGAATTACGAAAAATGCCTAAATGTATGAAACGTATAGAAGCAGTAAAAGAATTTCGCACAAACAGTACCCGCGTATCTACAAAAAGATTAGCTGATACACCTCGCTCATTTGGGACTACAAATATGCCATCAGAAAATTATATTGTTATTCCTAAAGTATCATCTGAACGACGCAGATATATTCCGATAGGTTATTTAACTCCTGATATTTTGAGCAGTGATTTGGTATTTATTATTCCTAATGCGACATTGTATCATTTTGGCATTTTGACTTCCAACGTACATAATTCATGGATGAGGGCAGTTGGTGGAAGATTAAAGAGCGATTACCGCTATTCTAAAGATATTGTGTATAACAACTTTCCATGGCCTGATGCTACAAACGAGCAAAAAGAGAAGATAAAGATAACGGCTCAGGCTATTTTGGATGCGAGGGCACTATATCCAGATAGCAGCTTAGCAGATTTATATGACGAAGTGCTTATGCCGTCAGAACTTAGAAGGGCACATCAGCAAAATGACAAAGCCGTCATGCAGGCATACGGGATTACAAATAAAGATGCGGCATATTCAAGTGAATCTGCTTGTGTTGCTAAATTAATGAAAAGGTATCAGGCAATTACCAGTTAATATGAAAATGCTAATTCTAATTGCGAGATTTCAGGATTAATTGATTTTATTGTTTATTTCACATATAATAAAAGAAAGAGGCTGCAAATGATAGAAACGAATTTAGCGCAGGCAGTCGATGCAACAAGCGATGCAGGTTCTGCCTATGATGCGAGCATAAAGAATCTGCTTGCGGATAAGCAGATTCTGTCACGGATATTGAAATATACTGTCGAAGAATTTAAGGATATGGCTATTGAGCATATCATGGGATGCATTGGCAATGATATTGAAATAGGAACGAAACCGGTCGATGCGGGGTTATCCAATTTGGGACGTGTAAAAGGAACCGCAACAGAGGATAATGTTCCGGGAGAGGGTGTAATTTATTATGATATCCGGTTTACGGCATATCATAAAGAAAGAGAAATAAAGATTCTTATTAATATTGAGGCACAGCGGTCGTCTGACCCCGGTAAGCTGGGATATCATCTGGAAAACAGGATTGTATTCTATCTTGCAAGAATGATTTCATCCCAGAAACAGACAGAGTTTTTTCACAGTGATTTCGACAACCTGAAAAGGGTGCGAAGCATCTGGATTTGTATGGATAATGATGAGACGGAGGATTCTATTGAGGAAATTGGCTTTGAAGGGAAGACAGTTTTTGGGAATAAGAAGAATCCATATCATACAGATTTGATGAAAGGCATCATTGTCAATATCAGAAACAGGTCTGAAAAAGTGATGGAGGAATCTCAAAATGGATTGATAGCTATGCTAGAAGAGTTAATTTCCGAAAAAGATGCGGCAGAGAAGAAATATATTCTGGCAGAAAAATATGGTTTGCAAATGACATCTGAATTAGAAGGGAGAATCCAGATTATGTGTAATTGGTCAGAAGTTATTGAGGAGACAAGTGTTAAGAGAGAGAGAATTACTGCTATAGAGAGAATGATTCAGGTTAATATCACAAAGGAGCAGATAATCTCTATGGGGTATACCGAGGAAGAATATGAAAAAGCAGAGAGTTCTTTATATGTAAATTCATAGTGATTGTGTTTGTAAAACTTGAATCAAGATTTTTAAGGAGGATATAGATAAAATGAAACTAGGCATCGTCGGTCTACCCAACGTAGGAAAAAGCACCCTTTTCAACTCGCTTACAAAGGCGGGAGCGGAATCCGCCAATTATCCGTTCTGCACCATCGACCCCAACGTGGGGGTGGCTGTGGTGCCGGACGAGCGGCTAAAGCTGCTTGGCGATATGTATCATTCTAAAAAAGTAACGCCCGCGGTGATTGAGTTTGTGGATATTGCAGGGCTTGTGAAGGGAGCATCCAAAGGGGAGGGCTTGGGCAATCAATTTTTAAGCCATATCAGGGAGGTAGACGCGGTGGTTCACGTGGTCCGCTGCTTTGAGGATTCCAACGTGGTGCATGTGGACGGAACCATAAACCCACTGCGGGATATCGAGACGATTAATCTTGAACTGATATTTTCCGATTTGGAGATACTGGAAAGGAGAATTGCCAAGACGGGAAAGGCCGCCCGCATGGATAAGTCCTTGGCAAAGGAGTCGGCTCTTTTGGAGGCCTTAAAGGCCCATTTGGAGGAGGGGAAGCCCGCTATCAGTTATGTGACCGAGGATGAGGAGGAGCTGGCGCTGCTTGCTTCCTTTAATCTCTTAACCTATAAGCCGGTAATTTATGCGGCCAACGTGGGAGAGGACGAGCTTGCCGACGACGGGGCGGAAAATGCAGGCGTGGAGGCCGTTCGGGCCTATGCGGAGGAAAACGGCAGCGAGGTTTTTGTAATCTGCGCCCAGATTGAGCAGGAAATTTCCGAGCTGGACGAAGAGGAAAAGGCGATGTTTCTGGAGGATTTAGGCCTGATAGAATCGGGCCTTGAGAAGCTGATTAAGGCAAGCTATAAGCTTCTTGGGCTGCAGAGCTTCTTGACGGCCGGGGAGGACGAGACCAGAGCATGGACCATTAAAATCGGAACAAAAGCCCCACAGGCGGCGGGGAAAATACATACCGATTTTGAGAGAGGCTTTATCAAGGCCGAGGTGGTAAATTACAAGGATTTGCTTAAGGAAGGGTCCTTGGCAGCCGCAAGGGAAAAGGGGCTTGTGGGGATGGAAGGAAAAGATTATGTGGTGAAGGACGGGGATGTAATTTTGTTCCGGTTTAATGTGTAGGGGCGTTGCGCTTAAAGATTGATGATAGGATAAGGAATAAATAAAATGGAATTAATGGACATTGCATTTCCAAATCTGGGAATTTATTTGAGGAATGTGCCCAAAGGCTTTTCGGTGTTTGGTTTTGAGATTGCCCTGTACGGCGTGATTATTTGCTGCGGGGTGATAGCTGGGATTTTGCTGGCGGCCCGGCAGGCGAAGGCGACGGGGCAGGATCCTGATATGTATTGGGATTTTGCCATTTATGCCGTTATTATTTCGATTATCGGCGCGAGGATTTATTATGTGATTTTTGAGTGGGATATGTATAAGGATAATCTGCTCAGCATTTTCAATATCAGGCAGGGGGGCCTTGCCATTTATGGCGGGGTGATTGGCGGGTTTTCCACGCTGTTTGCGTATGCGTGGCTGAAGAAGCAAAAGGCGTTCCTCATGGCGGATACCGCCGTGCCGGGATTGATTTTGGGTCAGGCAATCGGAAGGTGGGGAAATTTCACCAATAGGGAAGTTTTTGGGGAGTATACGGACAATCTGCTTGCCATGCGGCTGCCTGTGGAGGCGGTGAGGAGCAGGGATATCTCCGAGGCTCTTGCGGCCCATATTGCGGAGGGGACGAACTACATTCAGGTGCATCCCACTTTTTTGTATGAGAGTCTTTGGAATCTGGGGATTTTGGCGTTGATGCTGCTTTACCGAAAGCACAAGAAATTTGACGGCGAGATTGCGCTGTTATATTTGGGGGGATATGGCCTTGGAAGGGCATGGATTGAGGGAATCAGAACCGACCAGCTTTATCTTCCGGGAACAACTGTTCCGGTATCGCAGGTGTTGGCGGCGGTTTTGTTTTTGGGAGCGGCAGTCTGCGATATAGTGGTGAGAATAAAATTGAAAAAAAAATAAAAAAATTTTTTTCACAAAAACAACTATATCTAGGGTGCGATTTTGCGGGTGATACTAGATATGTACAAAATCAGCGAAAATGCGCTGTTTAAAGGCTTTGCAGGTCTCTGCAGGGCCATTTTTTTTGCTTGCGCTGGGGAAAAAATTAAGTTAAAATAAACATCAGGTGGTGAAAAGTGGTAGAAAGTGTTAATTAAGTGGGGAGAAGTGGCGGATACATATGTTTATTGGGGAGTACAATCATACAATAGACGCCAAAGGCAGACTGATTATTCCATCCAAATTCCGTGAAGTGTTGGGCGATGAGTTTGTAATAACTAAGGGAATGGATGGATGTCTTTTTGTGTTCGACAATTCTGAGTGGCAGGCTTTTGAGAAAAAGCTGCACGGACTTCCCATGATAGATAAAGAGGCAAGGCAGTTTACCCGTTTTTTCCTAGCCGGGGCCGCCAGCGTGGAGGTGGACAAGCAGGGGAGAATTCTGATTCCAGCCGTGCTTCGCGAGTTTGCGGGCATCACAAAGGACGCTGTGCTTGTGGGAGTGGGCAGCAGGGTAGAAATTTGGAGCAAGGAAAACTGGGAGGGCACTGTCACCTATCAGGATATGGAAGAAATTTCAAGACATATGATTGAGCTTGGAATTGGATTTTGACAAATGGAGAAACCATGGACTTTCATCACGCATCCGTACTGCTTGAGGAGACAATTGAAGGACTGAGGATAAAGCCGGACGGGATTTACGTGGACGGGACTTTAGGCGGCGGGGGACATTCGCTGGAAATTGCAAAAAGGCTGGGAGAGGCCGGAAGGCTTGTAGGGATCGACCAAGACGAGACGGCGGTTCTTGCGGCGGGGGAGCGGTTAAAGCCCTTTGACGGGAAGGTTACCATTGTGCGGGACAATTACCGCAACGCAAAGGCGGCCCTTTCATCCCTTGGAATCACAGGGATTGACGGGATAATGCTTGACCTTGGGGTATCCTCCTATCAGCTTGACACGCGGGAGAGAGGCTTTTCCTACCGGTTTGACGCTCCTCTTGATATGAGAATGGACCGGCGGCAGGCCCTTACGGCAAAGGACATTGTCAACGATTACGACGAGCGGGAACTATTCCGAATCATCAGAGATTACGGTGAAGATAAATTCGCAAAAAACATTGCCAGACATATTGTGGAGGCAAGGCGGAAAAAGACGATAGAAACCACGGAGGAGCTAAACGAAATTATCAGGGCGGCGATTCCGGCAAAAATGAGGGCGAAAGGGGGACATCCCTCCAAGAGAACCTTTCAGGCTATCCGCATTGAGTGCAACCGGGAGCTGGAAGTATTAAGGGAAGCTTTGGGGGATTTGATAGAGCTTTTAAATCCGGGAGGAAGGCTTTGTATTATCACCTTTCACTCATTGGAGGACAGAATTGTAAAGACGGCCTATAGGGAGGCCGAAAATCCTTGTATATGCCCGCCCAGCTTTCCGGTATGCGTGTGCGGGAGAAAAAGCAAGGGAAAAGTTATTACGGGAAAACCGGTTTTACCGGGAGAGGAGGAGCTGACGGCAAATCCGAGAGCAAAAAGTGCAAAGCTGAGGATTTTTGAGAAAGTGATTGATTAAAGGAGACTATTATTAAATGGCAGTAAACAGCGGTGACAGAAGACGAACTGCATATGGAAACAACGTCTATGTGCAGGGAAATACTGCCAGAAGGCTTGAAGCCGCGCCCGTCCCACGGCAGGCGCCGGTAAAGAAAACAAGCAGCAGAACCCAGAAGAACAGGGAACGCCTGACGCATATGAATATCGGGACGGTCATTCCCATGGCGGCGGCCATGATTATGGCGGGGCTGATACTTACCTGGTATTTAACCCTTCGATCCGATATTACCAATAGCCTTAATCATATTGCGGCGTTGGAAAGCACCTTGAACGAGCTGAAAATGTCCAACGATGAAAATTACAGCAGAATCACAAACAATGTGGATCTTGAAGAGATAAAAAGGGTCGCCATGCAGGAACTTGGTATGCGCTACGCCGAGGAGGGCCAGATTATCACCTTTAACGGCGAAGGCGGCGACTATGTGAGGCAGAAGGGAGATATCCCTAAATAAGATAAAGCGGGTGCTATTTTGAGAAGAAAAAGAGGTAACAGACTTACAATTAAAATGAAAAAAAAGCTGGTGGTAACGTTTATGCTGATACTGCTGGCTTTTACTGGATTATCCTACCGGCTCTATGCGATTACGCGGGACGACGGGGACAGGTACAAAAAGCAGATTTTGTCCCAGCAGCGGTATGACGGAACCACGATTCCTTACAAGCGGGGATCCATTTTGGACGCCAACGGGAACATACTGGCCTCCAGCGAGAAGGTTTACAACGTGATTTTGGACGCGGTTGCGGTGTCGGAAAAGGAAGAGTACTTGGAACCCACCTTAAACGCTCTGCGGAGCGAATTTTCCGTGGACACCGGAAAGGTGAGAAATTATATTGCTGAGAACGCAAAGACCTCCCGTTACTATGTGCTTGCAAAGCGTCTGGAATACGAGCAGATTCAAAATTTTGTAGCCATGCAGAATGAGAAGGATTCCCTGGTAAAGGGCGTTTGGTTTGAGGAGGAATACAAGCGGATTTATCCGGGAAACACCCTTGCCTGCGACGTGGTAGGCTTTACCACCAGCGATAATGTGGGCTCCTACGGTTTGGAGGAATACTATAACGATACGCTGTCCGGCACGGCGGGCCGGGAGTACGGCTATCTCAACGACGATTCCAACCTTGAGCGGACCACCATATCGCCGGAGGACGGGAACAGCATTATCACCACTATCGACGTTAATATACAGGGCATTGTGGAAAAATACCTGAAAAAGTTCGACGAGCAGTACAAGGATAACGCCCATGAGGGCAACGGGGCCAACAATATCGGCTGTATCATTATGGACGTAAACAGCGGCGAGATTCTTGCCATGGCAAGCTACCCCGTCTTTGACTTAAACGACGTGAGGAACACGGACGCGCTAAAGGGGATGCGCCTTTTGGACGCGAAAGGGGAAAAGACGCAGGAGTATATCAACGATGAAAACCTCCGCACCTTAAGCCAAGACTCCGAGGCAATGTACCAAAATTTAAACGCTCTATGGAAAAATTTTTGCATCAGCGACACCTACGAGCCGGGCTCCGTGTCGAAGCCTTTTACCGTGGCGGCGGGGATTGAGAGCGGCAGCATCACGGGAAACGAGAGCTATTACTGCGAAGGGAAGCTTGTGGTGGGCGAGAAGCCCATTACCTGCCATAATAAATGGGGCGACGGTTATTTGACCGTTTCAGAGGGCATAGAGCGTTCCTGCAACGTAAATATGATGTATGTGGCTCAAGCCATGGGAGTAAAGAATTTTACTAAATTCCAGCATATTTTTAATCTGGGCTTAAAAACCAATATCGACCTTGCCGGGGAGGCGAGAACGGCCAGTTTGATTTATTACGACAACAATATGCGCTCCGCGGAGCTTGCAACCTGCAGCTTTGGGCAGGGCTTTAACGCTACCATGATAGAAATGATAACGGGATTCTGCTCCTTGATTAACGGCGGCTATTATTATGAGCCCCATATGGTGAGCAAGATAGTAAGCCCATCCGGCGCAACGGTGCAGAATATTGAGCCAAGGGTACTGAAGCAGACGATTTCGGAGACCACCTCGGACAGAGTGCGGGAGATGTGCAATCTGGTGGTATCGGGGGAAAATGGAACAGGAAAAACGGCCCGTCCGGCAGGGTATATGATTGGCGGAAAAACGGGAACCGCGGAGACGCTGCCCCGTGGAAACAATGAGTTTGTGCTTTCCTTTATGGGCTACGCCCCCATAGACGACCCGGAGATTGCCATTTACGTGGTGGTGGACAGGCCCAACGTTCCGGGAGCTATCATGGACGACGCCAAGTTTGCTACCAGAGTAGTCAGAAGTATTCTCACCGAGGTGCTTCCCTACAAGGGAATCTTTATGACGGAGGAGCTTTCCGATACGGAGCGGGAAGAATTGGAAGCCTTAAAGATTGAGATTATGACGCCGCCTCCTTCAGCGGAAGAAGACGAGACTGAAAATAAGGAAGGAGAAACAGGCGCAGGCGGCGAAGGAGAGGGTGAAAAAGGCGAAGGAGGAACCGGTGAAGCCGGAGACGGCGGAGCTGGAGAGACCGGAGAAGGAGAAGAAAGCGGCGAAGGAGGCGCGGAAGGTCAGGAAGGAGCGCCGCCCCGCGAGGAGGTATGGAAAACCTTCCCCATCGATCCTGAAACCGGCTATGCAATCGACCCTGAAACCGGAGCTTATGTAGACCCTGAAACCGGGGCGGTACTTGGCAGAAGCTACGAGGACGGAGCGGGCGCGTCCCCGTCGCCGGGCGGTGAAGCCGGGACGGAAGCGTCGCCTTCCGCTGCGCCGGAGCAGTAGAATATAATATTTCAAAGAATAACCTCGCGGAAAAGGTAATAAATTATAACAATACCTTTCCCGTGAGGTTTTTTATGAATAAAAAAAACATGACCTTTCACAGAAAGAAAATCGTCACGGTATTTTTTGCCTGCGCCGCGGTTTTTTTGTTCCTTGGAGGGCGGCTTGCCTATCTGATGATTTTCCAGTCTGACTATTATACGGAAAAAGCCAGAGAGCTCCATGAGAGGGAGAGAAGCATCAAGGCGGCGAGAGGAAGGATTATCGACGCAAACGGAACCGTGATTGCGGACAACAGGACGGTCTGCACAATCTCGGTGATACATAATCAAGTAAAGGATGCAGACAAGATTGTGGAGATACTAAGCAAGGAGTTGGAGCTCTCCGAGGAGTATGTGCGTGGGCGCGTGGAAAAGTATTCCTCCATTGAGAGGATAAAGAGCAACGTGGACAAGAAAAAGGGCGACGCTATTAGGGCCTACAACTTGGAAGGGGTAAAGGTGGACGAAGATTACAAACGCTATTACCCCTATGATTCGCTGGCCTCCAAGGTTCTGGGCTTTACCGGCGGGGATAATCAGGGAATTATCGGGCTGGAGGTAAAGTATGAGGAGTATCTGAAAGGAGAAGAAGGGACGATTCTCACCGTCACGGACGCAAGAGGAGTGGAGATAGACGCGGCGGGGGAGGAGAGAGTGGAGCCCGTGGCGGGCAACGATTTGTACGTGAGCCTTGACATGAATATCCAAAGCTATGCCACCCAGCTTGCAAAGCAGGTGATGGAGACCAAGCAGGCCGAGAGGGTGTCTATATTGGTGATGAATCCGCAGAACGGGGAAATTATGGCGATGGCGGACGTGCCGGAATTTGACCTAAATAACCCTTATGAGCTCCCAGAGGGAACGGATGCAGGGAGCCTTACGGAAGAACAGAAGCAGGAGCAGCTAAACCGCATGTGGCGCAACGGCTGTATCAACGACACCTACGAGCCGGGCTCTACCTTTAAAATTATCACGGCCGCCGCCGGGCTGGAAGAAGGGGTGGTGACTACCGAGGATCAATTTAGCTGCCCCGGCTTTATCATGGTGGAGGATAGGCGTATCCGCTGCCACAAGACCGCCGGTCATGGGGCCGAAAATTTTATTCAGGCCACCATGAACAGCTGTAAGCAGGTATTTATGAAACATTACACAAAGATGTCAAATGCAGGCTGAATTCGCGCGTTTTACGAACTTTACAGTAAAAGTGTAAGGAAGCTGCAAATCACCCCAAAATCACCTTGTCGCTTGTGAATTCTTCTCCGCTGGCTTCCTCAAACTTGTGCAGCAAATCCTCCACCGTAAGCTTTTTCTTTTCTTCCCCTCTAATATCCAAAATAATTTTCCCGTCCATCAGCATAATCAGCCGGTTGCCGTGGGTGATGGCGTCCTTCATATTGTGGGTAATCATAAGGGTAGTTAAATGGTCCTTATTGACGATATACTCCGTGGTCTCAAGCACCTTTGCCGCGGTTTTAGGGTCAAGGGCGGCGGTGTGCTCGTCGAGAAGCAAAAGCTTTGGCTTTTGCAGGGTTGACATAAGCAGGGTGAGGGCCTGACGCTGGCCGCCGGATAGAAGGCCTACCTTGGTGGTTAATCTGTCCTCAAGTCCTAGTCCGAGGATTTTCAGCAGTTCTTTGTACTCTTCACGTTCTTTCTTGTTGATTCCCGTTTTCAAAAAACGCCTGCGTCCCCGGCGTTTTGCCAGCGCAAGATTTTCCTCGATGCCCATGGTGGCGGCGGTGCCGGTCATGGGGTCCTGAAATACCCGCCCTAAAAATTTTGCCCGCTTGTGTTCGGGAAGCTTGGTAATATCTTCCCCATCGATGGTAATCTGACCCGCGTCCACCGGCCAAACCCCGGCGATGGCGTTCATCATGGTAGATTTTCCCGCGCCGTTTCCGCCAATCACGGTGACAAAGTCGCCCTCCTCAAGGGTCAGTGAAAAATTGTCCAGAGCCAGCTTTTCGTTTACAGTTCCGGGATTAAAAATCTTGGTGATATTTTTCATTTCAAGCATGGGGTGCGTCTCCTTTCTTTACCATGGATTTCTTAAAATATTTGTCTTTCCAGTAAGGAATGGCAAGGAAAATAGCGACTACAAGGGCGGACAAAAGCTTTAAGGAATCCGTATCGGCAATGTTCAGCCAGATAACCAGGCGCAGCACCAGATAGTAGACGATGGAGCCGAAGGCCACGCCGATAAGCTTGAGGCCGAAATTGTGGAAAAGACGGCCGAACAACGCCTCGCCGATAATCACGGCGGCAAGTCCGATTACGATTGCGCCGCGGCCCATGTTGATATCGGAAAAGCCCTGATACTGCGCAAGCAACGCGCCCGATAAGGCAACCAGCCCGTTGGAGACCACAAGGCCAATCACCTTATAGAGATTGGTGTTGATGCCCTGCGCTCTCGCCATGTTGTCGTTGCAGCCGGTAGCTCGAAGGCCGCAGCCGAGCTCAGTTCCAAAAAACCAATAGAGGAGAAGGGTCAGCAGGATAATCGCCACAGCAACCACAAAAATGGGGTTTTTGTAGAAGGCGACGCCTTTAATATATCGCAGGGAAACCAAGAGGTTGTATTTGTCAACGTTGATTGCCTGATTGGCTTTTCCCATAATTTTCAAATTGATAGAGTAGAGGGAATACTGTGTTAATATACCGGATAAAATGGCGGGAATTCCCATAAAGGTATGGAAAAGCCCGGTGGCAAGCCCGGTCAGCATACCGGCCAGCGTCGCCGTGAGAATGGAAATATAAACGTTGTGGCCGGAGAGCATCATCATAATGCAGGTGGCCCCTCCCGTGCCAAGGGAGCCGTCAACGGTAAGGTCGGCAATGTCCAGAATTCGATAGGTGATATAAATACCGATGGCGGTAATGCCCCAGATAAGTCCTTGAGCGATATCGCCCGGCAGGGAGTTCAGTAAATTTGCAATATTCATTGAGAACCTCCAGATGGCCGCCGCTGCTTACGGCGCGCTAGTGTGTTTCCGCAGGCGGCAGGCCAAGAGGTTATCAACAGGCTGCCCACAGCGGGATGTTAAGTGAAGGAACAAAAGACAGCGAGAGAATTAAATTCTCCCGCCGCCGATGTTTTCAGAGCAATTATTCAGCAAGCGCTTCATAGTCGCTGGGAATTTCAATATTTAATGTTTCAGCAATGGTCGGATTGTATTTCTTCGTGAATTCAGGCGCATATTCAATGGGCATTGTGGAGATATCCGCTCCCTCCGCCAGAATCTTTGCGGCCATCTTGCCGGTAGCAACGCCGATATCATAGTAGCTGATGGAAAGCGTTGCAACGCCGCATCCGCGGCAGATACCTTCCTCGCCTGCGATAACCGGGATGCCGGCGGGCAGGCACACATTGTTGATAATTTCCGTCGAAGAAGCGGCCGTGTTGTCCGTGGGAACGTAAATCACGTCAACCTCGGTGGTTGCGGCGGTCACTACAGAAGAAAGGTCGTTGGAATCCGCGAATGAGTAATATTCGCAGGTGTAGCCTTTTTCCTCAAGGAAAGCCTTGATGGTGTCAACCTGATACTTAGAGTTTGCCTCTGCGGAGCAGTACAGCAAGCCTACCGTCTTTGCGTCGGGGAACAGCTCCTGAAGCATATCCGCCTGTCCGTCAAGGGGAGCAAGGTCGGAAGTACCTGAAACGTTTCCGCCTACGGTGCCGCTAAAATCCTCAATTTCAAGGGCAACGCCGTATTCCGTTACGGAAGTTCCAAGAATGGGAATCTCGTTCGTTCCCGCTACGGCTGCCTGAAGGGCGGGGGTTGCGTTTGCAAGAATTAAATCCACGTTGCCGGAAACAAAGCCGTTGATGATGGTAGCGCAGGTGTTGGTGTCGCCCTGTGCGTTCTGCTCGTCAAAGGTAACCTTGTCGCCAAGAGCTTCCTTTAAGGCGTCCTTAAATCCTTCCGTCGCGGCGTCTAAGGCTTCGTGCTGAACAAGCTGGCAGATACCAACGGTGTATGTATCGCCGCTCTCATCCGCCGCGGCGTCCGCGCTGTCCTCTGCGGGAGCGGCATCCTCTGCCTGAGCCCCGTCGTCGGCGTCCGCGCCGTCCGCAGGAGCTTCAGCTTCCGCGTCGTTGGCAGTTGTTTCTGCAGCGCCGGAATTTCCACAGGCTGCAAGACTGCAGACCATAACCACAGTCAAAAGTAATGCAAGTAGTTTTTTCATAATGAATTCCTCCATATTTTATTACAGTGTAAAAACCTGCGAATCCGATTATACAGCTTTAACGTGTTAAAGTCAATATTTAAATAGAGAAAGAATATACTTAAATGACAAAAAATAAGGATTGTTAAAAAATGATACAGGAAAAATGGCTGGAAGCGGAAATAAAAAGACGCGCGATGAGCTGCGCGGCGGGGCTGCTGGTGGAAAGAGGACTTCTTGACAGCGCGGAAAAAAGCCGGCTGGAGCGGATGATTTTCGCCAGCGGAAGCGCGGGAGGCAGGAAAAGAAGAAGCGGCAGGGAAGAGAAAAACGGCGGAGAAAAGAAAGAGGCCGTCGGTGTGAGAGCGGAAAACGGCAGGGAAGGAGAAAGCAGCGTCAATGGAAGAACGGAAAACGGCAGAGAAGAAAAAATGGAAGGAGCGCAGTAATCTATGGAAAGAGTAGGAATTTACAACAGGTGCAGCACGGAGGAGGAAAGCCAAAAGAACGCGCTGGCCGCCCAAGCGGCGGAGAGCAGGGAAATTGCGGCAAGGCAGGGCTGGGAAATCACGGAGCAGTACATCGAATCCGAGACGGGGACGGTGGCCTATAAGCGCGGCGGCTATCAAAGGCTTCTTGAGGACATGGAGAGGGATAAGTTTGACATTGTTATGATTAAATCCATCGACAGGCTTATGCGCTCCGCCAAGGACTGGTACATTTTCCTTGGCAGGCTTACCGCAAATGGGCTAAGGCTTTACATATATATAGAAAGAAAATTTTACACCCCGGACGACAATCTTATTTCCGGCATCAAGGCGATTCTGGCGGAGGACTTTAGCAGGGAGCTCTCCAAAAAGATTAAAAACGCCCACAGGCGCAGACAGGAGAAAAAAAGCGGGTGCAATATCACCTGCGGGATGTTCGGCTGGAACAGGATAGCGAAAGATACCTATGAAATCAACGAAAAGGAAGCCGAGTACTACAGGAGGGCCTTTGCCCTTGCGGGGGAGGGAAGGGGCTTTTACACCATCAGCAATCTTTTGTATGAGGAGGGAGCCAGAGGAAGGAGCGGGCAAAAGATATCGGAGGTTCAGTGGAGAAATATGCTTTACACCCCAAGAGCCCACGGAACCATGGTGTTAAACAAGCGCATTTACAATTTTGACGCCAAGCGGTACGAGCAAACGCCGGAGAAGGACTGGATTTTTGTGGAGAACGCCCTGCCTCCTATCGTCTCAAAGGAATATCAGGAGGAAGTGATAACTATTTTGAAAAAGCGGGCCTTGCTTTACGGGCAGCAGGGGAAAAGCGAAGCTTGTATGGCGGTCCTCCAAGGAAAATACGAGCTCAGCCGCAAGCTGGTGTGCGCTCAGTGCGGAAAATTTTATTATCGGACGGGAGGAAGGAAAAACGCGGAGGGGGAGGCCCTCTGGAAGTGCTCCACCTTCCTTGGCGGCGGCAGAAGCCGAAACGGGGAGAATCCTGTCGGGTGCGACAACAGGAATCTGCGGCAGAAGGAGGTTTTTGACGCGCTTGCGGCGGCCTTTCGGGAATCTTTCCCGGAGCTTTACGGCAGGCAGGGGGAGCTTTTAGGGGAATTCCTGCGCTTTGCTGAAAAGGTCTTGGAAACGCCGGGGGAGGAGGACCAGCTAAAAGGCCTTGAGCGGGAGCGCGGAAAGCTTAAGGCGCGCGGGGATTTTTTGATGGAAAAGTTTCTTGACGGAATCATCGGAGACGAGGATTTTCAAAGGTATCGCGGGGAGGCCGCGGAAAAACTGAGGGAGATAGAACAGAAAATAGAAAGCATAAAGTCCCGGCAGGGAAAATATAATAATTATGAGAGCCGCCTGCGGGAGATAGAAAAGGTCCTTACGGAAGAAAGGCTGATAGAGCGGGGGGTGACGGCCGCTCTGCTGGAGAGAACGGAATCTATTACCGTGCATGGGGACGGCCGCCTTGAAGTTTGCCTGGAAGCTGCCCTTGCGGCGGAAGGTGTTGCAAGAAGTGTAGCAGAAGCAGAGTCGGCAGGCGGAGCAGCAGAAGCGATAGACAAAGCAGCAGAGACAGCAAGCAGGGCAGCAACGGACAAAGCAACAGAAAAGAAAACAAGCGGAGAGGCGGCAAAAATAGGGCGCGCCCCTCTCACAGCCCGCATAAAAAACCAAGTTTTATAAACACCTGCAACCCGGTATTTATTACGGTGGGGCTGCGGCTGGGGGTGGAGCGGTACTATCATTACTTTACGCAGTTCGGCCTTCTAAATAAGACCGGGGTGGATTTGCCCGGCGAGGCGGGCACGATTATGCATAAGATGGAGGACATGAAGGCGGTGGAGCTTGCCACCGTATCCTTCGGCCAGTCCTTTCAGATTACGCCCATACAGCTTGCCACCACGGCGGCCTCCATCGTCAACGGCGGGAACAGGATAACGCCCCACTTTGCGGTGATGACCGCCGACAAGGAGGGAACGGAAATGAAGAAGTTCTCGTACCCCGTGACGGAGCATATTGTGTCAGAGGAAACCTCCGCCACTATGCGCATGATTTTGGAGCAGGTGGTGGAAAACGGCTCAGGAAAAAACGGCTACGTGGAGGGAGCGAGGGTGGGCGGCAAAACCGCCACCAGCCAAACCCTTCCAAGAGGCACGGGAAGGTACATTGCTTCCTTTTTGGGCTTTGCCCCGGCGGACAATCCGAAGGTGCTGGCGCTGGCAATTATCCACAATCCCCAAGGGACTTACTACGGGGGACAGATAGCCGCGCCGGTTGTGAGGCAGCTTTTTGAAAATATTCTTCCTTATTTGGAGAAAATGGATTATAATTGAGAGGTATAACCTTATGGCTGGTAATATCCTTGTAGTTCCTATCCTGATATCCTTTGTCCTCAGCGCGGTTTTAGGGCCTTTTGTGATTCCGCTCCTTAGGAAAATGAAGGTGGGGCAGACGGTTCGGGAGGACGGTC
Source organism: Clostridium sp. (assembly GCA_023663815.1). Classification (GTDB taxonomy): domain Bacteria; phylum Bacillota; class Clostridia; order Lachnospirales; family Lachnospiraceae; genus Suilimivivens. The sequence goes on from JAMPGS010000027.1 coordinate 22,611, forward strand.
CGGGAACTCATTTAAAAAAGTCGGGCACCCCCACCATGGGCGGCATTTTGATTATGATAAGCGCGACAATCACCGCTCTGCTCTATGTGAAGGAGTATCCGAAAATCATTCCCGTGCTGATGCTCACGCTGGGCTTTGGCCTCATTGGTTTTCTGGACGACTACATTAAGGTAGTGCTGCGGCGTTCCATGGGCCTTAGGGCATGGCAGAAAATGCTCCTGCAGCTACTAGTGACGGGAGTGTTTGCGTGGTATGCTGCCCACGGGGCGGATATCTCGCTGGTGATGCGGATTCCCTTTGTAAAAGGCTATTACGTGGACTTTGGGCGGCTGAATATCCCGCTGATGTTTATCGTGGTTACGGGAACGGCCAACGGCGCCAATTTTACCGACGGGCTGGACGGCCTTGCGGGCAGCGTGACCGTGCTGGTGGCCACCTTTTTTACCATGGCGTCCGTCGGGCTTGGGGCGGGAATCGAGCCCATTACCTGCGCCGTTATGGGGGCGCTTTTGGGGTTTTTATTGTTTAACGTCCATCCTGCCAGCGTGTTTATGGGCGACACCGGTTCGCTGGCCCTAGGAGGCTTTGTGGCGGGGTGCGCTTATATGCTGCAAATGCCGTTGTTTTTGCCGATAGTGGGCTTTATCTATGTGGCGGAGGTGCTGTCGGTGATACTTCAGGTGGTTTATTTTAAGATAAGCGGGGGAAAAAGAATCTTTAGGATGGCGCCTCTCCATCATCACTTTGAGCTGTGCGGGTGGAGGGAGACGAAGGTGGTGGCGGTCTTTTCCATTATCACTGCCGCTTTGTGCCTTGTGGCGCTGTTTGGAATATAAATTGGGAGAAAAAGCATGAATCTGAAAAATAAAAAAGTGCTGGTGGTAGGAAGCGGAAAAAGCGGTATTGGAGCCGTCCGGCTTCTTGCAAAGGCGGGAGCTTTGCCGGTACTGTTTGACAGCAATGAAAAGCTTGATGCAAAAGAGCTGAGGAAGAAAGCGGGAATGGGAGCGGAGCTGGAGGTTTTTACCGGGACGGTCCCTGAGGAGGAAAAAAAGGAGTTTGCCCTTGTGGTTATCAGTCCCGGCGTGCCTGTGGACGCTCCGTGGCTTTCCGATTACAGAAAGCGTCAAATTCCCATTTGGGGGGAGATTGAGCTTGCCTATGCCTTTGCCAAGGGAAAGGTGATTGCCATTACGGGAACCAACGGCAAGACCACCACCACCGCACTGTTGGGCGAGATTATGAAGGCCTTTTATGATTCGGTGTACGTGGTGGGTAATATAGGCAATCCCTACACGGATATAGCCTTTGAGACTACGGATGAGAGCGTGACAGTTGCGGAAATCAGCAGCTTTCAGTTGGAGACTATCCATGATTTTAAACCGGCGGTGTCCGCTATTTTAAACGTTACGCCGGACCATTTAAACCGCCACCACACTATGGAATGTTATGTAAGAACCAAGGAGGAAATTGCCGTAAATCAGGGCGGGGAGGAGCTCTGCGTGCTGAATTACGAAAACTCTTACACCAAGGACTTCGGTAAGAGATGCCCCGCAAGGGTGGTTTTCTTTTCCTCAAAAAGAGAGCTGGACGAGGGGATTTATCTTAAGGGGGAGGAGATTTGGCTGGCGGAAAAGGACGGGGAAGCAAAGTCGCGCCGCCGCCTTATGAACATTCATGATATGAAGCTGGTGGGCCTGTGCAACGTGGAAAACGTGATGGCGGCAATCGCTGTCAGCCGGGCTATGGAGGTGCCGGAGGAGATAATTTTTGAGACGATACGCAATTTCAAGGCGGTAGAGCACAGGATTGAGTTTGTGGCAACAAAGGAGGGCGTTGACTACTACAACGACTCCAAGGGAACAAACCCCGACGCGGCCATTTGGGGAATTCGGGCCATGACGAAGCCTACGGTGCTGATTGGGGGCGGCTACGACAAGCAGAGCAGCTATGACGAGTGGATAGAAGCCTTTGATGGAAAAGTAAAGTCCTTTGTGCTGATTGGGCAGACAAGGGAAAAGATTGCCGCCTGCGCAAAAGCCCACGGGATAGAAAATGTGATTTTAGCGGATACCTTTGAAGAAGCCTTCGCGGTCTGCAGGGCGCAGGCAAAGCCCGGAGACGCGGTGCTTTTGTCCCCGGCCTGCGCAAGCTGGGGAATGTTTACCGATTACGAGGCCAGAGGAAACCGGTTTAAAGAGTTAGTTGGAGAGATTGGAGTTTAGTGATTGTGGCGGGAAGACGATACGGGAACAATCAGAGAAGGAAAGAGAGAGGGCGGCAGGAGTCGTTTTTCGACTATACCCTGTTGTTTATTGTGCTGTTTTTGCTTGCCTTTGGGCTTGTGATGCTGTACTCTGCCAGCTCCTACGACGCCAGCCTCCATTACGAGGGGGACGCCACCTACTTTTTGAGAAGGCAGGTAGGGGCTACGGCGCTGGGCATAGGGGCTATGATTTTGATTGCCAATATCCCCTACCATTTTTGGGAGCGGTTTGCTTTTCCTATGTGTATTGTGTCGATTGCGCTGATTTTCCTCGTTCTCACTCCCCTTGGCTACGAGGCCAACGGGGCAAGACGGTGGATTAGAATATTGGGAATTTCCATACAGCCCGCCGAGGTGGCAAAGATTGCCGTGATTGTGTTTTTGTCCAGCTTGATTTGCAGGATGGGGCGCAAGGTCAGAAGCTGGAAGGGGTTTATGTGGGTGCTTGCCATGCCTGCAGTTATGGCGGTGCTGGTTTGGTTTGTCACGGAAAATATGAGCTCCGCCATTATCATTTTAGGAATCGGGGTGCTGATGCTCTTTGTGGCCTGCCCGGATTACAAGCGTTTTATTCTGCTGGGGATTTTGGGAGTGGGGGCGGCCGTCCTTATAGTGTATGTGATTGTGCAGATGAGCCAGTCGGAAAATGCCAGCGCGCTGGGCGTCCGCGGAACGCGTATCCTTGCTTGGCTTGACCCGGAGGCCTACGCCAGCGGCAAGGGCTTTCAAACCCTGCAGGCCCTTTACGCCATCGGCTCCGGCGGGATTATGGGAAAGGGCCTTGGACAGAGTATGCAGAAGCTGGGCTTCATGCCGGAGGCCCAAAACGACATGATTTTTTCCATTATCTGCGAGGAACTGGGACTTTTCGGGGCAATTTCCATTTTGCTTATGTTTATTCTCCTGATTTGGCGTTTCATGGTGATTGCCAACAACGCCACGGATTTGTTCGGCTCCCTTCTTGTGGTGGGGGTCATGGGGCACGTTGCCATTCAGGTTATTTTGAACGTGGCGGTTGTCACGAACACCATTCCAAACACGGGTATTTCCCTTCCCTTTATCAGCTATGGAGGTACGTCGGTGCTGTTCCAGCTTGCGGAAATTGGGCTGGTGCTCAGCGTGGGCAAGGGGATACGGTTCAAAGATTTATAGTACAAGGTGCACTTTTTTCTCCCTTACATAAGTTAGAATAGGTCAAATTTTTTAACCAAGGCGGAAGGTGAGGATTTGGATTCTATTCATATTTACGGAGGAAACGCGCTTTTTGGGGAAACAAGGATACAAGGGTCGAAAAATGCGGCGCTGCCGGTAATGGCGGCCGCTCTTTTGATAAAGGATGTTTGTATCATAGAAAACTGTCCCCATATATCGGACGTGAAGCATATGCAGCAGCTTCTTATGGAATTGGGCTGTAAGGTAAGCCTTGCGGACAACAGGCTGGTAATCGACGCCAGAAATCTATCGGAGGACACCATGTCCGGGGAGAACGTCACGGGGATGCGCTCTTCCATCACGCTGCTTGGGGCTATGCTGGGCAGGATGAAGGAGGTCACCATGGCGTATCCCGGCGGCTGTGTGATTGGACAGCGGCCTATAGACATGCATCTGGGGGCCCTGCGCAGGATGGGGGTGTCCGTTTATGAAAAGGAGGGCTGCTTTACCGCCAGAGTGAAATCCCTTGAGGGGGCGGTTATCCATCTTCCCATATCCAGCGTCGGGGCCACGGAAAACGTGATTTTGGCGGCGGTTATGGCGAAGGGCGTGACGGTGCTCCAAAACGCGGCCAAGGAACCGGAAATTACCACGCTCTGCGAATTTTTGCGGGAGGCCGGGGCCGTGATTGAAGGGATTGGAGGCCCCGTGCTTATCATACAGGGGGGCCATGAGCTCCATGGAGTGTCTTTCCGCGTCCCGGCGGACAGGATTGTGGCGGGCACCTACCTTATGAGCGTGCTGGGGACGGGGGGAAACATCTTTTTGGAGGACGCGCCCGCGGCCCAGATGCGGAGCATGTTAAAGATAGCCGGTGAAATCGGCGCGCAGATTCATGTTTCAAAGGAAGGCCTTGGGGTCATTGCCGACGAGTACAGAAGGGCGGTTCCTTATTTAAAGACAGAGGTTTATCCGGGCTTTCCCACGGATATGCAGTCGCCCCTGATGGCGGCCCTTGCCACGGCGCGGGGAACCAGTATTATAGAGGAAACCATTTTTGAGGACAGATTCCATGTGGTGGAGGAGCTGAAAAAGATGGGCGCCGACATCACGACGCGGGGAAAAAGACAGGCGGTTATCGAGGGCGTTGACAGTCTCCTTGGCTGCGAGGTGACGGCAAAGGAGCTTCGGGGAGGCGCGGCCCTTGTGATTGCAGGCTGCATGGCAATGGGGAAAACCGTCGTAAAAAACCGCCGTTTTATAGAGCGGGGATATGAGGATATCTGCAGGGATTACCAGAATCTCGGAGCAAATATCCATATCGGGTAGTTCAATGGCAAAGAAAAAGACAAAAAAAGCAAAACAGTCGAAAAAAGTAAATAGGGATTTGTTTGCGGAGCCGGTAAGCTTCCGCCCGTGGGATTTTTTCATGGGGCATAAGAGCCTGTTTATCATCGGCGTGATGCTCATTCTCTTAACGGCCGGGCTGGCTTACGGCTATTCCTACATTATTGCCAACTATACGGTGACCACGGTGTATGTGGAGGGAAACGTCCATTACACCGAGGAGGAAGTGATAAATATGGTAATGGAAGGGCGTTATGGAAATAATTCCCTTCTCTTATCATTAAAATACAAGGACAAGAGCGTGGAGGGAGTTCCCTTTGTGGAAAAAATGGACGTTTCCGTGTTAGACCCTCACACGATTAAGATTGAGGTTTACGAGAAGGCGCTGGCCGGGTATGTGGAATATTTGGAAAAGTGCATGTATTTTGACAAGGACGGCATCATCACGGAAATTTCGGAGGAAAAGACGGCGGGAGTTCCGCAGGTGACGGGGTTAAAGTTCGACCACGTGATTTTGTACGAGCAGCTTCCGGTGGAGGATGCGGGAATTTTCCGCTCCATCTTGAACATCACCCAGCTTGTGAACAAGTACAGCCTCTTGGTGGACAGGATTTATTTTGGCGCGGACGGCACGATTACCCTGTATTTCGGGGAGGTAAGGGCGGCCCTTGGAACGGGTGAAAATCTCGACGAGAAAATTATGCGGCTTCAGTACATGCTGCCCAGCCTTGAGGGAAAAAGCGGCGTTTTGCGGATGGAAAATTACACGGAGGAAACGAAAAACACTTCTTTTGAGCCGGACGAGGCGGGTTAAAAGAAAAACCTTTTAAAAAACTGAAATTTGTTATTGCTAAATCAAGAAAAAAATTATATGATGGACTATATGCATAATGTTACGGTCAAAATAAATGGGCCATTTTTAATTGTATGAAGGAGGAAAGACCTTGCTAGAAATTATAACAAACGACGCTGAATCTGCCGCTAGAATTATTGTGCTTGGTGTAGGTGGCGCAGGTAATAACGCTGTAAATAGAATGGTAGACGAGAATATCACCGGTGTTGAATTCGTGGGAATCAACACGGACAAGCAGGCACTTCAGCTTTGCAGGGCTCCGAAACTTCTACAGATTGGCGAGAAATTAACAAAGGGATTAGGCGCGGGCGCTAAGCCGGAAATCGGCGAGAAAGCAGCCGAGGAAAGCAGCGAGGAGATTGCCTCCGTGCTGCGCGGGGCGGACATGGTTTTTGTCACCTGCGGCATGGGCGGCGGCACCGGAACCGGGGCGGCCCCTGTGGTGGCGAAGCTTGCCAAGGACATGGGGATTCTCACGGTAGGCGTTGTGACGAAGCCCTTCCGTTTTGAGGCCAAGGCCCGAATGGTGAACGCTTTAAGCGGTATTGAGAAGATTAAGGATAATGTGGACACATTGATTGTCATTCCCAACGATAAATTGCTGGAAATTGTTGACAGGCGGACAACCATGCCCGACGCCCTTAAGAAAGCGGACGAGGTGCTTCAGCAGGCGGTTCAGGGAATTACGGATTTGATTAACGTGCCTGCGGTCATCAACCTTGACTTTGCGGACGTTCAAACGGTCATGAAGGACAAGGGCATCGCCCATATTGGAATTGGAGAGGGCAAGGGAGACGATAAGGCAAGCGAAGCGGTGAAGATGGCGGTGGAAAGCCCCTTATTGGAGACAACCATCTCAGGCGCATCCCATGTGATTATCAACGTTTCGGGGGATATCACCCTTGCGGACGCTTCCGACGCGGCAAGCTATGTGCAGGAATTGGCTGGGGACGAGGTCAACATCATCTTTGGCGCAATGTACGACGAGTCCAAGAGCGATAGCTGCCGTATCACGGTGATTGCCACAGGGCTTGAGGACGAGACCTTAAACAACGCAAGGACGTCGCCCTACAGCTCCTTTGCAAGCAAATATAAATCTGTAACGCCGAATTTGTCGTTAAAACGCAGTATCGTAAATACAGGCGCAGCCGAAAAGACGACGCCCACGGCTCCGGTGACGCCTATGCCCACCCGGCCCATTACGGGAATCAACAGCCCCGGCGATATCAGAAGCAGCGTAGCGGACAAGCCCTTAAAGATACCGGATTTCCTGCAGAAAAAGTAAAAAGTCAATAGCCCGCTATGGCCGCGGGAATAAAATAAACCGGTCGAAAAGGCTGTATCCCGCTTGGGATGCGGCCTTTTTCTGATAGATAAGGAACTGAAAAGGAGGTAAAGAATGAAAGATAAATCTTTCATTCCAAAGAGTTTGTGTCTGCGCTGCATCCACAAACTCCGTTATGCGCAAAAAGCAGCGCAGAAATGAGGTAAAGAATGAAAATTTCGGAATTGCAATGTCCTTCCTGCGGAGGGAAATTAAAGGTCGATGAAAAAAATCCTTCGATTGCCACCTGCGAGTACTGCAATTCACAGTACGCCCTTGAGTGGGACAAGGACGAAGCGTATTTTAACAGAAGCATCAACTACACAGTGCCTAAAGCGCCGGAGAGCGGAGGAGGCGGCGGCTGGGGCTTAAACGGCAAAAAGGGTGTTCTTTTGCTTTTTGCGATTACAGCCTTTGTAATTATCGTTATGTGCGTCTCCCATCTGGGAAAGGTACAGAGGAAGGCGCAGACGGACAGCTCCGGGCTTACGATAGATTTAAGCGGCTTTTCCAAGGAAGCCGGAGCCGCCGGGACGGAAAATAGAGCGGAGGACGCCGGGGAAGCGGAAAGCGGAATAGGAAAAGCGGGAAACGGGGCGGAAGCTTCCGAGGATGCGGAAAACGGGACAGGGGATGCCGGGGAATTTACGTCTCCTGCG